>JABSRH010000314.1 GCA_013215175.1 Parvularculaceae bacterium | reverse complement strand
GCCACGGCGGCATCAAAGGCCATGTGCTCGCCGGGAAGTGCGAGGACCCAATCACAGACCGGGCGACCTTGTCGCACAAGCCCAACCTGGCGGGTGCTCGTGTCGTAAGTGATCTGCCAATCAGCGCTGGGCTCGTACCCGATGGTCTCGACCTGCGCCCCAGTCCGCGCGACGACCTCACGCCGATGTGCGCCCGAGTGGGCGATCAGGAGCTTGCCGCCTGCACTAGCTGCGGGCAGCAGGCCCGCGAAGTCCGCAAACGATTCAACAACCGCGTCGAGCGAGCCATAAATGTCCAGATGGTCGGCTTCCACAGAGGTAATCGCGGCGATCTTGGGCTGGAGCATGTGGAAAGAGCGGTTGTACTCGCAGGCTTCTGCCACAAGCAGGCCCGGCTCGCCCGCGCACGCACCACTCCGCACCGAGCTCGAACCAAGCCGGAACCCCGTCCCACCGGATTCGACGCCCGCATCGGGTGCCAGCTGAGGCACGGTCGCACCCACAATTACCGATGGGTCGAGCCCGCATGAGATCAGAGCATGCCCGAGCATCGCGACCGTTGTGGACTTGCCATGCGTGCCCGCTACCGCGACACCCGTCCGCCCGCCCATGCAGACGCCCAGCGCTTCGGCGTAGCTCCACTGCTCCAACCCAGCCTGGGAAGCAGCGATCATCTCAGGATGGTCCGCACGGATTGCAGCCGAGTGGACAACAAGGTCTGTCCCTTCCGGGATCAAACCCGCAGCCTGATCGAAGCTGACCGACACGCCCTCAGACTCGAGCTGCTCAGTGATGCCTGTGGCCGAGCGGTCCGACCCAGAAACCTCAGCACCAAGGCCCCGAAAGAGGCGGACGAGCCCCGACATGCCGCATCCACCAACGCCGACGAAGTACGCCCGCCTGCCAGCGAGTGCCGAAGCGCCATGGGTGCCTTGCGTGTTGTCTTGTTTGTCTTGCACGCGTCCTCCTACCGATGGTACATCGGCTCGCTTCGCGCCTGTGCGAGAATCTTGCGCCGATCGCGGCGCTACCCTCCGCCGACATGGAGAACCCACAAACACCCGATTCGTCGTCCACCGCCCCACCTCAGTTCCCGCATAAAATCGCGGTCCTCTGCGACCTGCGCGACGAGGCGGGACGCGTGCTCATGCTCCACCGCAAGAAGCCACCCAACCTCGATCTCTACTCCCCCATCGGCGGCAAGCTCGAGACCGCGATCGGCGAAAGCCCCGCGCAATGCGCCCAGCGCGAGATAAAGGAAGAGGCGGGCCTTGATATCCCCCTCGACCGGCTTCATTTAGGCGGCCTCATCACCGAGCACGGCTTCCAAGGAGAAGTGAACTGGATGATGTTCTACTACCGTGTCATGGGGAGCGTGGAACTCGAGCCTTTCGAGATGCGCGAAGGCCGCCTCGAGTGGATCGAGGAGCACGCTATCGACGAATTGCCCCTCCCCGAGACCGACCGCAAGGCGATCTGGCCCGCCATCCGTGCTCACGAGCCCGACGGCTTCTTTGCCCTTCATATCGATTGCACCGGCCCGCAGATGTCCTGGAACATCGAACAGAGCGACCCCTCACGAAACCGGTGAAACCACACCCGACCAAGACCGAAACGTACAATGAGCCAATGACACCCCGGATGACATCCCGGAAGCGAGCACGCATGCCACGCAAACGCCCCTCGCGACACGTCCGTATCCTCGCCCGCGGGCTGATGCTGTTGGCGATAGCGTTGCTCGTCTCTACCCAGACCGCTGTCTCACTCGCAGATGAAGCCACCCGATCCACCGCCAGCAGCAGCAGCAGCAGCAGCAGCAGCAGCAGCAGCAGCAGCAGCCACGCTTCTGGCGCCGGCTCGAGAATCGCGCCCCGCCTCTCTGCTGACCCAGCGCCCCTCGCGGTAAGCTCGCCGACGAGCCCCGGCGTGCTCGCGGGCCCGACACAGATCAACAACCTCGCGGTGGTCACCACAAAGGGGCCAATAGACGCGATTACCTCTGTCAGCATGAAGCGCCGGTTCGAGCAGGCCATCGACGGCGGCGCCGATGGCATCGTCGTAGAGCTTGATACGCCCGGCGGCGAGATCGGCGCGGT
>JABSRH010000313.1 GCA_013215175.1 Parvularculaceae bacterium | reverse complement strand
GCCCAATACATGGCCGAGTGACCTCACCTCGGCCACGAAGGACAGCCGACCCCGGCGGATTTGTCCAATCGCACCCCGTCGGAGCAGCACCCTCTGGCCGGGATCGGCCCAGTTCACCCGCCAGACCTCGACCTCGGCATTGTCCCAGGCCCCGTCCAAAATGTCCGTCTCAGTGATCTGGTCCGAGGACAGAACGCCTTCGGCATCCTGTGCGTCAACGGACAGATCGGTGCCGGATCGGATTTCGGAGGCCGTCAGACCGCTGTCGGGCTCATAGTCCTGGCCATCAAAACTGAGCGGCCTGTCGTGGTCGGTAAAGCCAAATCGCACCCCATCAGCGCGGGTGATGCGCCAGCACCAGCAGAGCGTTGTCGTGCCTTCATCGAGATGCGCCTGCAGGTCTGGATCGAGGGACTTCATCGCCGCTCCTGGCGAAAGCCGCGTTCAATGCGGTCGCGCAGGCCGATGAGCCCGAGGCCCAGCGAGATAAGTGCCAGCGGCGAGGTATCGCCCGCGCCCGCCAGCATGGAGACAAGCTGCGCCAGGGCCGAGAGCTGCTCCTGATGGGGCAAGATGAGCGCCGAGGTGCCGCTTGAGGTGGCGAGCACGCCCGCCCACCAGGTCAAGGAATTGGGTCGAATATAGCGCATGGATCAGGTCCTCCGAAGGATGGTGGTGAGATGCGTGAGCAGTCGGGCGAGCCAGCTGGGTCTCAGGTTTTGCGGCGTGGTCGGTTTTAGAGGCGGATCGGAGCGCAACATGGCGAGGGCCTCTTGCGCGCCCAGGCTGCGGATAGGTCGGGAGAAATCGACCCTCCCGGCCGCGTTGGCGGCCCAGACGGGGATTGCGCCGCTGGGATAGATCCCGTCCCGAAACAGGCACTGTTCCGCCTCACGTCGCGGGATGATCTCTTTGGGTCGTCGCCAGTTCAGGAAGGCTTGTGCCGCCTTCTTGCGGTCACCTGCATTCAGATGCCGTGTCAGAGCGGCCTTTGCGATCCCACCGGTGTTGAAGTGAAACGAGACGAGCGCGTCGAACTCGTGAGGCTTGAGAGGCACCTGCACAGCCCGACGCACCGTATCCTCGTATCGCTTGAGATCGGACAGGAACACGTTGAGCGCGCGCTGGATCCCCGCGTCGATATCCTCCGGCATGCCCCGCGGCATCTTCACAGGATCCGGATTGCCCGCGGCTGCGGTGTGGCCAATGCCAAAGGTCCAGACGCCAACGGAGTCGAGATAAGGCGCGGGCACGAGACCTTCGTGCCGCGCCAGAGCCAAGAGGCCCTGGTCGGTGATGTGCATGGGAAATGTCCTTCCTCAGAAGATCAGGATGAGCAGGAGCGCGCAGATCAGACCGATGCGCAGACGGTGCCAGAACCGGTGGTGTGGGTGATCGAGCTCACGGCGGAACTGACGGAACCCCCAACGAAAGAGGGCTGTCATGACGGGTCGCCCTTGGCCTTGCGCAGGCGCGCCAGAGTGACCTCGATGAAGGCCGGGCCAAAGACACCCACGAGATAGGCCGCGGAGCCCGCCGCCGATCCCGCTGGGATCGACAGGACCGGCAGGCCCAGCCAGAGCGCCACCACGGCCATGGAAAGGCTCCCCATGCCCGCAGCAATCAACGCGCCCAAGAGGATATGGCGCAGCGCCTCGCGCAACTGCATGCGGGTGGAAAGCGCATTGGTGGCCCCGCCCAGTGCGCCCCAGGCCGCGAGCACGATGGCGGTGGGGGCCGCCAGTTCGCGGATCACAGCCGTCAGGAAATTGGTCTCGTCATTCATGTACGGATCTCCAGAAGCGGAATGGAGGTGATCGAGCCCATGCGCTCCACATCGAGCGTCACATCGAGAAGATCGGTGTCGAAACGCACGGGCACGTCGAAGAGAAACCCTGCGGTGATCACGCTGTCTGCCGTAGGTGCTGTGTCGAAGCTGATCAGGCCCGTGGTGGTGTCGACCGACCAGCCAACGGCCTGCGCAAGGCCATCGAGCGCAATCAGAACGCTGCCCGCGACCGGTTTGGCGATGCTGCGCGTCCAGACCTGTGACCCCGAGGCGTATCGCTTCACCAACTGAAAACTGTTCTGCGTGCCGTCACCCAGGCCGATCTGCTGGTCCACGGATGTTGGATCCTGAGACGGCAGGCAGGATTTGTGATCGCCCCAATCCCGGAACCGAAACCCA
>JABSRH010000312.1 GCA_013215175.1 Parvularculaceae bacterium | reverse complement strand
TCCTTGCGGCGTGCGCTATCCGTCATTTTGCGCCAACGACCGATGAACGCGTGCATCTCCTCCATGAAGACATGGTAGTGCACACGGCGCGTCGGCAAATCGGGGGCCGAACGAGCGAAGATATCCATCAGCAGCGTCTTACCGGCGCCGACCCCGCCAAACAGGTAGAGGCCGCCTGGATCACGAGGCGGCTGCCAAGGGAAGGGCCGCGGCTTCGTGGTCCGCAAGTGCTGCTCGAGCGCATCAAGCGCCTCAGCCGCTTCCAGCTGGGCCGGGTCTGATTTCAGGCTGCCGTCCTTCAGCAGCGATCGATATGTGTTCAGCGTCTCGGCCATCGGTTCCTCGGATAGGCGCCTGTAGTGTGACAGACAACGCTTGAGGTGTTCTCAACGGGCCAAATGTCAGCCGCGCTAGGGTTGCACCTAAAGCCGTCGGCCGGGACGGCGGGCGACGGGAAACTTGTCTTCGAACGCCACGATGAGACAGGCACCGATGATGATCGCGCCGCCGACATAGAGCCGCCAATGGGGCTCCTCACCAAACATGAACCACCCCGCCACCACGCTGGCCGGCAGCGCGAGATACTCAAACGGCGCCAGCTTTTGAGCCTCGGCATGGCGATAGGCCTGCGAGGTGAGCCAGGCCATGCCAAAGCCCACAACGCCAACGGCCATGATCCAAACCAACTGGCCCTCGGCCGCCACCGCGCCAGGCGTTTCAGATGTGGTTTGAAGGATCACCACCACGAGGCCCATGTAGACGGCAGGGATCAGGTTCCCGAACATCACGATCGTCGCGTTGTCGTCCGTCCGTGTGCGCAATCGCACCAACACCACCGCGAGCGCAAACATCAAGGCAGCAACAAACGCAGCGATGCTGCCGAGCAGGCGATTGCCCTCCGCCGGCACCCCGTTGGCCGCGGATGACAGGGCGAAGACCGCTCCTACAAACCCGAGCGCAGCGGCCACGCCAGCACTGGCACTGAGTTTCTCACCCAGCACGACCCGCGCCATGAAAGGCACGAACAGTGCCATGGTGAAGCCGATGGCGGTGGCCTCAGCCAAGGCGATCTGCGTCAACGACCAGAAGAAACTCAAAGCGCCGACAGCCTGAACGATGCCGCGCATCGCGTGAAAGCGCCAAGCCTCGAGCGTCGGCATCGACTTTCGGCGTGTGCTGAAAATGGCGATGGCAAAAACGGCAGCAAACGCGAACCGCCACATGGTTACCGCAACCACCGACAGCTCAAGGGACGTCTGCTTGATGATGGCATCAAGCAAGGTGCCGAGCAGGACGGCGAGAGTAATGGCAACGAAGGGCGAGCGCATAGCTCGCTGGCGCTAGCCGCAAGGTGAGAAGAGCGCCAGGGCGAAAATGAGCACGGTGCGTTGCATCGTGCTCTGATGAAAAGCCTTAAGCTTACTTGCGCTTACGGGCGAGGAACCCAAGCGCTGGCGCAAACAGCAGGGCGGCTGCTGGCACGGGGACAGGATTGTCGACGGCGACTTGGCCGAAGCTGACATTGTCGTTGGCGCGGCCTGGCGCTCAGCTGGCCTTTTGGCCTGAGCGCTCCACCAGCATCTGCTTGATCTCAGCAATCGCCTTGGCTGGGTTGAGGCCCTTAGGACAAACCTGAACGCAGTTCATGATCGTGTGGCAGCGATAGAGCTTAAACGTGTCATCGAGCTGAGCCAGGCGCTCTTCGGTTTGATCATCGCGGCTATCGAGGATCCAGCGGTGCGCCTGGAGCAGCGCCGCCGGGCCGAGATACTCGTCTTCGCCGCCCTTGTTGCCGTTCCACCAATAAGATGGGCACGACGTCGAGCACGATGCGCACAGGATGCACTCATAGAGCCCGTCAAGCTTCTCCCGGTCTTCCGGCGTTTGATGGTGCTCTTTCTCGGGCTCTTTCTCGGATTGGAGGAAGGGCTGGATCGAAGCGTGCTGCTCGTAGAATTTCGACAGGTCCGTGACGAGATCCTTCACCACCGGCATGTGCGGCAGCGGATAGATGTCGATGTCGCCTTTGCCGAGCTCATCGAGGCCCGTGGTGCAGGCGAGGCCGTTCTTGCCGTTGATATTGAAAGCGCAAGAACCGCAAACGCCCTCGCGGCAGGAGCGACGGAAGGCGACGGTGGGGTCGAGCTCAGACTTAATCTTGATGATCAGGTCGAGCACCATCGAGATGCCGTTCACATCGACTTCATAGCTGTCGACGCGTGGGTTTTCGCCCGTATCGGGATCGTAGCG
>JABSRH010000311.1 GCA_013215175.1 Parvularculaceae bacterium | reverse complement strand
ACAGGGGGCACAGGGACCAATGTGGCCGACTTAGGCGTCTTGATCCGGGGATAGTAGGACTAGTCGACGGGAAAACCGCTTGGCACTGTCTCTGGACGCCCTAAGCGCCGCGCAGTGATGTTGTCTTCACTCAACGCTTTGGACTTCGTCCCAATAACCGGACAGTTTCATTATTGACCCTATGCGGTCATTTTCCAAGTCATATTGTTGAAGGCCTGTTGCGGCGTTTGGTATCCGATCGCGGAATGGCGTCGTTGCCTGTTGTAGAAGACCTCAATGTATTCGAAGATTGCGGCCTTGGCTTGTGCGCGTGTTTTGAAGCGCCGCTGGTGGACCAGCTCCTTTTTCAATGATGCAAAGAAGCTTTCCATCGGCGCATTGTCCAGGCACTGGCCCTTGCGACTCATGGATTGCGTAAGCCCTGCCTTTTTGATCAGCTTGCGATAATCGCCGCCGGCATACTGGCTGCCCCTGTCGGAGTGGTGGATCAGACCAGGAACGGGGCCCCTGCGACCCAGGGCCATCGTCAGAGCATCACAGCAAAGCTCGGCCCGCATGTGATCCTCCATCGACCAGCCAACGATTTCCCGCGTGGCCATGTCTTTCACGCCCGCGAGGTAAAGCCAGCCTTCATCCGTATCGATATAGGTGATGTCGGCCAACCAAACCGTATTGGGAGTGAGGCAGTGGAACTCCTGCTCCAAGAGATTTGGCGATGGGCTCATCTTGTGATTGCTATCCGTTGTTACGGGCTTGCGGCGCTTGTTCAAGCGTGGGGACACCTTGTTTTCTTTCATGATCCGCGCCACCCGCCGTTCAGAGACGGTTTCGCCGTCAGCCACCAAATCCTGGTGGATCCGCTTTGATCCGTAGCACTTCTTGCTGGCTTTGAAGAAGGTCTTGATCTTGGGCAGCAGTTCCAGATCCCGAGCATCTCGATCTGCTTTACGCTGATCCCTCGCTGGTTGGGCGGCCAGGAAGCCATAAAACCAACCCCGGGAAATTTCCAGAACTCTGCAAAGCGTAGAAACCGCGTATTGAGCTTTATGGGCAGTGACGAAAGCGCGCTTGTTCGTCATGGTTTCACCGCCCGTGTCGCAAAAAAAGCGGATGCTTTGTGCAAAATCTCCACTTCCTCTGTCAGCCGCTTGTTTTCTTTGCGAAGACGGGCCAGTTCCGCCGCATCCGCCTTCTGCCGCCGCTTGGCTTCAGCTGAGCCAAACGCTTCGATCTCAAGCCGCCAGGTCTTCAACTGTGTGCCAGTGATCCCAAGCTCCTTGGCAACGCTGCCCTGTGTTGCGCCAGGTTCATAAAGTCGCTCAACCGCAGCTGCCTTATACTCGTCCGTATAGTTCCGTCGATGTTGTCCCATTCGGTGCCCCTTTCATGGACAGGGGTAAAGTACCCCAGTGTCCGGAAACAGGGACGAAGTTCAGTCGGCATGGGTGCCCCGCCATCCCCCGCCCCGCAAGGCCGCCACGATCAGTGCCAGGACCTCGCCTGAACTGACCGTGCCAACCTCAAAGCGCTCGACCAGCTCTAGCAGCGTGCCTTGTCCCAGCTGGGTCTCCAGCTCGGCCAATGCGCCAAGGGTCAGCTTGGCCACATGGGGCACACCGTCGAGCGTGATGATCGCCTCTCCGGTCCAGGGGTTGGCCGCCGGCGTCATCAAAGCGTCGTGAAGGCCAGTTGACCCGCCGAGGCCAGCGACAAGTCATAGGTCGCCTCGCCATTGTGCGAGCCCGCATAAGAAATGCCGGTCACCTGGAAGGCGCCTTGGACGATGCCAAAGTCGGGGATCACGATTTGAAAGTCAGGCGTTTGACCGTCAAAGAAGATCTCGCGCACGCGTTCATCGGTGCCCGCATCGCGGAACACGCCAGAGCCTGAGATGGCGCAGCTTTTCACGCCGGCACCGCCCAGAAGCTCGCGCCAGCCGCCTTGGCTTTCGTAGCTTGTGATATCGACGCTTTCGGCGTTGAAGCTCACGTTGGTTGTGCGCAAACCCGCGACTGTCTCAAAGAGACCGGCGCCGTTCATATCAATCTTGACCAACAGGTCTTTTCCGTTTTGAGCAGCCATGGCTGATCCTCCAAAGGGTTAGGAAGTTTCCTGGACCAAGGCCTCAAAGGTCAGGTCCAGCCGCCGCACGTCCGGATCTCCGGTCCGTTTGGCTGTCGATTTCAGGAACCAGGGGCCGGTCAATTGCCCCTCTGTGAGGGTCAAGGACCCCGGTGCAAGTGCTGCCGCA
>JABSRH010000310.1 GCA_013215175.1 Parvularculaceae bacterium | reverse complement strand
GCCTTTGCCCGGCAGGGCAGCCGTCTGGATGTGTCTGTTAGCTCTATCGGTGATGCGGAGAGCTTGCAGGGCGGTCTTCTTGTGATGACCCCCCTTCTGGGTGCGGAACACCAAGTTTATGCGGTGGCTCAAGGGCCGCTCACCGTCGGGGGTTTCGATGCGGAAGGGCAGGCCGGACGATCCAGTCAGGGCACCCAGACGCATGCCACGATCGCTGGCGGTGCACGGATCGAGCGTGAAGTGTCCTTCGACTTTTCGGCGCTCGGGGAAATCCGTTTGGCCTTGCGGGATCCGGACTTCACAACCGCTGAGCGTATCGAGCAGGCCTTGAACACGGTTCTGCAAAGTCAGGTGGCCAAGATGGTGGATGCGGGTACGGTGGTTTTGGCAGAGTCGGACGATCTCGATCCGGCCCACCTTATTGCGCAGATCGAAGGCGTTTACTTGACCCCGGCGCGGCGGGCGAGGGTGGTCATCGATCAACGCTCAGGCACCATTGTCCTCGGCGAGGACGTCCGGATTGCTCCCGTGGCGGTAGCGCAGGGTGCACTGACGATTTCGGTGGCTGAGACTCCACTCGCCGTGCCGGCAGCGCCGTTCACGGAAGGTGGCCCGGTAATCTTGCCGCGGACGGAGGTGAATGTTCAGCAGGATGGTGCGGTGGCGGCCTTGTCCTCCGGTGCCTCGCTGCGAGACCTGGTTGAGGGCCTCAACGCTCTCGAGGTGCCGCCGCGGGACATGGTGGAGATCTTTGAAGCTTTGAAGGCGGCCGGTGCTCTGCACGCTGAGATTGTCCTTCAATAGATCCGGTGGGTGGCGTTGCGTTTGCCCACCGGGCCGAAGCGGGGCTGCTGCGTCCATTCCCCTCGGCCCGCGGCCCCGCTTCATTCTCTCTCGGCCTTTGCAAATCGGGCGCAAGGCGGCTAACGGCCCGCCATGGCTAAAAAGAACAAAGTGATCCGACCGAAAGCGCGGCGCGCGCGTGGCTTCCCCGACCGTTCTGGCGCGGAGCTGATTGCTGAGCGCTTGATGCTCGAACGGATTGGCAAAGTCTATGAAAGCTACGGTTTTGCGCCGCTGGCGACCCCGGCCTTTGAGTTCACCGACGCGCTCGGCAAGTTTTTGCCGGACGTGGATCGCCCCAACGCAGGGGTCTTTTCCCTGCAGGACGATGACGAGCAATGGTTGAGCTTGCGGTATGATCTGACGGCGCCGCTGGCTCGCTATGTTGCCGAGAACATGGATGCGCTGCCGCGTCCTTACCGCCGGTATGCGGTGGGTTCGGTCTGGCGGAATGAAAAGCCTGGACCCGGACGGTTCCGTGAGTTTACGCAGATCGATGCTGATGCTTGCTTCGCGCCGCCGCCCCACGCCGATGCCGAGATCATCATGATGTTCATTGATGCGCTCGAGGCGGCTGGCATCGAGTCCGATGATGTCGAGGTGCGATTGTCGTCGCGCAAAGTGATGACGGGCCTTTTGGAGATCATTGGCCTTGATCCAGCGGATCAGAATACCGCTGGTACCGTGCTGCGCGCGATGGACAAATACGACCGTCTTGGTTCGGATGGTGTCGCTTTGCTACTCGGCGATGGCCGAAAGGATGAAAGCGGTGACTATACCGATGGGGCGAAGCTCGCGCCGAACCAGATCGATCAAGTGGTTCGCTTCATTGAAGGTGGCGACATGGCCGATGCTTTATCCGCTAACGCGACCGGTGCTGAAGGCGCACAGGAGCTCGATCAGATTGTCTCAACACTGAAGGAATGTGGCTACGGTGAGCGCGTCAAGCTCGACCCTTCCGTGATCCGCGGTCTCGACTATTATACCGGCCCTGTTTTTGAGGCTGCGCTGACCTTCGACGTGGAGAACGAGAAGGGCCAAGTGGTGCAGTTTGGCTCTGTGGGTTCGGGTGGTCGCTATGACGGCTTGATCGCTCGGTTCAAGGGGCAAGACGTTCCATCGGTCGGTTGCTCCGTGGGCGTCAGTCGTTTGCTGACAGCACTCAAGTCGAAGTCCGCTTTGCCCGACGCACCGGCTCCGGTGGTTGTTTTAGCGCTCGAGGGCGATGAGATGCCGCGCTATCACAAGATGGCGAAAGCCCTGCGCGCTGAAGGCGTTGCGGCGGAGGTCTATCTCGGCGGTGCAGGGATGAAGGCGCAGATGCGCTATGCGGATAAGCGCGGTGCGCCGATTGTCGTGATCTGCGGTGAAGACGAGCGGTCAGCTGGGCAGGTCACCGTCAAGGATCTGCGCGCGGGCAAACAG
>JABSRH010000031.1 GCA_013215175.1 Parvularculaceae bacterium | reverse complement strand
GGGCGATCCAGCCCACGGTCCGCGCCAAGGCGAACAGAGGTGTGAACCTTGCCCGTGGGAAGCCCAGTGCACGGAGCGTGATGCCCGAATAGAAGTCGATGTTCGGGTAGAGCTTCTTCTCGACGAAGTACTCGTCTTCGAGAGCGATTTTCTCGAGCTCGCGAGCAACGTCGAGGAGAGGGTCTTTGATGCCGGTGGCTTCCAGCACTTCGTGGCAGGCCTTCTGCATAACCTTCGCACGCGGATCGTAGTTCTTGTAGACCCGGTGGCCGAAGCCCATGAGGCGGAACGGATCGGATTTGTCTTTCGCCTTGGCCACGTATTCTGGGATTTTGTCGACGGTGCCGATTTGCTCAAGCATGTTGAGCGCGGCTTCGTTCGCACCGCCGTGGGCAGGACCCCACAGGCAAGCGATCCCGGCGGCAATACAAGCGAACGGATTGGCGCCTGAGGAACCCGCGAGACGAACCGTTGAGGTCGAAGCGTTTTGCTCGTGGTCCATGTGCAGGATGAAGATCTTGTCCAACGCCGAGGCGAGGACTTTGTTCACTTCGTAATCCTCAGCAGGCACCGAGAAGCACATGCGCATGAAATTCTCAGTATAGTAATGATCATTGCGCGGATAAACGAAAGGCTGGCCTGCGGTGTACTTGTAGGCCATCGCCGCAATGGTCGGCATCTTCGCAATCATGCGATGAACGGCGACCTTGCGGTGCTCTGGATCGTTCACATCAGTGCTGTCGTGGTAGAAAGCCGACAGGGCACCGACGGCACCGCACATGATCGCCATGGGGTGAGCGTCGCGGCGGAAGCCGTCAAAGAACTTGATGAAGTGCTCATGCACCATCGTGTGGTAGGTGATCGTCTTGCGGAAATCCGCGCACTCGTTGGCGTTTGGCAGTTCGCCTTCAAGCAGCAGGTAAGCTGTCTCGATAAAGTCGGTTTGCTCGGCCAGCTGTTCGATCGGATAGCCGCGATAAAGGAGGATGCCTTTGTCGCCGTCGATATAGGTGATCTGGCTCTCGCACGAAGCTGTGGACGTGAAGCCGGGGTCGAAGGTGAATTTGCCCGTTTGTTTGGTGAGGGCGCGAATATCGACAACATCGTTGCCGTGCGTGCCACTGTAAACCGGCAGCTCGTGACCCTCGTAAGTGGCTGTGCCGGTTTGTTGAATCTTGCTTTCCATTAGTATCTCCTCGCGCGGTGGATGAGGGGGATCATCCAACCGTGGGGTTCTAGCGAGCATCGTTGCCCGCCTCATTTTGCAGCGCGACAATAGTGGTTCTCGACAGAACCGCAAGTGGACGTGCCTAAGCCATTTGTCGGGTGCTGGTCCGGGTCGGCTGAAACCTGGAGTTGTCTATCCCAGTAGACGTGAAAGCTTTGTCAACGTTGACTAAATGGCTATCGGACGAAGTCGCTCACCGCGTTTTTCTGAACCCGGCATTCGCTCAGCGCGGGCGCTTAGCGGGAAAAACTATCGCCATAGACCGGCTGCAGGGCGCCATTGGCCCAATCGGCCATCAGGTCGTGAAAGCCGGGTGCGATTTGGCCGGAAATGTTCTTGTCATTCGTGCTGGGCTGAAGAAGCCACATGCCGTGATCGGCGCCGCGGAACACCCTGATGTCGATGATTTGGCCACCCTCGCGGAGGGTGATCAGGCGGGCTAGCGTTTGATCGATGGGCGCCTCGCCGTCCTCTTCGGCGAGGGCCCAGAGTTGTGGAACGTTTACGCGGCTGAGCACCTCAACGGGATCGAGCGACCAGTCGATGTTGAGGCGGTCGAACATGGGGATGCCTTCAGTGCGGAGGACCTCGCTGGGGATGCTGAGGATGACGCCGGTGAAACCGCCCTTGATCCGGCCGAACCAGGGTTCTTCGCCGTAGGTGGCGCGTAGCGCGTCGAGCTCCTCCAGGCCTTCTTGATAGCTGCTCTTGGCGATCAGGGATGTGGTGTCGGTGATGGTCTTAGCGATGGCGAGGACGTCTGGGCCGTAGCCTGCGTCACGCAGCTCTTTCTGGACCTGGGCTGCGTCTTCTTCGGTGATGTCGACCACGAGGCCGTAGCCGATGCCGATAAAGTCCGCGTTCGCGCGTTTGGCCGCTAGGGGTGCGATCCAACCACCCTGGCTGAGCCCGATCAGGCCAAAGCGTTCGTATCGGCCGGCGGCTAGTCGTTTCGCTTCAGCAGAGGCTGCCACGAGGTCATCAGCTAGCTGAGGGAAATTTTGCGAGTACTGGCCTTCCGACTGACCGGTGCCGCGCTTATCATAGACGAAGGCTGACACGCCGCGGGCTACCATGTGATAGGGATCGGGGTGATCATTTATCCAGCCCAATTCCTCCGATCCGTGAGCTAAGACAACGAGCGCCGTATTGGCATCGGCGTCTGGATGCTCGAGCAGCTGACCGGCGAGGGTGACCTGGCCGGAGGTGAAGGTGGTGAGCGTGGATTTGATGGCGACCTGGGTGAGGATCTGGCCATCGGCCAGCTTCACCGCGCCCTCGCCGCACAGGATCGCGGCGTTGTCGGACGAGACGCGCGACACGGTGCCATCGGACCTGGCGTAGCGCGTGCGCCCCTCTTCGCCGGTTAGGACGAGCTGTTGGTTCTTACCGTCGGTGTACACACCAACCTGGCAAGCCGCTTCGGTGAAGGGGGTGCTTTGTTCCGTGGGGGAGCCGCAGGCGGTTGCCAATGCTAACAGCGCGACGCCCCAAACTTGTTGCCACCGACCCATGCCCTTATCCTCACTCGCTTGGCGAGAATGTGGTTACGTCAGGCGCACAGCACAAGCCAGAATCCCGCAAATTGAGGGGCCGGCGGAGCGCGGTGTCTAGGTGTTCAGGCGGGCTTCCGCTTCGGCCAATCGAGCGAGGCTTTCGTCTTTACCCAGAGAGAACAGCGTTTCGCCGATCGACGGGGAAGGCTTGCCTGCCGTCAGCGCGGCGCGCAGCGGTGGGCCGACTTGGCCGAAGCCCATCTCGCGTTCTTCGGCATAGGCTTGCAGCGTGGCGTCGAGGGCTTCTGCGGTCCACTCGTCTTGCTCCATGAGGCGTTCACGGACCGTCGTCAGCACGCCGAGTGCGCCTTCCTTCTTGAGCGGCTTGGCAGCTTTGCCGGTGACCTCGAACGGACGCTCGAGCAGGACGAAGCCGGCGGCGGCCTGGGCATCGGTGAGCAGCTTCATGCGGTATTTGAGGAACGGTGCGGCACGGCCGAGCGCTGCTGCTTGCTCAGCAGACGGAGCCTTATCCAGATGCGGAGTGATTGCCGCCACGAAGTCTTCGTCGCCTAAGCCTTGAACATAGTGGGCGTTGGTGGCAGCAAGCTTTTCGGGATCGAGGCGCGCGGGGGCTCTGCCGATGCCGTCGAGGCCAAACCATTCGAGTGCTTTGGCTTTCGAGATCAACTCGTCGTCGCCATGGGCCCAGCCCAGACGCAACAGGCCGTTCATCAGACCTTCCGGCAGATAACCTTCGTCGCGATAGGCTTCCACGCCGAGGGCACCGTGACGCTTCGACAGCTTCTTGCCGTCGGCGCCGTGGATCAGGGGGATGTGGGCGAAGACGGGCACGTTCCAGCCGAGCGCTTCGTAGATCTGTTGCTGCTTCGGCGTGTTGTTGAGGTGGTCATCGCCGCGCACGACGTGGGTGACGCCCATGTCATGGTCATCCACCACCACGGCGAGCATGTAGGTGGGCGTGCCATCGCTGCGCAGGATCACCACATCGTCGGAGGTGGCGTTGGGGAAGCGGACTTCGCCTTGCACGGCATCTTGGACGACGGTCTCGCCGTCGATGGGAGCCTTGAGGCGGATCGAGTAGGGGCCTTCGCCCTCACTGCCATCGCGATAGGGGCTGGTGAAGCGGACATTGTTCTCGCGTGCTTCCTGGCGAGCTTTGTCGAGCTCGTCGCCCGCGAGCCAGCATTTGAAGGCTTGGCCGGTGGCGAGCATCTCTTCGGCCACGGCGGCGTGGCGGTCAGCGCGGCTGTGCTGGCTGATCGGCTCGCCGTCCCAGTCGAGCCCGAGCCATTTGAGGCCGTCCAAAATCGCTTCGACGGCAGCTTCGTTGTGGCGAGCCCGGTCCGTGTCTTCGATGCGCAGCAGGAACTTCGAACCCTCCGGAGCATGGCCCCCCCGAGCGAGCAGCCAGTTGAACAGAGCTGTCCTAGCGCCACCAATATGCAGGTAACCCGTTGGAGAAGGGGCGAAACGCGTGACGATCGGCCTAGCTTCCTGAGTCATGGTTTCTTCTGTTCCTTTCAGCCTTCGAGGGTCCCGGCGCTTAGGCGCAAGGCGCCTCGCTGCCAAGCGCGCCGTGCGCTGGTTGGCGGGCGAGGTCCAGACCTGTGCCGACGCCGAGGCTGGGCGGTTCATTCTGCTCGCGCCCTGGATCATGGGGGCAGGCATCCTCTGCTGGCTTGGATTGGCTGCACGACCGCCTTGGTCCTTGTTGGCAGCGGCGTCGGGCGTTGCCGCCTTGGGTTGGTTGATCGGGCTGCAGAAGGGGCGGGTGGTGCTGGCGCTGGTCTGCCGGGCGCTGGCGCTCTTTGGGGGTGGCATGGCGTTGATCGCGCTGCGGACCGCAATGGTGGACGCGCCCACGGTGCCGCTTGGCGGCGTGACGGGTGAACTGGTTGGTACGTTGGAGCGTGTCGAGTGGCGTGAAGACGATCAGCGGTACACGATCGCGCCCGAGCGTTTGGCTTCTCTTGATGGGGACGTTTTGCCGAGGCGTGTGCGGATTGTCTGGCGGGGAGATCCTGCAGCGGTTGCGCCTGGCGACCGTGTGGCGCTGCGGATGCATGTGGACCGGCCGCCGGGACCTGTTCTTCCGGGTGGGTATGATTTCTCTCGTCATATGTATTTTTTGGGCATCGGCGGTTCAGGTTATGCCTTCGAGCCACCGCGAATCTTGGAGCGGTCGGGACGTGGTGCACCGATTGAGGCGCTTCGCGAGAAGATTGCCGACCGGGTTCAGCGGAGGATTGACGGTCCCGCTGGTGCACTGACCGCGGCGCTGATCACGGGCAAGCGCGAGCGCATTCCGGAAGACACGGTGCATGCCCTGCGAGATGCGGGCCTTGCGCATCTCCTGGCTATTTCAGGGCTGCATATGGGTCTCGTCTGCGGCTTTGTCTTTTGGGCCGCGCGGTATCTCCTCACACGGAGCGAACGCTTGACGCTGGCTATGCCGGTCAAAAAATGGGCCGCCGCCATCGCGCTGTTGAGTGGGGCGATTTACCTCGCTCTCTCCGGTGCGGCCTGGTCGGCGCAGCGCGCCTATATCATGGCAGCTGTGATGTTCGGCGCCATTCTCTTTGACCGCCAGGGCTTGTCGCTGCGCAACGTCGCCGTTGCTGCGCTGATCATCCTGGTGTGGCGGCCTGAGGCAATTGCTTCGCCTGGGTTTCAGATGTCCTTCGCGGCGGTGGCCTTGTTGATCGCCAGTTATGCAGCGCTCGAAGAAAGGCGCGTCGTTCATCGCGATGGCACGAGGACAGGGCGGGTCATAAGATCGTTGGGCGGATTGTTCTCGACCAGTCTGCTCGCCGGATTGGCCACGGGGCCCTTCGCCGCCTTTCACTTCGGCCGCGTGGCGACCTTTGGTCTGTTGGGCAATATGCTGGCGATGCCAGTGGTGACGATTGCGGTCATGCCGGCGCTCGTTTTGGCCATGTTTCTGATGCCCATCGGGTTAGATGGTCCTGTCTTGCTGCTCGTTGGCGCTGGCTTGCGGGTGGTGATCAGCATTGCGCAATGGACGTCTAGCCTGCCCGGTGCAGTCCGCTTTATCCCACAGATCGGCGTGCTCAGCATCTTGTTGTTCAGTGTGGGGCTGATGGTGCTGACGATGCTTCGCGCACGATGGCGGCTTGGTGGTTTGATCATGATGGCTTGCGCAGCGCTGCTTGTGCCTAGTGGGCCGCATGCTGATGTCTTCATCAGTCGCGACTTGCGTAATGTCGCGGTGGTATCCGACGGCCGCGCCGAGTTGGCCGTTCTATCGGCGCGCCGCGACCGGTTCTCGGTCGAGGCTTGGATTCAAGCGTTGGGGCAAGATCCCGAGACGATGCCGTTGCATGAATTGTCGAACTGCGATGAGGGCTCCTGTTTTGGTCCTGAAGGTCAGGTGGCCATCGTGCCTGGCCGTGAGGGCTTGCGCGCAGTCTGCGCTAGGGTTGACGTTGTCATTCTTCGTGCCCGTTCTCTCCCCGGTGATGTCGAACGTTGCGCGGCGGTGCTGATCGCTCGGGATGAAAATGGGCGCCATCCTGCAGCATCCGTGCGCCTTGAAAGTTCTGGCGTGCGCGTGCAGCTGGCTCAGCAATTCGTCAGTAAGCCCTCAAGGTAGGGATATCGTGGTCCTGCGCGAATTCGTGGACAAGACTGCGCAGAGGAACACCCCCGACCTCTGTTAGCCAGGTTTCCATCGCTTCAGCGAGAACTGTTCTGTCCACGTGCCGCATCATATCCTTGAACGGAAGAACAGCACTGGCAGCGACAGACACGTGTGTGAAACCAATGGCCACAAGGGCGAGCGCCATGAGAGGATCACCGGCTTGCTCACCGCAATAGGAGACCGGCACGCCAGCCTCACGCGCATCGTCGGCAATCCGCTTCAACAGGCTCACGAAAGAGCGGCTGAGATAGTCGTAGCGTGAAGCCACGCGGTCGTTCTCGCGATCGGCCGCGAAGAAGAACTGTGCCAGGTCATTGCCGCCGATCGACATGAAATCCGCATGCTGTCCAATCCTCTGGACCGACATCGCGGCGGCGGGGATCTCAATCATCACGCCGATCTCGACGGACTCAGGCACGGGTTCTTCAAGCTTTCGAGCGCGATCGATTTCTTTGTCGATGATGGCGCGGGCTTGAATGACTTCCTCTGCGGAGGTGACCAGTGGCAGCAGGACTGTCAGTGGACGGCCTTTTGCGCCATCCATCAAGGCTCGGAGCTGCATCCGCAGCAGGCCCTCGCGATCGATGGCCATCCGCAGGCCGCGCCAGCCCATGGCCGGGTTGGCCTCAAGTGGACCGTGCATGTAGTGAGCGCGCTTGTCGGAGCCGAGGTCGGCGGTGCGGAATACCACGCGCGCGCCAGCCGCGGCGTCGATGACGGACTCGTAGGTCTCAGCTTGCTCTTTCACCGTTGGCAGCGTCCGGCCAACTAGGAATTGCAGCTCAGTCCGGAACAGGCCGACGCCGTCGGCACTGACCTCGTCCATCATGGCCATGTCCATGACGAGACCAGCGTTCATATCCACACGGATGGTTGTGCCATCCTTGGTCACGCAAGGCTTATCCTTGGTGCGCTGGTACATCTCCAGCTGCTCAGACCGGATGCGTGCTTTCTCTTCAAAGGTCGCGATGGCGTCTGAGGTGGGGCGCAGGGACACCTCACCGGACGTCCCGTCGACGATGATATCATCACCATCATCCGCCGCGTCGATGATGGTCTCAACGCCGCTGACCATCGGTACACGTAGCGAACGGGCGACGACCGCTGCGTGGCTGTTCGACGAGGATTCCGCGAGCACAAGGCCAACAAGCTTCGAGCGATCAAGCTCTAAGAGTTCGGCCGGGCCAAGGGTTTCTGCTAGCACTACCGCATTTTCGGGTAGTTCGTAAGCCGAGCTTTCTCCGCGCAGTGTTCTTAATAGCCGCCGCGACAGGTCGTCGAGGTCATGCAAGCGCTCGCGCAGATAGGGATCGGACGCGGCGCGCATCTGAGCCTTGTTTTCGGCTTGGACCTGCTCGACCGCGGCCTCGGCGTTGAGACCGGCGAGGATCTTCTCCTCAAGGCGACGAGCCCAGCCACGGTCGTACGCGAATAGCCGGTAGACCTCGAGCACTTCGCGACTAATGTGGCTGAGCGCCCGATCGCGCGCCATCATATCGTCTACGGATCGTTGGAGCTCGGACAGAGCGTCTTGCAGGCGCTTGCGCTCTTCTGCCAAGTCCTTGGCAAAGATGCTGCCGCTGGAGCGCTTCGGCGTGAGAAGATAGGCTGTACCCTGGACAATGCCCTGAACGATGGCTGTGCCCGCTTGATACTCCGGGCCGTGAACGAGGTCTTCGACCTCCTGCACTTCGCTCTCAGTGAGAAAGCGCTCTGAGCTGATGATCTCAGCCAAGATGGTCGAGACCATCTGGGCGGCTTCAGTCTCTTCTTCGCTATAGCCGAGCGGAGAATTGTTTTGGATCGTCAAGACGCCGATGGTCTTGCCCGAACGAACAATCGGTGCACCGAGGAAAGCGTTCAGCTTGTCTTCGCCGGTCTCTGGCCGGAACGCGAAGTCGGGATGCTCATGGGCGCGTTTGATGTTGA
This sequence comes from Parvularculaceae bacterium, assembly GCA_013215175.1. Lineage (GTDB taxonomy): Bacteria > Pseudomonadota > Alphaproteobacteria > Caulobacterales > Parvularculaceae > Parvularcula. The sequence goes on along the minus strand of JABSRH010000031.1, from coordinate 11,937 downwards.
GCGGGCGGCCTTCGCGGGCCACTTTACCCACCAGGCCTGTGCCCCAAGGCAGGCGCGTTTTGTGGACCGCGTCGCGATGGAGGCCCTTGGTTGCGAAGAGCTCCAACACGTCATCGGCGCGTCGGACGTAAATCGAGCAAACGTCAGCCACCATGTTGCGCGCGATGGCTTCGACCAAGTGATCCAAGCGCGTTTGCGCGTTGGATTCCTCGGCCATCACCTCGCGGAGCTGCCTCAGCAGCACGCGCGCGTTGGGCGTCATGCGGTTACCGGAACTCATGGGGACAGCTTACGCCTTTGCCGTTGAGAGCCCAAATGCTTCGTGGAGGGCGCGCACGGCGAGTTCGGTGTACTCCGCTGCAATCAATACGGAAATCTTGATTTCGGAGGTCGAAATGTTCTCGATGTTGATCTGCCGATCCGCCAAAACTTCGAACGTTTTCGCCGCGACACCGGTATGAGTCTTCATGCCGATACCGATGACCGAAACCTTCGCCACGTTCTGGTTAGCCACCAGATCGTCGTAGCCGAGCTCGGCCTTAGCGAGCGTCAGCTTCTCCATGGCAAGGCTGAGATCGCGCTCAGACAGGGTGAAGGACATGTTGGCTTCGGATCCAGCGCGAGCAGGGCTCTGGACGATCATGTCGATATTGACGCCAGCGTCGGCGAGGAGCTGGAAGATCAGTGCTGAGCGGCCTGGTTTGTCAGGAACCCCGAGGAGGCTGATTTTGGCTTCGCCCGTTGAGGGGATAACGGCGGTAACGACTTCTTGTTCCATGATGTCCTCTTCTGCCGTGATGAGTGTGCCTTCGTCCGTGTCCTCGGGCTCGCCGAGGGAGGATAGGACGCGGATCGGGACGCCGTAGGCCATGCCCAGGCCCACGGAGCGGGTCTGCAGGACCTTGGCGCCGACGGATGCCATCTCCAGCATCTCTTCGTAAGACAAAGCTTTTCTCCGCGTCGCCGTCGAAACGATGCGGGGGTCGGTTGTGTAGACGCCGTCGACGTCCGTGTAGATATCGCAACGCACCGCGCCGAGGGCGGCTGCTAAGGCCACGGCTGTCGTGTCGGAGCCGCCGCGGCCGAGGGTCGAAATCCGGTTGTTGGGCGCGATGCCTTGAAAGCCTGCCACCACAGCCACTTCGCCAGCGTCGAGGGAAGCGAGGAGCTTGTCCTCGGGGATGTTGGTAATCTTCGCCGCGCCGTGGCTTTCGTCGGTTTCGAGGCCGAGCTGCCAGCCTTGGAAGCTGCGCGCCGGGACGCCTTTGCTCTTCAGGTGCAAAGCGAGAAGGCCTGCAGTGACTTGCTCGCCGCTTGCGACCACAGCGTCGTAGTCGGCGTCGCGGCTGACATCGCCGCCGCCCAGGGTTTCAGTCAGGCCGACGAGCTTGTTCGTCTCACCTGACATGGCGGATACGGTGACACAGACTTTGAAGCCCTTCATTTTCGCTGCCATGACGTGGCGGGCGACACGTTCAATGCGCTCAGCGTCGCCGACGGACGTTCCGCCGAACTTCATCACCAGCACATCGTCGCGAGTGGGCGCGAGGCGCAGCGGGGCAGAACCTAGGGTCATGGCGCCTCTCCTTGTGTCACAATGCTAGACAAACCGACGCGCCGTTAGCCGGATGGGCTCCCTTCGGCAAGGTCTGAAGCACGAAACACCAAGGTTTGATTGGGTGTTCGCCTTAAGACTGCCGAAGAGAGTGTTCCCTCAAGCCCGATTGTCGAGCTGGGGGCGCACCGAGATGCGCCCGGCATAGGTAATCCGATAGGGGCCACCACCGGATGATGCGATCAACCGACGCTTCTTCAAGCGCTTGAAGATCGCTAAGCTGCAGTCCGATAGTGTCCAACCCTCAGGGCTCACGCAATTGACCGCAATGATCTTCCCACGTTCGTCTTTGTTGGGAAGAATGGCGCCACCACGCGCCAAAACGTGCAGTGTACGCTGCTCTTTCTTTGAAATGTTCAAGGGGAGATGCCTCTTTGACAAACCTCAAGGCACGGCGCTTTTCAGCGTCGTGTACGGCGTGTCAGCGGGTCACAATCTCTAGCATCAAGCCTCGTTAGTTAATGCCCACGTGGGCCAAGCGAGGCGGCAAGTCAAGATTGGCTCATCGCCTTGGCCAAGCGCGTGAGCCCTTCGCTGACCGACACACGGGCGACAAACCCGAAGGGCGCTTGGCCAGCGGCGGTCTTGTCACTTTCAATGCGCTGCAGCTGCGTGGTTGAGATCGGTAGCTTGAGGCCCAGGCGTTCGGCGGCGCTAACCGACCAGTTCAGCGGAGCGAGTGGTATACGGAGGACCATCCGCTCACTTCGTCCCACGGCCTTCAACGCCACCGCGAAGAGGTCTGCGGCGCTCAGCACTTCGGGGCCGCCGATGGTGTAGGTCCCCGGGGACACATCTCGATTGGCGAGGTGCGAGACTGCGTCGCCGACGTCCTCAACGAAGATCGGTTGTTGAAGGGCCCTGCCGCTGCCGGGACAGGGTAGAGCGCCCAACCGCTGTGCCATGGTCAGCAGTCGCGAGAGATTGCCGTCGCCGGGATAACCGTAAATCATCGTGGGACGGAGGACCGTAACCTTGGCTTCCAAGTCGGTCAGTGCGTCCTCAGCCTTACGCAGGCTTTGATAGACCGGGCTCTGATGGTCCACGGCCACGTTGTTGGACGAGAACACAATGAGCTGCTTCACGCCTTCTTCGCTGAGCCAGCGGGCCGCGGGGGCGGCAGTGCTCAAGATCGGGCAGAGGACGGCGATGTCGTGCCCGCTGGCTGCTTGCCGGACGGCGGCCTCATCGGTGAGGTCGAGCTTTTGACTGCCTTCGGGCCGAAGCGCGCTGCGGGCTGTGCGGGTGACGGCAAAGCCGTCGGCTTCGAGCTTGTCGGCGATCAGGCCGCCCAGGTGTGACGTGACGCCGGAGATCAGAACGTGCTTGCTCATGCCGCGACATCCCTCGCATTGGCAACGCCGTCTCGCGCGCCTAGGTCTAGGCCACCGGCGTAGGAGTTCCCGCGATGAGCACGACCACCATTGACCCTAGCGAGGTCGCTAAGTTTGAGGCGATTGCTGCCGAATGGTGGGATCCGCTGGGCAATTTTAAGCCGCTGCACAAGTTCAATCCTGTTCGTCTCGGCCTCATCCGTGATGCCGTTTGCGGCCACTTTGGCCGGGATCGCTTTGCGAAGAAACCGTTGGAAGGCTTGCGGCTGCTGGATATTGGCTGCGGCGGCGGTTTGATTGCTGAGCCGATGGCACGCTTGGGCGCTGAGGTGACCGCGATCGACGCGGCGGCGGGTAACATCAAAACGGCGATGGTGCACGCGGAGCAATCGCGGCTCGACATCGACTACCGCAACACCAGCGCCGAAGAGCTGCTGGCGAGCGGTGAGGAAGCGTTCGACGTGGTGCTGACGCTGGAGATTGTTGAGCATGTGGCCGATGTCGACTTGTTCCTACGCACAGCGGCTGGCCTGGTGAAGCCGGGCGGGATGCTTGGCCTTGCTACCCTGAACCGTACACTGAAGGCGGCGGCGACAGCGGTGTTCGCGGCAGAATACATCCTGCGCTGGTTGCCTCGTGGTACCCACGATCCCCGCAAGTTTGTGACGCCGGATGAGGCGGTCAAAGGTCTCGAAGCGGGTGGGCTCAACGTCAACGACCGCAAGGGGCTGACCTACCTGCCGCTGCTGGACAGCTGGCGGATCAGTGGTGACCTGTCTGTCAACTATATGGTGTTTGCGGACAAACCGCAGGTGTCCTAGCGGCGGCGCTGGCCGCGTTGTCCACCGGGGCTGCCTTGCGGTCCCTGACCCCTCCCGTTGCGCACACCTGGCTGGATCGTGTCGACAAACTCCGAACGCTGAAGGGTGTCATCATCGTTCTCGTCTGCTTTGTCGAAGAGGCGGAAGAGGTAGCCCAGCATCTCATCCTCGTTGACCTGACGATCCGCATTACGATCAAACTGCTCAACGCCAATCGGCGTGTCGCGCGTGCCGAGATAGGTCGCGGCGAATTCTTGGAGTTCGATGGCTCGCACGGCACCACTATTGTCTGTGTCAACGCGAGCAAAGATCAACGGCGCTGCGGCACGCACTTCGGCACGTGAGGTCTCGCCATCGTGATTGCTGTCCATGCCCGCGAACAACAGGCCCTGCGGCTGTGATACGATCTTGGGCAGCAAGTCGCGAGGCGCACCGGCTTCGGGACCAGATGAACACGCCGCCGCGAGGCCCAGCGTGGTCAGCGCCGCCAAGCGAATAATTTGATTACAAGCCATGGTCTTCGCGTCCCTCAATCAAACAATCTTGGCACCATAGAAGCGCGAGCGCGACAGGTCTTGTATGAAATTGTGACAAGCACCTGCGTGACTCGCTGCCAAGGGTTATGACGGAATCTTCAAGATGAACGGCTAAATTTTGGGTCGGAGAGACCCATGGTATTGACCAATCCATCATCAATCACGGCGCTGCGCACCCTGCGCGGCGCCGAGGCGGCGTTGTCCAATACGCAGCAGCGTATCTCGACAGGATTGAAGGTCTCGAGCCCGACGGACAACCCAGCGTTCTTTTTGGTGGCGGCTCAAACCCGGGCGGATACGGTCTTCCTCGAAGGTATCCGTGAGAACCTGAACTATGGCCTCGGCGCCATCCGGACTGCGCAGGCGGCGCAAGATCAGCTTGTCTCGGTGATCGATAACGTCACGGCAGCGATCATTCAGCTTGAGACGGGTGACGCGCGTGAGGAACTGGGGCGGGTCATCCAAGAGCAAACGGACATCGTCCGCGACGTTATTCAGAACACGTCGTTCAATGGCGTGAACCTGTTGGCGGACGATCAGGTCGAAAGCTTCGGTGGTGGTTTGATCCGTGGTCGCGATGGTACGACCTTTCCCCAGATCCAAGTGCAGGGCATCGGCCTCGGGGTTGAGTTTGAGGCCGACAATGGCTTCGTCAACGGCGACTTCGAGAACGGCACCACGGGTTGGACGCTAGGCGGTGGTCGCGTCGACTACCGAACCAATTTCTTTAGTTTCGGGTTTAGACCGTTCGACGGCAACAGCTACATCTCGTTCGGCGGCGGACAGCAACCGGGCGGGCAGGTTTCACAGACCTTCGCCACCACGGCGGGCGTCGAGTACGTTGTCAGCTACGCCTACGGTGCTTCGGCAGCGGCGAACCCGCAACAGCTGACGGTTACCGCGGATGGCAACACAACCCTGGCGACCCAGGTGGTGAACGACGTTGGCACGACGCCGGTTTCCTATGAGGAGTACACGTTCTCGTTCATTGCCGACTCGGCCAACACAACACTGACCTTCAACGATACGTCAGCGATCTCGAACAACACGGACGGTCTGTTGGACGCGGTGACGGTGACCGCGGTGGGTGGCAGCATCTCCGGTGGCGATTTCAGCTCAGCCAGCTTGGTTCAATTGTTGGAAGTTGCTGATCCGCTTACCAACGATACGTTCAATACTGAAGTTGCGCTTCGTGCACTGAATGCTGCGCGGGCCCGGGTGTCGGCAGGGTTTTCGTCGCTGGGCGCGTCTGAGCGCCAGATTGAGAACCGCCAACGTTTTCTTGATGGACTGACGGATTCACTTGAAGAGGGCGTCGCCGCCTTGGTGGAGGCCGACCTCGCCGAGGAGTCGGCCCGCTTGCAGGCCGACCAGGTGCGTCGCGAATTGGCGGTTCAAAGCCTCACGATTTCCAACTCGCGACCCAGTTTGACACTGCAGCTGTTCCGTTGACGGAACGAAGCTCAGTTAGTCTTTGTTGCCGCCGAACAGCTTTGCCATTTGCTCCTGACCGAAGGGGAACACGATGGTGTTCGAGCGGTCGTTGGCGATCTCTTGCAGCGTGTTGAGATAGCGAAGCTGCATTGAACCGTCTTGGGCTGACAGCACTTGCGCGGCTTCGGCGAGCTTGGCTGCAGCCTGTTGTTCACCCTCGGCGAGGATGACCTTGGCGCGACGCTCACGTTCGGCTTCAGCCTGGCGGGCGATGGCGCGGATCATGGATGGATCCACGTCGACGCGCTTGATCTCGACGTTGGCGACCTTGATGCCCCAAGCCTCGGTTTGTTCGTCCAGGATGCCTTGAATGTCTTTGTTCAGACGATCACGCTCTTGCAGCATTTCGTCGAGGTCGTGCTTGCCGAGCACGGAACGCAGGGTTGTTTGGGCGAGCTGGCTCGTGGCTTCTTTGTAGTTCTCGACCTGGACGACGGCTTTGACGGCATCGACCACGCGGTAGTAGATCACGGCGTTGACGTTCACCGAGACGTTGTCGCGGGAGATGACGTCTTGGGGCGGAACATCAGCGACGAGAGTCCGCATGTCGACTTTGCGCATCTGCTGGATAACGGGGATCAGGATGACCAGGCCCGGGCCCGCGGCGCGACGGCCCACCTTACCCAGGGTGAAGATGACGGCTCGCTCGTACTCTTTAAGGACCTTGAAGATCGCCGCAAGGGCGATGAAAGCCAGCGGAATGAGACCGATGAGGAACTGAAAGGGCATGGTACTTAAGCCTCTCTTGGACGTTGAACACGGCGCATTTGACGGCGCGTTGCAGCTTTTTTGACGATAAGGACGAGGCCGTCGACTTCGACGACTTTAATCGGTTCACCGGGGACAAGGGGTGTCTTCGACTTGGCGCGCCAGCGCTCGCCATCGACGATGACCCAGCCCTCTTGGCCGTCCCATTCTTCGACACGACCCGTGCGGGCACGGATGGCTTCTTGGCCGATGAGGGGCCCATGTGCCCGCGACTTGATCAGTTCCCAGAGCAACAGCGCGACGATGACGCCCATCACGGAGACGATGCCGATGATCAGCGAGATCGAAACGCGGAACTGGCCGGGGAAGAGGTAGTAGAGACCCACGGAGATCAGCGCGAGCCCGGCCACGCTCGCCAGCCCGGCGGTGGTCACGAATGCCTCCAATATCAACAAGAGCACGCCGATACCCATGATGGCGAGGAACAGACCGTTCTCTGGCAGGACCTGGAAACTATAGAAGGCGAGGAGCAAGCAAACCGCTCCGAACACGCCAGGGAAGATCGAACCAGGGTTCCACAGCTCCACCGTCAGGCCCAGCGTGCCGAGTGACAGAAGGATCGTGGCGACGTTCGGATCAGCGAAGAACGCGAGGATCTGCTCGAGGCGGGTTGGCTTCACTTCCACCTGGTAGGCGTTAGCCGTGTTCAGCGTTTTCTCGCCGCTGGCCACCTCAACGACGCGACCGTTGATCTGGTTCAGCAGGTCTTGGCGGTCCTTGGCGACGATTTCGATGACGCCGAGTTCTAGCGCTTCGCTGGACGTGATGCTCGCTGATGGTGGGCGCACGGCTTTCTCAGCCCACTCCGCATTGCGGCCGCGCAACTCGGCCAGGCCTTTGATGTAGGCCACGGCGTCTTCGATCACTTTGCCGCGAAGAGACGCTTGGTTTGAGATGTCTGTTGTATCAGCGGGCTCAGCGTCTTCCTCCGCAGCCGTGTCGTCAGCGCCTTCGTTGGCTGCTGCTTCATCGCTGGCTTCGTCTTCGCCGTCTTCTTCGGTGGGCGGCTCAGGGAACGGGGCGGGCTCACCGCCGCCACCGCCCAGCTCGATGGGGGTGGCGGAACCGGTGTTGGTAGCAGGCGCCATCGCCGAAACGTGGGCCGAATACATAATGTAGAGGCCAGCACTGGCCGAGCGGGCGCCTGAGGGGCCGACATAGGTCACCACTGGCGTTTCCGCGCCGAGGACGGTCTGGACGATCGACTGCATCGAGGTGACCAAGCCGCCCGGCGTGTCGATCTGGAGGATCACCACCTCGTCGCCGCGATCGTCGGCCGCGCCGATTTCGCGTTCGAGATAGTTCGCCACAGTGGGCGTTACCGCCCCATCGAGGAACAGAACGGTGGCGCGTTCACTGCCGCCGATCTGGGCCGAGACCCACGGGGCGCCCAAACCCACCACTCCGAGAGCGACAAAAGTCGCGAAAAACAACCGCATGAGCCGGCGCATACGCACTCCCCACCATTCTTTTCTTGGATAACACGGCGAAGAAGCGATGACGAGAGGTTAACAGAACCCCTCGCATGCGGTATTAAGGAACATGGCGAGCCAGGAATCGGCGTCGTCATTGGTTTTGACGCGGGGGCGAGATGCAGACCGGAGACACAGGTCTCAATCTGATCAAGGCTTACGAGGGCTTTTCCGGCGCGCCGCGCCTGGATGAGCGCCGCGGCAATGGCACCTATGTGGTGGGCTATGGTCACCTAACGGCAACACCTGCCGCTCAGGTGACCGAGCGCGATGCCGACATGCTGCTCGCCAAAGACGTCACGCCCATTGAGAAGTTGATCCGCGACAGCGTGCGCACGCCGCTGAACCAGAATGAGCACGATGCGCTCGTCAGCTTCATCTTCAACATCGGCACGGACAACTTCAAGCGGTCTACTGTGCTGGCGAAGCTCAACGAGGGCGACAAGCTTGGCGCTGCTGAGGCTTTCGAGCGTTGGACCAAGGCTCGCGTCGACGGCAAGCTGATGAAGCTCGACGGTCTCGTCCGCCGTCGCGCGGCTGAGAAGTCGCTGTTCTTGATGCCAACGGACGCCGAATTGGTGATTCCGACGTCGGAAGTGGCACCGGCCGAAGAATGCGATGGCATGGTGCTGGCACCCGCTGAGGTGACGAATGCACCGCTGGTGGATTTTGACAGCTACCGTCGCGACCAGGGCCGGACTTTGACGCCGGAAGAGGTCGAAGGCCGGATGCAGGCCCTCTTTGCCGCTAGCCACGCGCTGATGGGTGATCCATCGAAGATGATCATCGCGAAGGCGGAAGAGCGCGAAGATATCGGCGTTACCGTGGGCGCCGTGCTCGCCGCGATCCTTGCTGTCGTCATCACCTTGTTGGGTGGCTTGATGATGATCCAGGCGCGGGCCCCGCAATGGCTGGAAGGCATGGGTTTCACGCAGACTTTCTTGCAGCCAGGCATGTTGGACATGCCGCTGTGGGTCCTCTCATTGGGCCTGGGGCTCTGCTACTTCACGTTCTACATCTTGGCGAAGCGGGCGGCGCGACATTCCATCAAGCGCTCCCGGGCTAGAGAAGTGGCACGCGTCAAGGGTAACTAAGCCCATGACCATGCATCTCATCAAATTGTCCGTCGGCTCGCAGGCCGTCGATGACCTTGCCCGTTGGCAGCAATCTGTGATCCGTCGGAACCAAGGCACGGCCCTTGAGGGCTATACCCACCACGTGACGCGGATGTTTCCGAAGCGGGCGGACGAGCTGATGGATGGCGGTTCGATCTATTGGGTGATCGCCCGCCAGATCCAATGCCGCCAACGCATCGTCGATGTCCAAGAAGTGAAGACCTCGGAAGGGCGCAAGTGCTGTCTTGTGCTGGACACAGAGCTTGTGCGTGTGAACCCAGTGGGTCGGGGACCATTCCAGGGCTGGCGCTATTTGAAGCCAGATGATGCGCCAGTGGATCTTGAAAGTGGTGTGAGTGCGGAGGACCTGCCTATTCGGGCAGAGCTTGCAGAATTGGGGCTCCTATGAGCGGTTGGGGAAAGGGCGAATTGCCCGGCAATGCGAAGAATATGGGGGTCGTCGCCGTGGGCGTCGGCGCTGTGGGGGCGGCGAGCGTTGCCTTCATGGGCGACCCTACGGCATCAAAAGAACAGCTTGCGGATGATCCAAGGCCTACGGTTGCGCAAGAGACGTCGGTGCGGGAGGAGTTGTCCGTTAAGCTTGACGGCGAATTGTGCGCACCTCGGATCTTGAAGACGGAGAAGGGTTGTGCGGCGTTGAGTGAGTTGCGCTCTGGCGGACAGGGCCTGTTGGCCGACGGCGCGTTGCCGAAGCAGCCAGTGACTCTGGCGCACCCGGATGATTTTGAAATGGAGCCCCGCGTCGTTGATAGCTGCGAGACCTACGCCGAGCTGAAGCGCCAGGATTGGTCGGGCATCTCCAATGCAGACATGCGCCGTGAGGCTCGATTTTATCGGGCGTGTGGTCTGTTGATCCTGGCGCGCGCAGCGAAGGCGAAGCCTGCTGCCGCGACGCTGGCGCGCTCTGACTTGGCGAACCTCGATCAAGCGACGCTACCTGGCTTTGGTGAAGCCCGGGCTGCTGGTGTACCTCAGCTATCGCGTGAGGAAGAAAGCCCTGCTCGCTGGTCGCTCTCCTCAGAAGGCTTGAAGCTGGACCTCAACTATCTGGGTACGGCGGACTTTGATGCTGATGATGATGCGGAGCATCTGATGGAGTACCGCGTGTCGGCAAAGGGCGGCAGCTTCCGTGACACGGGCTTCGGTTTGATCGAGACCAATGCAGCGGGCGCATCGTCGTTCCGCGTGATCAATCCGTTCACGATGTAAAAAAAGAGCGGCCCACTAGGCCGCCCTTTTGCGCTTAGCGCTTCCCCAAAGCTGTTTGGGTTAGCGAAGGCCGCCCTTGGCGCCGCCAGCTTGGCGAATAGGCTCTACGGGAGCAGGCTCACCCTTTGGGCTATCGTCTTTGCGCGGAGCAGCACCGGTGGCTTCGCGAAGCTTGGCTTCCCGTTCCAGGGGCACGTTCTTCACGTCGTCTTTGTCGCTGTCCTTGCGGCCCAGTGGGTCGTCCGAATGGCGGCACGTGCCGTCGAAACGGGCGCCAGCCTCGATCATCAGAGCAGCGTGCAGAACATCGCCATCAACTTTCGCTGAAGCGGTCAGCTCAACGCGCGTCGCACGGATCTTGCCTTTGATCGTACCGGCCACTTTGACTTTTTCAGCGACCACTTCGCCGACGACGGCAGCGCCATCACCGATGACGATGCCTTTGGCGTGGATGTCGCCTTTCAGCTCACCGTCGAATTGGACTTCGCCTTCCGAGCGGATGGTGCCTTCGATCGCCATGTCACCGCTGATCAGCGATGGAACGCCAAACGGCGCCGGGCGCGATGCTTTGCTCCGCTGGGAGCCTTTGTTCTCTGACTTCATGATGTCCCCCTGAACTTCTTCGGGAAGTCTCTCGTCAGAGTTCTTACTACGCTTAGCTTTCGAAAACATAACGACCCGCTTCGATAAATCTCTCTGGATCCACCTGACGCCCTCTATAAAGAATTTCGTAATGAAGGTGCGTGGCGGTGGATCGCCCTGTGTTTCCCATCAAACCGACTGTTTGATTGAGTTCTACAGTTCTACCCACACGGGTCTTAATGGAGTTCAAATGAGCGTAGCGAGTTCTGAAGCCATTACCGTGATCGATCTCTACCATCTTACCAAAAGTGCCGTACGTACCCGCACGAACGACGCGGCCAGGAGCCGTGGCGACGATGGGTGTGTTGCGGCGGCCAGAGAAGTCGAGACCCCGGTGACGGGAGCGTTTGCTGCGGTCGAACGGATCACGGCGGATGCCGAACCCGGACGACTTGCGGTGCGTTTTCAGGACCGGTGCACCGATGGGGACACGGCGTACCACGGATGAAAGATCGGTAAGCTGATTGATCCGCGCCTGAACACGGGCAGCGGTTTCGAAATAGGTGCCGATCTCAAGATTGATCTCGGCATCTTCGACCGGAATGAAGGGGCCGCCCTGACCGAGGAATTCTTCGTCGGCGCCAATCAGGGATGGGCTCTCGACTTTGGCCAGAACCTCGCCAGCTAGTTCCTGGATGTTTGGTTCTTGGGTCTCTTTCGGGAGGAGCCGAGCGCCGGCGCCGGTGTGCATGAGGATGCGTTCCAGCTCTCGGATCGAGCGGACCATGCCCTCTTCCATGCTGGCCAGCGTAACGACCTGGCTGGCCGACAGCTGAGCCGTCTTGCGGCGCATGTCGGTGAGGACCTCGTTTTCGATGCCCTCGGCCACTTCTTGGGCGATGACATTCTCGAGCGCTTCGCGACGGAGGGCCGAAACACGGGACTGGCGCGGTGTGGGTTCGCGGCCCAC
>JABSRH010000309.1 GCA_013215175.1 Parvularculaceae bacterium | reverse complement strand
CTTCTCGCCGCTTTTGCGCGGAGCTCTAAAAACCTTCGCCTACGTCGAGGAGCATGGTTCCATCGGCCTCACCCCGTCCAAAGCCTTCAAGCGCAATTTCGTTCACTGGGCCGCAGCCGAGTTCGACTGGCCCGGGCATAGCGAGGCGGACCTCTTCGCCGTCAACAAAGTGCTCAACGAACATGATTTCATGCCGCTCGGGGATATTCACTTCCTGCTGACCACTTTGAAGATGGGTCGGCACTACAAAGGGAATTTCAAGCTAACGAAGTCAGGGGCGGACCTGGCACATCAACCCGGCCGCCTGTTCGGGATCATAACGCCGTTCTACCTCTTTGAAATCGATCATTCGGGTTGGTCACGGACCCCGGACCAAGTGCTTCCGGGCAACTGGGACGTCTTCCTCAACGTCCTTAACGTCGAGACTGAAGACGGCGCAGCGGGCGCCCACCTGCGACAGATCTTGTTCGGTGAACCAGAGCCCAGCTCCTTTCCACGCTACGATGAGATGATGGGCAGTCTTTACACTCAGTTCCTGCGCCCTCTCGTCTGGGCAGGCTTGCTTCAGGAAACCCGGTCCGAAAAGTCCTTTCGGTCGCAAGACAGCCTGTTCGCCAAAACCCCGCTTTGGAAGGCCGCCCTGAAACTCGACACAGATTCGATGGTCCAATCCGCGACACGGCACTGAAAGGCCGCACGCTACAAACCCGATCCTGCACGCAGCATCGCGCAGCAGCCCTGCAACCCATTGTTTTAACTTGAATACCAGCGCCACTTGAAGCCCAGATAGGGCAACAACCCGAAAGGCGCTCCAATGCTTAACGATAATTTAACCCCGGTTTCGGGGCCCAATCCTTTGTGTCCGGACAAGATGTCAGCACGTGCACGCTTCGAAGAACTCGGTCGCATCCTGGCTGCGGGCGTCCTTCGCCTGAACGCCACACAGTCCAGCTCTTTATCTGCCGACATCGGAGACAGTTTCGTGGACTTCTCACCCCGAAAGAGCGGTGGTCGTCGTGCAAAACGTATCCGCATCGGAGGAATTGATGAAGCATCACAATAAGATAACGCCCACAAAACCGGGGCTGGATCCAAGGTTTGATCAATCCGTCCTGGCCCGTCTAGCTGCTCTAAAGGCCATGTCGGTCAGGGAGCTAAAAGCCGAATGGGAGAAACTTTTTGGCATCGCTGCGCCGAACAACAGCCGCAAGTTCCTGGAATTCAGGATCGCCTATCGCATCCAGGAACTGACCTACGGCGGCCCCGATAGGGAAACGCGCCGCATGCTGGATCTGCTGGCTGATGAGGTCGAGGGGCATGCGCGGCGCAAGCACCGGATCGCTGATCCCCGAAATCCCGTGACCGGCACCAAACTGCTGCGTGAATGGGATGGGGTTGAGCACACCGTAACCGTGCAGAAAGACGGCTTCGACTGGCAGGGGCGCAAATTCAAATCGCTCTCGGCCGTGGCCCGCGCCATTTCCGGCACACGCTGGAATGGCTATCGCTTCTTCGGGCTGCGTGAGCGCAAGCGGGAGCAAGCATAATGGAGAGTACAAACCGCCCGAACCGTCGGCTGCGCTGCGCCATCTACACCCGCAAGTCGACCGAAGAAGGTCTCGATATGGAGTTCAACACCCTCGACGCCCAGCGGGAGGCCTGCGAGGCCTACATCGCAAGTCAGCGCTCAGAGGGTTGGGTCGCAACCCGCGATCGCTATGACGATGGCGGGTTCTCTGGCGGCAATCTCGAACGACCCGGTCTCAAGCAGCTTCTGACGGATATCGACGATGGGTTGATCGACGTGGTCGTGGTCTACAAGATCGACCGTCTGTCGCGGTCGCTGATGGATTTCTCCAAGCTGGTCGAGATCTTTGACCGCAATGGCGTCACCTTCGTCTCTGTCACGCAGTCGTTCAACACCACCACCTCGATGGGACGGCTGACACTGAACATCCTGCTCAGTTTCGCCCAGTTCGAGCGTGAGGTCATCGGTGAGCGGATCCGTGACAAGGTGGCCGCGTCGCGTAAACGCGGTATCTGGATGGGGGGCTACGTGCCCCTCGGCTACGATGTGCAGGATCGCAAGCTGGTGGTGAATGACGCCGAGGCCGCATCGGTGCGTCGCATCTTCGAGCGATTTGTTGAACTCGGCTCCGCCAAGGTTCTGGCACGCGAACTCCGCCACCAGGGGTTCCGCAACAAGCAGGGCACGCTGATCGACAAGGGCTATCTCTACCGGTTGCTCAAGAACCGGGTTTATCGCGGTGAAGCCGTCCACAAG
>JABSRH010000308.1 GCA_013215175.1 Parvularculaceae bacterium | reverse complement strand
GTGCGGTCCTTGCGGAGGGTCACTTTGACACCGAGGGCCATCTCTTCACGGACTTTAAAGCCAGCGATCGAATTTTTGGCCTTCGTCACCACTGGTTTTTGACCAGCGATGGCTTGCATCTCTTCGAACGCTTTTTCGATCGACTTACGGTCATTGACCGCATCACCGACGCCCATGTTGATCACGACTTTTTCAAGCTTCGGGATCTGCATGACGTTCTTGAGGCCAAGCTCTTCTTGGATCTTGGCGCGGATGGTGTCGTTATAAGCCGCCTTGAGGCGCGGCGTGTAGCTAGCGGTCTCAGACATCGATTACCTCACCGGAGCGCTTGGCATAGCGAACTTTCTTCGCGTCGTCGCCCTCGCCCACAACCTTGAAACCAACGCGGGTTGGCTTGCCGTCTTTCGGGTCCTTCAGCGCCACGTTCGACACGTGGATAGGTGCCTCCATGCGCTGAATGCCACCAGCAGACTGTTGGGTTGGCTTTGTGTGCTTGGTGACCATCTGACAGCCCTGGACGACAACTTTGTCTTCCTTCGGCATGACCTTCAGGACTTCACCCTCAGCGCCCTTGTCTTTGCCCGTCAGGACAACGACTTTGTCGCCCTTCTTAATGCGCGCAGCCATTACAGCACCTCCGGTGCCAGGCTCACGATCTTCATGTGACCCGAACGGCGCAGCTCGCGCGTTACTGGGCCGAAGATACGCGTACCAACCGGCTCTTTGTTGTTGTTCACAATCACCGCAGCATTGCCGTCGAAACGGATCACGGAACCATCGCGACGGATGATATCCTTAGCGGTGCGTACGACCACAGCCTTCATCACTTGGCCCTTTTTCACGCGGCCACGCGGCATCGCTTCTTTCACCGACACCACAATGATGTCGCCGACAGAAGCGTACTTCCGCTTGGCCCCGCCTAGGACCTTGATGCACTGCACCCTCTTCGCACCGCTGTTGTCAGCGACGTCGAGGTTCGTCTGCATCTGGATCATCTACAGATCCTCCAATTCAGCCCGGGGGAAACCCGGCGCTCTCCAACAATTAGCTTTCAGCCGACACCGCTTCCGCAGCACCGGTATAGAGTTCCCAACGCTTCAGCTTGGACTTCGGCGCGCACTCGATAATCTGAACGATGTCACCAGTCTTCGCAGAGTTGGCTTCATCGTGGGCGTGATAGCGCTTCGAGCGCCGAACCACCTTTTTCAGGAGCGGGTGCAGATAGCTACGGTCAATACGGACCACAACCGTTTTATCGCCTTTGTCCGAAACGACGGGACCTTGCAGGATACGCTTAGGCATCGCTGGTCTCCTTCACTTCTTCTGGGGTCGTGCGAGCCGGCGCATCGGTATCTTTCGAGCGCTGAGTTTGCACGGTTTTGATGCGTGCGATGGCCCGACGGACCTCTTTCACGCGATCAGTCTTCTCAAGCTGACCGGAAGCCCGTTGAAAGCGCAGGTTGAACTGCTCCTTCTTCAGCTTCAGCAGCTCAGCGGCGAGTTCATCGTCGCTGAAATCACGAACTTGTTGAGCGTCCATTACGCGTCCTCCCCGATCCGCTTCACGACACGGGTCTTAATCGGGAGTTTCGCCGCACCGAGCG
This sequence comes from Parvularculaceae bacterium, assembly GCA_013215175.1. Taxonomy (GTDB): domain Bacteria; phylum Pseudomonadota; class Alphaproteobacteria; order Caulobacterales; family Parvularculaceae; genus Parvularcula. The sequence continues at coordinate 713 of JABSRH010000308.1, read as the reverse complement.
CGAGAGCTTCGCGAGCAATGTTTTCCGGAACACCGTCAATTTCGAACATGATGCGGCCAGGCTTCACCTTGCAGACCCAACGGTCCACAGAACCCTTACCTTTACCCATCCGAACTTCGGTTGGCTTTGCCGTAACCGGAACATCAGGGAAAATACGGATCCAAACGCGCCCCGCCCGCTTCATGTGACGGGTGATGGCACGACGAGTGGCTTCGATCTGACGCGAGGTGACGCGCTCAGGCTCGACAGCCTTGAGGCCGAAGGAACCGAAGTTCAAAGAGGTGCCGCCTTTGGCGGTACCCTTGATCCGGCCCTTATGCTGTTTACGGAACTTCGTCCGTTTTGGCTGTAGCATGGTGCCCTCTTATGCGTTTTCGCGGCGACGCGGACGACGCTCACGGTTCATTTGCGGACCGCCAGCCTGGCTCTCGACCAGACGACGCTCGTGCGCGGAAGGGTCGTGCTCAAGCACCTCGCCTTTGAAGACCCAGACCTTGATGCCGATGGCACCATAGGTCGTGCGAGCCGTGGCTGTGCCGTAGTCAATGTCCGCACGCAGCGTGTGCAGCGGAACGCGACCTTCGCGGTACCATTCGGTCCGAGCAATCTCAGCGCCACCAAGACGACCGGCGCAGTTCACGCGGATACCGAGGGCACCCATGCGCATGGCCGTTTGCATGGCGCGTTTCATGGCGCGACGGAACGAAGCCCGA
>JABSRH010000307.1 GCA_013215175.1 Parvularculaceae bacterium | reverse complement strand
CGGGCCGAGCCGCAAACGGCTGGCCCGGCCTGCGGGCATCGCTGCCGGGTTATTCCTTGGCGTCGCCGAAGTTGGCGAACACGGTGTCGAGGTCCGGTGCGGCATCTTCGACCACGTCCTCGTCGGTCTCGTCAGCCGTGGTTTCCTCTGCAGGCTGAAGGGTGGCGCCCTCAGGAAGAGCACCCACCGCCACGAGACGGGCGCGCTCATCCGATGCTTTCTGAACAGCCATGTCGAGGTCGAACTGCGTGCAGAAGCCGAGGGTCACGGGATCCATTGGCTCAAGGTTGGCCGAGTTCCAATGCGACTTGTCGCGGATTGCTTGGATCGTTTGTTTCGTGGTGCCGAGGAGCTTCGAGATCACACGATCCGGTACTTCAGGATGGTTGCGCACGATCCACGCGATGGCGTTCGGACGTTCCTGGCGACGGGAGGTCGGGATGTACCGTTTCTTCTTTTTCGCGACCGGCACGACGACCTTCGCCTTGGCCAGCTTCATCCGGTAGTCTTCGTCAGCCTCGGCCTTCTCGATTTCCTCACGGACGACTTGGTCGTTGGTGATCGGGTTGATGCCGCGGACACCGGCAGCCACGTCGCCGTCGGCGATGCCTTTCACCTCGAGGGCGTGCAGACCGCAAAAATCAGCGATCTGGTCGAAGGTCAGCGCCGTGTTGTCGATCAGCCAAACCGCCGTCGCTTTCGGCATCAAAGGGGTACCAGACATGGTGTCCTCCACAGGGTCGGGGCGCCGATGGGGCGCAAATGCATAAACCTCTCCCGGCGCGTCGTCCGGCGGGTGTCTCGCAGAATGACAAGGGGAGGGAGCCCGTAACTAAGAGCTTCGCGCCAAAAGGGCAAGGCCCGAGCGACGCTGGTGCGCCTTGAACTTCCTGGCGGGGCTGGCCAAAGGCTGGCCCTATGAAGACCGCTGATTTTGATTTCGACCTGCCTGACGAATTGATCGCCCTGGAACCGCCGGCGGAGCGGACCGCTGCGCGGTTGTTGCATGTGGGCGCCCCGCAGGTTGATCGCGGCATTGCTGACTTGCCCACGATCCTGCGGCCCGGTGACCTCTTGGTACTGAACGACACCAAGGTGATCCCTGCGGCGCTTGAGGGGACGCGTGCCGCGCGAGAGCAGGGCGATGGCGTGGCGGTGGAAGCCAACTTGATTGAGCACCTTGAGCCCATGGACGGCACGGCTTGCTGGAAGAGCTTCGCGCGCCCTGGCAAGCGGCTGAAGGTGGGGGATAGAATCGATTTCCGTGGACTGATGGCCGAGGTGGTTCGCCGAGATGGTATGCAGACGGACTTGCGCTTTGACGTGCGTGAGGAGGATTTCGATCGCGCCTTGATGGAGGCGGGGATGCCACCTTTGCCGCCTTATATCGCTCGGCGTCGTGCCGTGCGGGAAGACGACCGCGAACGCTATCAAACCGTGTATGCGGAGAAAAAGGGCTCTGTGGCTGCGCCGACGGCGGGTCTTCACTTTACCGACGAGCTATTCGCTGAACTTGAAACGAAAGGTGTTGGCCGCGTTGCCGTCACGCTCCACGTAGGCGCGGGCACGTTTCTTCCAGTGACGGAGGATGATCCAGCCAAGCACGACATGCACGCGGAGTGGGGACAGATTTCCGAGGAAGCTGCTGCGCTGCTCAATCAGACCCGCGAGCGTGGCGGGCGCATTGTGGCGGTCGGAACCACCTCGCTGCGCTTGCTTGAAAGCGCTTGGGATGGCGAGAAGATCGCGCCGTTCCTCGGCGAGACGTCGATTTTCTTGAAGCCCGGCGATCCGTTTCCGGCATCAGACTTGTTGTTGACCAACTTCCATTTGCCAAAGTCGACCTTGTTCATGCTGGTCTGCGGCTATGCGGGGACGGAGGCGATGAAGGCTGCCTATACCCATGCCGTCGCCGAGAAGTACCGCTTCTATTCCTACGGCGACGCCTGTTTGCTGCAACGCTCCGCCAGCTGACGGATTAGCCAGCTTGCTCGGCGTCGAGTGCTGCCTGCACGGCATCCTGCAGCTCTTCACGCGCATTACGCTCACCGCCGCGAGCGCCGATGGCGGAGCCCCACGAGCTGTTGATGGCGATCACCAAGTCCCGGGTGGGATCGATGAAGATGGCTTGCCCAAAGATACCACGCGCGCCGAACGTGCCATCCTCGTAGGTCCACCACTGATAACCGTAGCCCCACGGATCATAGCCAATGTCGGCTTGCTTTGAGGTGGCTTGTTTAATCCAGCCGTCGGGCAGGATCGATTGCCCGTCGATCTCCCCGCCATCCAGGATGAACTGGCCAAAGCGAGCGAAGTCTCTCGCGGTA
>JABSRH010000306.1 GCA_013215175.1 Parvularculaceae bacterium | reverse complement strand
AGACCGCGCCGATGGCCAATCCTCCCGAGAAATATCGGCCGTTGAACGAACCGTCTGGCGCGTCGTCGAACGCCTCTTCTAGCGTTGTCGCCAGGTCGAACGGCGAGATGACTGCCACGCCTGCATGGGCGCACGCAGAGGCCGCGGCGGCGGTAGCGATAATGGTCGATAGAAATCTCATCTTGTTCCCCAATTCTGACGGGCATCGGTACCACAGGATGAGCTGCTCCAAAATGGTACAGCCCATCAGCAACAGATCTTGGCGCACGTTGTTGAAAGCGTCCGAGCCAATGACGGCGTCGCGCCCTTGCCATACCGTCTCTATGTTCTATTTTTGTTCGCTAGAATAGGGAGAGTTCCATGATTGGGTATGTGACGGTTGGCACCAATGATCTTGAACGAGCGGCGAAGTTCTATGACGCCATCGCCAAGGAAATGGGCGTGGACAGGATGATGGGCGATGAGAACTTTATCGCCTGGGCCAATCCTGGCGGCGCGGCGGGCGTGGCAGCGAGTAAGCCGTTTGATGGTAAGCCAGCCACTGTCGGCAACGGCACCATGGTCGCCTTGGAAGCCAACGATAAGGACCAAGTGGTTCGGCTTTATGAGATAGCGCTAGCCCATGGCGGCACCTGCGAGGGAAAGCCCGGTCCGAGGAGCGATGGCTTCTATGCCGCGTACTTCCGAGACCCAGACGGCAACAAACTCAACGCGTTCGTCATGGGTTAGGTGAGCGGCCGCAAGAACTGGCGGTCGTAGCGACGAATGCAGCCCGTGTCCTCGGCGAGCCGATAAGCTGCCTGGCAATCCGGGTCGGCCAGGCTGTCCGTCCGGTACTGCTCATAAGCAGCGAGAGACGGGAAGGAGAATAGCGCCACAGCTAAATCGTTCGCACTCTCGCCGGGCAAGAAATAGCCGTGGTGCTCACCCCCGAACTTGGGGACCAGCTCGACCCAGCGGCGGGCATAGTCTTCGAACGCGTCGACCTTCGTCGGGTCAATTTCGTAGCGGATGTAGCAGGTGATCATGCAGCACTCTCACAGTGTTTCGAGGTCCAGCGCGCCCGTGGGGCGCAGCTTTGTTCGGCAAGCCCTGTCGTAAAGGCCCAGATGCGCGGGGGCTAGAGCTCAGCGCTGATGGGAGCCGCCACAGAAGCACCACCGCTATAGCAAGCAGGAAGGTTATGGCGGGAGGGTGTTTTGCAACGGCTCCCTGAGTGCACTCGCCACATAACGCACATGATAATTATTATCAATGAGAAAATGCAGCGACGGCCGCTCGTGCAAAAGTCGCGGCCCCTTTGCGGTGAGAATCGTCCAAGGTAAGCAAATGCGCGCGTATCACGACTTACTTGAGCGGGTCTTGGCCGATGGCATCACCCGCGACGACCGGACCGGCACGGGCACCAAATCGGTGTTCGGGTATCAAATGCGTTTCGACCTTGCGGAGGGCTTCCCGCTGGTGACGACGAAGCGCGTTCATCGCAAGTCGGTCATCCATGAGCTTCTTTGGTTCCTTCGGGGGGAGACCAACGTCAAACCTCTGCAAGAGGTGGGCGTCAGCATCTGGAACGAATGGGCTGATGAGGATGGCGAGTTAGGGCCGGTCTACGGCGCGCAATGGCGATCATGGCCGAGCTACGATGGCGGCACCGTCGATCAGATCCTGAATGTGCAAGACGCTCTGCGCAACAACCCGCACTCCCGGCGACATGTTGTGTCCGCGTGGAACCCCGCTCTTGTGGATGACATGGCCTTGCCGCCGTGCCACTGCCTGTTCCAGTTTTATGTCGCTGACGGACGGTTGTCGTGCCAGCTCTATCAGCGGTCGGCCGACATCTTCCTGGGCGTCCCCTTTAACATCGCGTCGTACGCCTTGCTAACCCACATGATGGCACAGACGACGGGCCTGAGGGTCGGTGACTTTGTCCACACGCTGGGGGACGCGCACCTCTATCTCAACCACACCGAACAAGCCGAGCTTCAACTTGCGCGCGCTGAGCGACCGTTACCTTTGCTCAAGCTCAATCCAGATGTTGGATGCGTCACGAAATTTCAGTACGAAGACTTTGAAGTCGTCGGCTACGACCCACACCCGGTGATCAAAGCACCGATCGCTGTATGAATGAAGCTCCTATCGCGCTGGTGGTCGCACGCGCCCAGAACGGCATCATCGGCAAGGATGGCGACTTGCCCTGGCGCATGAAGTCAGACCTGGCCTGGTTCAAGAAAGTTACCCTGGGCAAGCCCGTGATCATGGGCCGGAAAACTTACTAGAGCATATGCAAGGCCCTGCCTGGCAGAGCCAACATCGTCATTACCAAGAACGATCACTTTCGAC
>JABSRH010000305.1 GCA_013215175.1 Parvularculaceae bacterium | reverse complement strand
CATGATCAAACACTTCATCCGCAAGGTGCATAACCGTCGTTCGTTCGCGAGCCCTCGGATTGTCATCTGCGTGCCTTCCGGCGCCACAGCTGTTGAGCGCCGTGCGATTCAAGAGAGTGCTCTTTCGGCGGGCGCTCGCCGTGTGGACCTGATCGAGGAACCGATGGCCGCGGCCTACGGTGCCAACCTTCCGGTTGCTGAGCCGACCGGCTCGATGGTTGTCGACATCGGCGGAGGCACCACAGAGGTGGCTGTTCTGTCGTTGGGCGGCATCGTCTACAGCCGGTCGGTTCGCGTTGGCGGCGACAAGATGGACGAAGCGATCGTCAGCTTTATCCGTCGTGAATTCAACCTGTTGATTGGTGAGAGCTCAGCTGAGCGCATCAAGAAAGAGGTGGGCTCAGCTACCGTCGATGAGGAGAGCACCAAAGCGGTGATCCACATTAAGGGCCGTGACCTGATGCATGGTGTGCCTAAAGAGGTGAAAATCTCCGCCGCGCAAATCCACGAGGCCCTCAAAGAGCCGGTGCAGCAGATTGTCGAGGCGGTGAAAGTCGCTCTCGAGGCCACGCCACCAGAGCTTGCCGCCGATATCGTCGATACGGGCATCATGCTCACCGGCGGCGGTGCGCTTCTCCGCAATTTGGACAAACTTTTGCGCGAAGAGACGGGTCTGCCGGTTTCCATCGCAGAAGATCCACTGTCTTGCGTGGCGTTGGGAACAGGCGCGGCCCTCGAAAATGATCGGGCCATGCGCACGGCTTTGAGCTCGGCGGTCTGAACGTCAGATCGCGCGGGCACTGTCGCCGGACTAAGCTAGCGGACATGTCACTGTCCGAATCTGTCGGCGCAGCGTAAGCCTTTGCTTGGACATACCAGGCAGAAGAATTCTGGGATTGGTGCTGATGCAGTCGGCGTTGTTTTCGAAGCTGGACAGGTCGGGCCTCCGCCATTCGGAGCGGCCCCCGGCGAGGCTGTTCGTACTGTTGGGCCTCAGCCTCTTCCTCACCATTGCTTCGATCTACGGCGCGCAGGCTTCGGTCTTTGAAAAAGCTCGCGAGACGCTGCTCGATCGCTTTGCGCCGATCCTGAACCTTTTTGCCGCGCCGGTCCGCATCGTCGGCGACCAAATTGGCAATGTTGGCGACTATTTCGCTGTGCTGGAAGAAAACGAGCGGCTCCGCGAGGAGAACGAAGAGCTTCGGATCTTCATGCAGCAGGCCGCGTCGAACGCGCAGCGGCTGATCGAATATGAAGCCATGCTGAACCCGAAAACGGTGGATGCTCGGCGCTATATTCCGGCTGAGGTGATCGGCTCCACCAGTGGACCTTTTCGTCGCGCGTTGGTGCTTTCAGCTGGCGACAAAGACGGTATTCGTCAGGGTAGCGCGGTTGTAGATGGCGATGGCCTCATCGGTCACGTGGTCACGGTGGGCTATCACGCCTCTCGCGTGCTGCTGCTGACCGACGCCAACAGCCACATTCCAGTTTATATCGAAGGGGCGGACACGGAAGGCTTGCTATCGGGCAATGCTGACAATGCTGCCGTCATCGGTGAGTTCTCCGGGCGTCCGCAGGAGCCGATGGAAGTAGGCATGCGGGTTGTGACCTCAGGCACGGGCGGCACGCTGCCGCGCGGCATTCCGGTGGGTACGATCAGCAATCTGACGAAGACTGGCGTGCAAGTCAGCCTCTTTGCCTCTGAACACGGCACGCACTTGGTGCGGGTGGTGGACTACCGCTTCCCTGATCCGGACGAACCAGCGCCGTCCGATGACGCCGACGAAACGGCCATGGCTGATCAGCCGTCCCTGGAGGCACGGGATGGATGACCGCCATCATGCGACGGCGGCCACCATTGCGCTGTCCGGCGCCTTTTTGCTGATTGCTTGCACCTTGCTCAGTGTACCGGTGGAGCTGTTCGAGGGCTGGCTGCCCACACCGTTTCTGCCGATCATTCTTGTGTTTCTCTATGGCCTCGATCGTCCATCGAGCATGCCCATCGGCATGGTGTTCGGTGCCGGCCTTTATCTCGACTTGTTGATGGGTGGCGCCTTGGGCCCATGGTCTATGGTGTTGTTGCTGACCTTCGCGGGGATCCTCTGGCAGCGGAGTTATTTTGCTGGCCGCGATATCGTTGTCCTGACCACGGGCTTTGCCATCGTGCTGGTGGGCGGGCTGATCGTTTATTGGGGTGCTCTGTCAGTGATTGGTGGGCGCGTGATGCCGATTGGCTCGTTACTTTGGCAAGGTTTGGTAACCTTAATCACGTTTCCCTTTGCGCTGACCGGCTTGCGTCATTTCGTGGCGAAGCAGCCTGTGAGTTTAGGAGCTTAGTCCGTGCGCGTTGAACCCTTTGACACC
>JABSRH010000304.1 GCA_013215175.1 Parvularculaceae bacterium | reverse complement strand
TACCCGCCAGCGGCGCGGGAAAGGCTTTCGTCAGCTTCGGCAGCCCCCAGATGATCGCCATGGTCAGGCCCACTACGCCTAGGGTCAGCACCAGCTGCCCGCCCTGCATCCAAACATGATGGCCATCCTCGGTGGGCAGCTTGAACTGCTCCAACTGCGCCAGGCCAATGACAATCGCCAGGCCATTCACGAAGCCCAGCATCACCGGATAAGGCACCATACGGATGAATTTGCCCCAGTGCAGCGCGCCAGCGATCAACTGCAAGATCCCCATCAAGACCACCGTCGCGAAGAGGTATTCCACGCCATGCGAGCTCACCAGCTCGACCATCACCACCGCCAACGCGCCGGTCGCGCCGGAGATCATCCCGGGTCGTCCACCGATCAGAGCGGTCACCAAACCCACGATGAACGCAGCGTAGAGGCCGACCAACGGGTTCACGCCCGCCACAAACGCAAACGCTACCGCTTCAGGCACCAGCGCCAGCGCCACCGTCAGCCCAGCCAGCACTTCGGTCTTGATGATGCCGGGCGTCAGCTTGCCCAGGTCATCCGTGGTGGTCTTTGCGAAGGAGCGTACAGCCGAAAAGCCGTCCGCGAACAGCGTCGCAGGCGTGTTGTTGTTCATGTTCTAGCCCAGCATTCAATCAAGATGTCCAGCGCGGCGCCTAGACAATTTTGTGCACCGCAGCAAGGCGACTATTCACGACAGAAGGATGGCTCGGAATCATCAGGGCCCGCCGAACCAATCTTGCGGAAGGCCTCACATTTGTCCGCCCAATACTGGCGCAGACGCCAATCACCTCCGAGTGGAACAACACAATAGCCCCAGATCTCACCCGCCGCGACAGGCGGTTCTGAAGAACACAGTGGGAGGTCATCAGGCGGCGCACGAAACTCAATCTGGAGTTCCCCGACATAGCGGGGCCCTCCTCTGCCGTTGTTGGGGACCCCTGCAGACGTCTTCATCCATTTGAATACAGACCAGCCACAACGACCATATCGCAAGACCCGGCCCGCAACACGGCCACTCTCTTCGATCTCAAAGTAGGTGGGCCGAAACGGCGTCTGGTGCTCGACGATGCCGGACAGAGTCGACTCGATGCGTTTAGCCAAAGCCACGTCGACGTCCTCCAACCCAGCGAAGAGGTTAACCTCTGGGTACCCATTGCCGTTGGTGTCGTCTTCCAACGTGGTCAGCTGTATTTCTGTGACCCGACCCAAGCGGAACCCTGCTGAAGCCCCCAACAGCGTCGGCTCTTCCAAGATAATCGTCGCAAGCTCGGTCAGGTCTTCGCGCATCGGCTCGAAGTGCTCAGCTAACCGCGCCGAGCAAACGTCAGGCGTCTGGCCAAAACCAGTCCACCGCACCTCCGCTGAGGTGTCGGATAAGAAGAATGCCGTGTAGCGATCCCACCCCACGGCCAAGGTCGCAACCAGCAAAAACACGACCACAAAAGACCGCAATAAAAAAGACATTGGCCCCGCTCCTAGGCGAGGCCAATTCATTGCATATCAAGGATATTTTGTCGATCCGACGCCGCAGCGAGGTCTAATACCCCACCACCGTACCGTCCTTCCGCATCTCCGTGGCGCCGGCGTAGACGCCGTTGTCGAGGCGCATGATGGCTTGGTAACCGCCGAACATCACCCCGTTGGTCACCACTTCCGGATTGTGACCCATGGCGCGCAGAGCTTCGATCGTAGCGGCAGGCACGCCAGGCTCAAGGTTCAATGTACCCACATTGTTGATCGGATCATCCAGGTTGCCCGTCGGCTCACGTGAGCCGCCGTCGTGGTTCATTCGTGCAGCATCGCCAGCCTCTTGAATGTTCATGCCGAAATCGAGCATGTTGATCATGATCTGCACGTGGCCTTGCGGCTGCATCGAACCGCCCATGAGGCCAAAGCTCATCCAAGGCTTGCCGTCCTTCATCGCGAAGGCAGGGATGATGGTGTGGAACGGTCGCTTGCCAGGCGCATAAACGTTCGGATGCTGAGGATCGAGGCTGAACAGCTCACCCCGGTCTTGCAGCATAAAGCCGAGCCCATCCGGCACGAGGCCCGAACCCATGCCGCGATAGTTCGACTGGATCAGCGACACCATCATACCGTCTTTGTCGGCCACCGTGAGGTAGGTCGTATCGCCATCCTTCTCAAACGGACCGCCAGGCGCCAGCGTGTCGAGGGGCTTGGCCGGGTCAATCAACGCATAGCGCTCTTGGCCATATTCCTCAGACAAGAGCTGCATGGGGAAGTCCGACGTCGCCGGATCGGCATAATACCGAGCCATGTCCTCGAACGCCAAGCGCTTGGATTCCGTCAATAAATGGTAGAATTCAGGCCCGGCACGATCCATGCTCGCAAT
>JABSRH010000303.1 GCA_013215175.1 Parvularculaceae bacterium | reverse complement strand
ATTACCGTTGCCGGACGCTCCAGCGGAGGCAGGTCGCCGAACATCATGTCAAGTATGACGGCTGGGGTGGCCTCGTCGATCGGTACGGAATCGACAAAGAGACCGTCACGGATCGCGGTCACGGTGTCCGCGATCTGGGGGAGTTCGGACAAACGATGGGTAATATAGATGATCGTCACCCCCAGTTCGCGCAAACGCCGAACGAGAGCGAAAAGCTGTTTCACTTCGTTCTGAGCCAGGGCGGATGTCGGTTCATCCAGTTGCAGGACCTTTGGGCGGTAACTCATCGCCTTGACGATCTCGATCATCTGCTGCTGCCCAACCGAAAGCTCTTTGACGCGCGCCGTGGGCGCGATGTCCAGTCCACCGATCTCCTCAAAGAGAGCAGCGGTCTCCCGATAAAGGCCTTTCCAGTCGATCAACCCGCTTGTTGTCTTGGGTAGCCGGCCCAGAAAGATGTTTTCCGCGACAGACAGCTCCGGCACGAGGCTCAGTTCCTGGTAAACCGTGGCAATCCCGGCCTGCTGCGCCTCACGTGGATCGGCAAATTCAACCCTGCTGTCTCCGAGCCGAATTCCGCCCGAGGTCGGCTGAATCGCGCCGGACATCATCTTCACGAAGGTGCTCTTTCCTGACCCGTTCTTTCCGATGAGGGCGTGCACGCGGCCAGAAGCAAATTCGTGCGTGAAGCCGTCGAGCGCCTTCACGGGGCCATAGTGTTTGGTGAGTGTGTCAAAAACCAGCGCAGTCACCCGCAGTCTCCCTACATCTGAGGCACGGATTGGGGCCCCCGGACGGGACCCCAAAACAGTCGCGAAGCCTGAGTTATTGAATGCTCTCGATGAATGCCGTCACGCCATCAGGGTCGGTGCGGCTGAGAAGCATGGCAGGAACAGTGGTCTGTGCTTCTACGGTCTCACCGGCAAGAACAGACAGCGCCGCCTCGGCACCCATGGCGCCCATCTGATACGGCGCTTGTGCGGTCACCGCTTGAAGCACGTTGTCGCCCGCCAAAAGGCCGCGCCCGAGCTGTACCGACCCATCGATACCGAACACGAAGACTTCGCCTGAACGTCCCGCGTTGCGGACTGCCTGCATAGCGCCGACCGTGCCGCCCTCATTGGCCGCATAGAGCACGTTGATATCCGGGTTTGCGGTCAGGATATCCGTTGCCACGGTGACGGCTGCTTCGGGCATCCAGGCATCTTGTTCCGTGACGATCGTGACCTCGTTGCCTTTGGCGACAGCATCCTTGAACCCGCCGGTCCGGTCGCCCGACTGCTCCGGAAGAAGGGAGGAGAATGCCAGAATGCCTACCCTGGCCTGTCCACCAAGGGTCTCAGCGACGAAACTGGCTGCGGCCGCTCCGGTTGACGCTCCAAGATCACGGTTCGCCGTCGAGAACGTTGCATTGGCGATGCTTGCATCCGCCAATCCACCGTTGAGCGCGACAACCACAATCCCGGCCTCGCGCGCGCGCTGAAGAGCGGGTCCGGAGTTCTCGGCCGACAGCGGCGCAATCACGATCGCATCGACCCCGCGCGAAATATAGGTGTCGATAGCCTGGATCTCTGCGGCCTGATCACCGTCGATATTGATCTCGAGAACCTCGGCGCCAGCGGCCTCGGCGGTTTCGCGCACGCCAGACTGCAGGAACTGCATGAACTGGTCGCCCTGGAACACGATGCTTGCGATAACAGGCGCTTCGTCGGCCAGTGCCGACATCGGCACCGTTGCGGTCATCGCGGCCGTGGTCAAAGCTAGGAACTGCCGTCTGATCAAACTTGTCATTGTCTTTCCTCCTCTGAAGACTGATTGGGTTGGGGACGTTTTAGTTACAGTCGTTCTGCACGATCCCCGGTTGCAGAACGGATGAACCAACCAAGACCTCCAGACTAGGGATGGCCTCGGTTGCGGTAACACTTCGCAGGGATTCCCTTGCAACAGCATGGCCCAGCTCGATTGCCTTGCTGGGTGTCCATCCTTGGTGAAGCGCGTAGACAATACCGGAGCAGAACGCATCGCCCGCGCCGAGTGGGCTTGCCACCTCCTCCCGCGGCAGGGGATCGACCGGCGCGGAATGAACATGCCCATCGGAGCCGACCCATAGGGCCTTCTGCGGGCAATGCACGATCACGGCTTGCCTGACACCAGCGTCGATCAATGGCATTGCCATCAGAAGCAGTTCTTCATCGCTGGGTTCGATGGCCTGGGAAAGCATCGGATTGCCGGATGCCCGAGCCAATTCCACCTCGTTCAAGATCAGGTAGTCGATGTAGGGAAGGGCGGGCGCGAGGCACCGGGCAAAATCCGGCCGATCAACCGAAGCAAGATCGACGCATGTGACCATTCCGCTGTCCCGTGCGCGG
>JABSRH010000302.1 GCA_013215175.1 Parvularculaceae bacterium | reverse complement strand
CGAAGGCCGAACGGATCACGGATATCCTGGTCTCGAATGGTGAGCCGCGCGATCGCTTTCGCAGCGGCGGGCTCTTCGGGGGGCAATTGCACTTCCCTGCAACGCTCCTCGCAGAAGGACCCAAGCCGCAGGACGAGCCTGCGCTGGGCTATATCGTGGAGAACCAGGATCTGCTGGCGGCGTGCGAGCGCGCGAGCCAAGCCTCCTCTATCGTGGAACGCTTTGGCTCTCCTGTGGCGAACTACGTGACCGGTTCGAACCAGGGGCACGGCACGGTGGAGCTTGTCGATGGTTCGGCGATCAAGGCCTCCCTGGTGGTGGCGTGTGATGGGCGGTTCTCACCCCTCAGAGGGCTGATGAAGGTCTCTACGATGAACTGGGGCTATCCGCAGACGGCCATCATCTTCAACATCGCGCACGAGAAACCGCACAACGGCGTGGCGCACGAGGTCTTTTATCCTGATGGTCCATTCGCGATCCTTCCCATGCGGAACAATCATTGCTCGATCGTTTGGACCGAACGCGCCGAAGCGGCGAAATCCTACCTGGCGATGGATGAGCAGGCGTTCCTCGCGGCGGCCCGCGAGCGCATTGGTGATCACCTTGGCGAGCTGAGCCTGGCCTCGCCGCGGCAGAGCTATCCGCTGTCGCTGATGTACGCGCCGAAGCTGGTGGCAGAGCGTTTTGCGCTGGCTGGAGATGCGGCCCACGGCATCCACCCGATTGCCGGGCAAGGCTTCAACCTCGGCGTCAAAGACGTGGCCGCCCTCACCGATGTTCTGACTGAAGCGCGCCAGACGGGCCTCGATATCGGCCACGGTACGGTGCTCGCCCGCTATGATAGCTGGCGGCGGTTCGATGGCGCGTCCATGTCCCTCGGCACCGATGTGATCAATCGTCTGTTCTCGAATAATTTTGGCCCGCTCAAGCATGCACGAGGACTAGCCCTGGGCGCGGTGCAGCGCTCCGACACCGCAAGACGGTTCTTCATGCGGATCTCCGGGGCAGATCTCGGCAAACTGCCGAGCCTGATGCAGCCCCTGGCTTCGTGAGTTTCTTCACGCACGAGTTCGAAGCGCCCATCGAAAAATTTGGCGTGGGTAAGACCAAGAAGATTTGGTACAACGTCCTCTTCTTACCCTCCGACATCTCGGCGACCCTGCCGTTTGATCAGTACCCCCGCCTTCGTGTGGACGGGGAAATCGCCGATGTTCCGGTGAACAGCGCCTTCATCCCCGTGGGCGACGGTCGCTACTATGTCATCGTGGGCAAGGATGTCCTCAAACAAGGCGACGTCCGCCTCGGCCATATCGTCAGCATGCGTTTCGGCATCGCCGACCAAGACGCCGTCGACGTGCCCGACGCTCTAGCCGCAGCTTTGAGAAACGATCAGCATGCCGCCGATGCCTGGGCGGAGATCACCGCCGGCAAGAAACGTATGATGGCCCAGCACGTGAAGACGGCGAAGACGGACCCTACCCGAACCAAACGCGTCGCCGAAGCCATCGAAGCCATGCTGAGCCACAAAGGGGACCTCCGCGCCTGGCGCAACGCGAAGCGCTAGCTCTGTACTCCGTCAGAACGGCGGAGATTGGCCCATTTCGGCGATCGGAACGGCTCTACCAACAACTGTGTTCCGCCTACAGTTCATTGGCTGTTGTGCAGCACGAAAGGCCGCCCTTGGGCGGTGGGTAGAAGTCTGGGAGGCCCTGGCGCGCGTTGCCGCTGCGAATGGGTGTGATAGAGGAGTGCTGCGGCATGAGCCCGTCCCACCGGGTCCGTGCGCCAGAGCGATGCAAGCTCGCTACGCACCGAACGGCCAATCCTTAGCTCACGCTCGATGACAGTCGCCCTACGGAGCATTGCACCACGACAAGCGCTCGTTGACGATCCGGAACGTCCCAGCCCTGCCGGTACGTGCGTTGTAGCATGGGTGGTTGGTGGGGGGATAAGTTGGGGTGCGGCGGGACGTGCGTTGAAGTGGGTACGACCGAACAGCGGTCATGCTTGAACAACACGGGGCGGTGCATGCCGCTCCGCTCTATGAACCCAACCGGCGCGAAGCGCTGGTGCTAAGCCAATGTCGCAAAACGCCCCAAAACGGTCGCTAGAGCTCTGGCAGCTTCTCGCGATACGCCGTCGTAGCCTGGCCTTCTGGAACCTACCCATGTTTGGGGTCTCTCGCATCGAAACCGCGAACAGATCGCACTGCCGCTTCATCCCTCATCCGCGAGAGAAGCCCGCGGATTAGCTCGTTCAGAGCCTTTAGCTCCGTCATCGTCATGTCCGATTGATCAACCATCGTCTGAGCGACACATCCCGCACGCGATCGCAACTCTTGACCCTGGTTCGTCAATTCAATCAGCACCTGGCGTTCATCC
>JABSRH010000301.1 GCA_013215175.1 Parvularculaceae bacterium | reverse complement strand
TCATGACGGGGTGGACAGAGAACATGTAACCGTAACTGGAAACACCGATCTCATCCCCCACCGCCGAGAAGACGCGCGCTCGAAAGCGACCGACCAGAGAAAAGTCCAGGGACAGTTTCTCCTTTCTGTAGCCAGGCTCTTTGGGATGCGCAATGTCTTTGGTGTATACCACCTTGCCCTCAAAATTCTCGATACGCAACCGGAGGTTTTCAGGCCCTGATTGCTCGCCCGGGATGTAGCTCGCCAGTTCCAATTCGAGCGGCTCGCCCATCAGGTGCAACATGCCACTGAACGGTTTATCGGCGGTCAGGGCCACCTCCACGGGGTAACGCGTCTGAAACTCGGTCGCGTGAGGACCCGCTTCCAGCTGCGCGGCATCCACCCAGACCTTTCCGTCAGTCTTGCCTTCAGCCACGATGTCGACAGCACCTCGATGAAAATATGACGCCACATTGAACGTCACTTTATGGCGTTGCCAACGCTTGCTGACCACGATAGGTTCGCTCAGTGCGTCTGGAGCCAGACGCCAATCCATCGGTCTGTTCCAAACGGCCAGACGTAACGTGGCAGACGGCACATCGCTCCGTGCATAAACCGACAATGTGTAAGCTTGTCCCGCTTTCATCGGCACGACGGGAGACGTCAGGTGGCCCGGCTCTTTGCCGGAGACGGGGATCGCTACCGCTCGACGGCCATCCGGGGAATCGCTGGTCTCTTCAATGACCGGGAAGGTCTCAGGGTCCTGACCACTCGCGGCAAGCGTGATCGTCAACGGATTTACCATGTCCGTCCAATTGGTGGCGGATCCATACCCGGGGTTGTACTTGACCCAACCGTGCTTTGCCTGCCCAAAGGCGAGCTCGAAGCTGGCGTTCGGCAGCAGGTTCTTGGGCTCTACATTGGATTCCGCGGCCACGCCCGTCCTCACAACGGACAAACCGCTTCATCGACGAAGGATCGCCGAGCGGCAAGGGTGGGAGCTGCTCGATCACGCCCAGCTCGTAATGCGAGAGTGCGATAGCAAGCTGGGATGCGTCATCGAGAGGCGGTGCGTGCTGGGATTGCTCAGCGGTGGGCGTGGCCTGACTCATTCGACGTTTTGGACCTGCTCTTTGATGCGGTCGATAGCGCCTTTAATGTCCACGATCGCGCGAGAGATCGTGGTATCGGCGCTCTTGCTCGCGATGGTGTTCGCTTCACGCAGCATTTCTTGAGCGAGGAAGTCGAGGGTTCGTCCGATGGGGCGGTCCTCTGTCGAAGCGAGCATCTCTTGGTAGTGCTCAAGATGCCCGCCAAGGCGGCTAACTTCTTCAGAGATGTCGGTCTTCTCGGCGTAGACCGCGACCTCGCGGATGATGTCCACGGGCTCCACGCCATGCCCCGCCTCTTCGAGCATGGAGTCAACGCGTGCTTTCAAGCGCGCTTCGTACTCCTCTGCTGCGCTGGGCGCGTGTTCGGTGATGAGCGCGAGCCGCGTCTCGATGACGTTGTGGTGCTTCATGAGGTCTTCGACGAGGAAAGCGCCCTCGCGTTCCCTCATCGAGATGAGATGATCGCACGCTTTGTCGAGAATCCCCCGGATCGCGGCCCGGGCACGATCAAGACGAGCTTCATCGTCCGCGGGTGGCTGCAGCACGCCGGGCAGCTCGAGCAGGGGGCCAAGGGCGAGTGTCAGTTCGCCGCTCTGAACGGCGGGTGTCTGGCGGACCTGCTCGACGTAGTGCTGGAGCGCGTCGTGGTTGACCGTCATCGCTGCCGAGGCGCTGGTGTCGGAGACCTTGAGGATCGCGGTAACAGAGCCCCGGTTGATCCGCCTGCGTATGTGCGGCTCAATCTCCGCCTCAAGCGATTGGAGGTCGTCGGGGAGGCGGATGTTGGTCTTGAGGTACTTGTTGTTGAGGCTGCGCAGCTCGATGAAGTAGTGCGTGCCTTCGGCGTTTGCCGATGCTTCGCCGAACCCGGTCATGCTTCGGATCATGCGGTCACTCGGTCGGCGGCCGGCGCACAAGGCGTCCGGGCCTGGGTATGCGGTCTGTGAGAAGCGGTTGCTTACTCGCCTGCGGGATCGGAATCAGTTTCGGACTCGGGATCGGTCTCGATCTCAGGATCGAGTGTCTCGATTTGCAGACCTTCGGGCTTCACTTCAGGAGCATCGTCTGCGTCAGAGGCGGTGACAGGGGGAATGTCGATGTCCTCAAGCCCGAGGCCACCGGTGTTTTCTGAGGTGTCGGTGCTCTCGAGTTGCTCTTCTTCTTGCGGCTGGCCGACGTTCTCGGTGACAACGTAGTTGAGGCCGATGGCAAAGCCAAGGAAGACGATGAAGATGCCGACAGTGGCGTAGGTCAGCATGTCGCCGGTCTTTGCACCGAAGGCCGTCTGGCCTGCACCGTCCGAGGCGGCACCG
>JABSRH010000300.1 GCA_013215175.1 Parvularculaceae bacterium | reverse complement strand
TCGCTCCAACAACACGCGCTACTGCCGAATTCGCCCAAAGGGCAGCCCGATCGAGAGCGCTTTCCTTGAAATGCACCCGCGTGAGTTCCAATTTGCCGACACGGAAATGTGGCGGCCGCTAGTGGAAGAAATGCGGCGCACGAAGGACTTTGGCTGGCGCGTGATCGAGCAAGGCCCAACACCGGCAGAGAATGGCATGTGCGGCACGGCGCCCTACGATCACAATGCCTACGAACCCGATCATATCTCTGTACTGATGTATGAGCCCGTGGAACGCGGCACCCGTTGGTACCGGCGCCCAGACGATGGGGCGACGATCCAGCTGGGCAACGAGATCAGCAACAAGGGCATGTTCCATCCCAATGAGCTCGGCTATGCCCATGTGGCTCGCCTCCTCCTCGCGGACCTCGACGAAGCGGACGGGATTGAGCCTGACGGCTTGGGACGCAAGCTCAACCCTGACCTTGATCCGGACCAAGACGATGCCATCAGCGAGGCCCAGCTAGCCCAGCGCGGCGCACCCTTGCAGCAGTTCCAGCTGTCCAGCGAGCATGACGTGGCCATGCGCCGCTTCGCCGTGGAGGCATGCGAGGCGGTGACGGTGACCGGCCTCTCGTCACGGCGCGCGGAGATCTCCGTCACGGTGTTCAAGTCCAACGGTGAAGTGGTCGTCTCGTCCCAAGCCGGCCGTCAGGCCACGCCCGACCTGCCCCCGTTGGACCTGAGCGGGATCACGGGACGGCGCGCGCAAAGCGAAACAAGGACGCTCGAGCGCAGCCCACTTACGGACTCCCTCAGCAACAAGACCATCAGCAAATTGACCGCGCCGGCGGACTCATCCTGCTCCGCTGAAGCCTTCGCCGAGGTCGATCGCCCCCGGTTCGAAAGCGCCACCGGCGCCTCGGTCCAGTTCGTCCCCGAGCGCCAGGCGCTCTACTACGTCGCCGTCAGCCACCGCGACAACGACAGCTTCGACCCCATCACGGGCCGAGGCGACCTAAGGCTGGAAGCACCTCGCGCGGCGGTGGATGTGGGGCTGATGGTGCGGCAGTAAGTGGGGGACCGATCCCTTTGCAATTGCAGCCCTAATGTTGCCTAGCGGCCAAACCTCATGCAGGGTGATCTACATGCAAGTATCTGGTTCCTTTGCGAAAGCTCGGCTTCTCAGCGTTATCTTGCTGGTCGTCATCGGTTGTGCTTGGTCATCGGCGAGCTGGGGCTGCTCTTGCTTCGCGGAGCGTCACAGCGATGCCTTCAGGCACGCGGATCTTGTGTTTGAAGGGGTGCTTGTCAGCAGTACCGAAGTGTCGGCGCAAGACACTGACGATACTGCGTTGATCGACTACATTTTCGACCTCACTCGGCCGATCAAAGGGCTACCGAAGCAACAAAGAACGATCCGTGGCGTGATCCCGACCGGCGGTAATTGTGCAATGCCGTTCGACGAAGGGTCAACATACCGAGTGTATGCTCGTCGATACAGCGGCAGTTTTTGGACGTCGGGTTGCAGCTATTCCCGGCATATGGGGGAGCCCGGCGAAACAGAGGCGAATGAGTTCTACGAAGAATGGGAAGACGATGATAGAATTATACTCTTTGACCCATCTTCTTCGGACCGCGAACGAGAACGCGCGCTAGAGGACCTAGTCTACTTGCAAGTCCTTCGCCAAAACATTGAGGAGTCTGAACGTTTCCTGGATCGGTACGTACAGCAACTGGCAAGCGCAATGGCGGCCGACGCTAGCCGCAACACGACTGATTACGCCATCGGGGAATTGCAGGAATTTGAAGATTTCGGCAACTTAGCCGTACTGTTTGAGGCGCTTGCGGAACGTAGCAATGCCGCTGCTTACTACTCTCGGCAAGCAGGCGACGCTTTTTCGGCTGCGAGAGAGTGGGAAGCAGCCATCGCGGCTTACCGGCGTAGCTTGTCGATCGATCGAACCGGGCTGGCGGCGCAGCATGGCCTCGCGCGCGCGCGCCTGGTGGCAGCAGGTGTTGTCGACCCCCTCGTCAAAAACTATGCGGGCATCCAAGCATCCGTCGTCACACTGACGGATTATGTAGGACGAGATGTTGATCTGAGCGGCCTCGCCACGGACGAATTGAATCTCGCTGGCTCACGGATCCGAAACTTTCAGCTCGAAGGCGGCGATGTGGACAAGGGTGATTGGTCGGATGCCAAATTGCCCAGCGCCCGGCTCGATCGCTTGGTATCACTGAAGGGTATCAAGTTCGCTGGCATCGATCTGCGAAATGCAAAACTGCGTGATGGCTGGCTGCCCGACGCTGATTTCTCACACAGCGACCTGAGCGGTGCTGATTTTACGGGTACGGAAATGTCAGCCGCAGACCTCACTGTTAGCAGACTTCGCGGTACGAATTTTCAAGGGGCCTCTCTAAGCA
>JABSRH010000030.1 GCA_013215175.1 Parvularculaceae bacterium | reverse complement strand
CGGCGAGCTGATGAAGGGCAAACGCGTCCTGATCATGGGCGTGGCCAACAAGAATTCCATCGCCTGGGCCATCGCGCAGCAGCTGGCAGCGCAAGGCGCCGAGCTGGCGTTCACCTATATCGAAGCCATGGAAAAGCGCGTCCGCCCGCTCGCTGAGGAGCTGGGCGTGAAGGTCATGATCCACTGCGATGTGACCTCTGACGAGTCCATGGAAGCCGCCTTTGGCGAGGTGAAGTCCACCTGGGGCACCCTCGATGGCCTCGTTCACGCGATCGCGTTTTCGGACAAGGACGAGCTGAAAGGCTCCTTCGTTGAGAACACGACGCGCGCGAACTTCGCTCGCTCGATGGACATCTCGGCGTTCAGCTTCGTCGATGCAGCGCGCCGCGCCGCGCCGATGATGTCGCCCGGCGGATCGATGATCACCCTGACCTATCTCGGTTCCGAGCGTGTGATCCCCAGCTACAACGTCATGGGCGTCGCTAAGGCAGCGCTGGAGGCCTCGACCCGGTACATCGCTCGGGATCTTGGACCGAAGGGTATCCGCGTCAACGCGATCTCGGCTGGTGCGATCAAGACGCTGTCGCTCGGCGGTATCCAAGGCGGCCGCTCGCTGCTGTCCGAAGGCCGCAAGTGGGCGCCGCTGCGCGAAGACACAGCACCAGAAGGCGTGGCGGGTTGCGCGCTATACCTACTTTCAGGCCTCGGCGCCTCGATCACCGGTGAGGTCCTGCACGTGGACGCCGGTTTCCACATCGTGGGCTTCCCAGATTTGGACGAGGACTGATCCGCCTACGGCTGATAAGGCCAGCACGAAAAAGCCGCCCTTCGGGGCGGTTTTTTTGTCCGGGAGGCCCTGCCATGGTGAGGGTTAGTGAGATTAATTGGTGTGCGGCCCATCTCTCCCCAGGGAGAGATCGAGATCTCTGATCTCGAGAGAGGGGTCGGCCCGCTTCCCCTCTCCCCAAATCGAAGATTTGGACCTCTCCCCAGGGAGAGGTTTTGGCCCATAAGTTTGACGCGTTTCTACCCGAATTTCATCGGAAAAGCTTGCGTGCCCAGCACAACGATCGTCACGCCGACGGTCACGGCAAACCAGGTGACGAGTTGGGTCAGCAGGCCAGCGCGGGCTTTCATCGAGGCCCAGACCAGGATCACCAATAGCAAACCCGACGTCACGGAATGGATGGCCCACAGTGGCAGGTCGTACATCAACGCGATACGGCCTTCGTCGTTGGGAGAGATCGCCATGGTGGTGGCAAAGGCGAAGGTCCGTTGCCAGAACGTTGCAGCGACGAACGAGAAAAGCCAGAGGCTTTGGCGCGACCGCACCAGCGCGGCAGCAATGAACCCTTGGATCACGGTGACCACGGGCCCCGCCATGGTGATGATGGTCTGTTGAAACTCGTTCGGCGGTATTTCGTTATAATTGCCCGCTGAATTGAGGTTGAACCACATGTCAAAGCCGAGAATGACCCCAGCGGTGTAGTGCCCCAGCTCGTGGATCAAGAAGGATAGGATGGTGGCCACCACGGTCCAACCTGCGAAGCCGAACCAACCGCCTAAGCCCAATTTGTCGTCACTACGCATACGCACACCCCCGGTAGAACAGAGTTAGGCTAGGCCGAGGTGCAGCGTCTTTTCAAGGCTGGGCTTTTTACGGACGAATGCGCTGGTATCTGGTGATTGGACAACAGGGCGGATG
Organism: Parvularculaceae bacterium; assembly: GCA_013215175.1. GTDB lineage: Bacteria > Pseudomonadota > Alphaproteobacteria > Caulobacterales > Parvularculaceae > Parvularcula. The sequence continues at coordinate 19,207 of JABSRH010000030.1, read as the reverse complement.
CATGCCAATTCTGGTGCAGTACCCATTAAAAGACGAGGGAACCGTTGCTGCTTTGCGCAAGCGATGCGCGCCACTGGCGTTGCCTCGCGCATTCATCGTTAGCGTAAAGAAGGCAAGTCGTTTACAGTGGACCTAATCCACTTCCGTCTTCAATTTAGGATCAGATAACCGAGAGCTATGCTGAACAGGAAGAAACAGTTCGTTTGGGGCCTATTTGGGATGTTGCTGGTCATTGTTGGCTCGATCGCGGTGCTGTTTTTTCATCTACCTTTTGGTATTATTGGATTTCTGATCTTTATGGTGGTGCCAATCTCTCTGATCGGCGGGATTGAATGGCGCAACAAGGACTAGCCCGAGCCCTCGTAGGGCGGTTAGCCGGAGGCTAGCCGCCCTACGCCAGACACCTCAGAGCAACGGCGCCTGGCTTCGCAACCCACCCTACCCCGCGATCATCATCAGCACCGATCCGGCGATGATCAGCTGGCTGATGTTCAAAATGACCGTGCCGCGGTGGCCCTTCTTGAACTTTTCGCCAGCGGCTTTGTCGCCGTCCATTTCCGCGTCGCGCCATTCATTGATCTTGGGCACGGCTACTTGAAGGACGAAGAGGGTCGAGAGGCTGATGAAGCCGAGGCCGATGGCCTGGCCGGGGTGATCCCAGCTGGAGAAGGCTGCGAAGCCTGAGAACATGATTAGGAAGAGATAGTAACGCGGGAACAGCACACGGAGAAAGCGGCTGGCCTCGTCGCCGTCGAGCACCTTGAACACCACTGGCGCCACCACCAGCGGGAAGAAGATGATGCTGCCGAACACACATGAAGTCAGCAGTGTACGAATGATATCTTGAGTAATCATGCTCAGCTCCGATGGATGGCGAAGGGTGAGAAGGCTTGGCAGACGGGCATGATCTCCACCCGATTGATGTTCACGTGCGGCGGCAAGGCAAGGATATCGCCGATGACGCGGGCAATGTCCTGCGCCGTCAGGTTGTCGGTGCCGTCATAGATCTTGGCCGCGCTGCTTTTATCCCCGTGCAGACGAACTTCGGAGAACTCCGTCTCGGTGAGGCCTGGCTCCACCGACGTGACGCGGACCTTTGAACCCAGGAGATCAGCGCGGAGGTTCAGCGAGAACTGGGTCACGAAGGCTTTCGTGCCGCCATAAGCATTGCCGCCGGGATAGGGATAGCTGCCCGCTACGGACGAGATGTTGATCACATCGGCACGGTCCAGCGGCTTCATGCGCGGCAGCAGCGCGCGGGTCAGGTGGACGAGGCCGCGAATGTTGGTGTCGATCATTCGGTCCCAGTCATCGAGGCTAGCCTCATCGGCGCCCTGCACCCCCAGCGCGAGACCGGCATTGTTGACCAGGATGTCAGGGGTCTCGCCCAGCCCATCGGCGAAAGCCTTCACCGCCGCCGTGTCAGTCATGTCGAGGACTGCGGTCTCGACGACTTCACCGAGGCGGTCTTTCAGTGCGTTCAGGCGTTCTTGGCGGCGGCCGGTAGCGATGACCCTGGCGCCGCCATCGACCAGCTTTTGCACGGTGGCTTCGCCGATACCCGACGTGGCCCCCGTTACGAGGGCCAAACGGTCAGAATAAGCCGCCATCACGCTGAATCCTCAGCGATACAGGTTGTATTGTCACGCTCGGATGTCAATCTGTTAACCATGGAAGTCTTTATTCGCATCCTTTTGTTTTTGCCGCGCCTGCTGGGCCGCGTGGTGAGCCGATCAGGCTCGGTGCGCAAGGCCACGGGCAACTTGGTCGCCGATGCTGTCGAGCGAGGCAAGGACGAAACGAAGGTCGAACTGACGCCCCATCGGGCCTACACCTTCCTGTTCCGGGAGCTGGGGCGACCACGGATGGAGGTGGTCTCCGCCTCCAACTTTGACCTCGAAGCGGCGACGGAGATGGTCAGCCACGCCGAGACCTATTTCCGCACGCCGTTCAGCCTCTTCCCGCCGGGCTCTCTTTTCTACGAGGAGGTCGAGCGCGCGGAGATTGAGGCCTCGCTCGGTTTAGGAACCGGCAGCGAGGATAGCGCGTTTGTGGTTTGGTCCACGGAGTTCCGGAAGGTCTTGAACGACAATGCTCGGCGCCTGCTGCTCTGGTACACGCCGACGATTGCGCTGATTTCGGCGGTGATCGCGCTGGGCGTGCAGTTCATGCTGCCGACGAACGCCGTGGTGCTGCCCATCATTGGTGAGCGATCGGCTCAGATCTTGGCTTGGCCTATCGGTGCCCTGCTGGGTCTGCTGATCCTGACCTTGATCTACCAATGGCCGTACAAATTCGCTCAACAGCGGAACCTGCTCGGCTTTGACAACACCATCACGAGCCGGTTCTCGCAGCTGAACCAAAACTTCCAAGTCGCGAAGCGGCAAGCGCTCAACGTCGAGCGCAACAAGCGCATGAACCAGGTTGAGGAGCTGAAAGACGAGGCCGCGATTTGGACCCTGGGCTACCACTGGTTGGCGCAACGCTTGCTGCTGTCAGAGCGGCTGGTGCGCAACCAGATGTATCAAGCGAACCGGAACGCAACGCTGTACCTGGCGGGTGGTTTTGTCCTGACCCTGACGATCTTGGTGGTCGGCGGTATCGTCTCGGCGATGCTTTTCCCTGACCGTGCTGGCGAAGAGCTGTTGCTCGCCATCGGCTCAGGCTTGGTGTTCACGGTTTCGGGTTACGGTGCCGTGATGACCGGCGTGTCGGGCGAGACGCGGCGGGTGCTGGAAGAGAACGAGTGGTTCCGCTTTGAACGGACGGAGCTTGACCGCGCCATTGCCGAGCATGTGGGCGAGGACAAGCTGCAGATCATCACCTTCCGCGACCGCAACCGCCTCGAATAGCGGTCGCGCTTTACTCCGCCAACAGATCGACTAGCTGCGCACCCTTTGGGGCGCTGTCGCCTTTGGCGAAGTGGACCGCGGTGATTTCGCCTGCTTGGGGAGCTTTGATCACCGTCTCCATTTTCATCGCTTCTAGAGTGACGAGGACGTCGCCAGCAGCCACGCGATCACCCAAGGAGACGTTCACGCCTGTTACAGTGGCGGGCATGGGCGAGGACAAAGCAGCGCCGTCAGCGTCCGCAGCTCCCGACTGGCTGAAGGGATCATAGAGGTCGGCCCATACGACGCCATTGTCCGTATAGACACCGATCTCACCCTTGCCGCGAGGCCAAGGGTCCGTGACCAGGTGCGTTCGACCATCGATTTGCGCCTCCAGATCTCCATCCGGGAGCTCGGTGAGACCGACGTCGATGGTGCTATCGGCGACCGTGACGCGGCAGGACTGCTCATCTTGCTCGATCCGGACGGACACCGGACCTTCGCTACCCGCGAGGGTCACCATGCCAACCGCCGGGCCGTTCAGCCGGAAACCGAGGCCGAGGCCGCCATCGGCGCTGCGCGCCCGCTGGTAGGTCAGCGCCGCGAGGGCGAAGTCCGTGTCCGACAGGGTTCTTGCGCCCGTCACCTCGTGATCGGTGAGGAATTTCGTGGTCGGCGGCGCCGCGACGAACTCTTCGTGGCGAAGAATATCAATCAGTTGATCTCGGTTCGTCCGCAGACCATCGATCACGGCGTGGTTCAGATGCTCTGCCAACGCCAGCACAGCGCCCTGACGCGTTTCGGCATGGACCACGACTTTCGCAATCATCGGATCATAGAACGGCGTGATGGCGGATCCAGCCTCAACGCCGGTGTCCACACGCAGCAACGCGTCCTCAATCACTAAATGATCGCCCACCGAGAAAGCGTGCAGGCGACCGATCTGTGGCAAGTAGTTGTCAGCCGGGTCCTCAGCGTACAGGCGTGCCTCGACGGCGTGGCCTCGCACCTGGATTTCTTCTTGGGCCAGAGGAATGGCATCACCCGCAGCAACGCGCAGCTGCCACTCTACCAAGTCGACGCCGGTAATTTCTTCCGTCACGGGGTGCTCGACCTGCAGGCGGGTGTTCATCTCCATGAAGTAGACGCCGTCCTGGCCGTCGTAGAGAAATTCCACGGTACCAGCGCCGACATAGTCGACCTTGCGCGCTGCCTCGACCGCGGCGCGATGCAGTTCCGCGCGCACAGCATCCGGCAGATTCGGCGCCGGGGCCTCTTCAATCACCTTTTGATAGCGTCTTTGCACAGAGCAATCACGCTCGAACAGATGCACCACGTTGCCGTGGCTATCGCCGAACACCTGAACCTCGACATGGCGTGGGGCGCCGAGAAACTTCTCAACGATAAACCGATCATCGCCAAAGGCCGACATGGCTTCGCGCTTAGCGCTTTCCAGCTCGCCTTCAAGGTCCGCTGCACTCTCGACGATCCGCATACCCTTGCCGCCGCCGCCAGCGGCTGCCTTGAGCAGCACTGGGTAGCCGATGCGTTCGGCTTCAGCTTTGAATGTCTCGGTGGCTTGATCCTCACCCTGATAGCCAGGGAGCATCGGCACACCCGCTTCAGCCATCAGCTGTTTGGCGCGCGCTTTGGAGCCCATGGCTTCGATGGTCTGAGCCGAGGGACCGATGAAGGCGATGCCGTTTTCGGCACAAGCTCTTGAGAAGTGGGCATTCTCAGAGAGGAAGCCATAGCCGGGGTGGATGGCTTCAGCGCCGGTGGATTTAGCCGCCTCGATGATCTTGTCGCCGAGGAGGTAGCTCTCCGCAGCGGCGGGAGGGCCGAGGTGGACGGCCTCATCAGCCATCTGGACGTGAATGGCGCGCGCATCGGCGTCTGAATAGACCGCGACGGTCTTGATCGACATCTCCCGTGCTGTCTTGATGACACGGCAGGCGATCTCGCCTCGGTTCGCAATCAGGATCTTCTTGAACATCAGCTTACATCCTAAAGATGCCAAAGCGCGTCTCCTCGATGGGAGCATTCAGCGCGGCGCGGAGCGACAGAGCAACGACCTTTCGCGTATCGGCAGGGTCGATGACGCCATCATCCCACAAGCGGGCCGTCGAATAGTAAGGCGAACCTTGCTCTTCGAATTGATCTTCGATGGGCTTCTTAAAGGCGGCACGCTCATCGTCCGACCACGACTGACCTTTGGTCGCCATCGCGTCCTCACGAACCGTGGCGAGCACATTGGCTGCGGCGCTACCGCCCATGACCGAGATCCGGGCGTTGGGCCACATGAACAAGAAGCGCGGCTGATATGCTCGACCGCACATGCCGTAATTGCCAGCGCCGTAGGAGCCGCCAACGATCACGGTGATCTTCGGCACGTTAGCGCAGGACACCGCGGTCACCATCTTGGCCCCGTGTTTGGCAATGCCTCCATGCTCAGCATCTTTACCGACCATGAAGCCCGTGATGTTCTGTAAAAAGAGCAGTGGAACCTTCCGGGCGCAGCAAAGCTCGATGAAGTGAGCGCCCTTCTGAGCACTCTCAGCGAACAGCACGCCGTTGTTCCCAAGGATGCCCACGCGCTGGCCCTCGATGGTGGCGAAGCCGCAGACCAACGTCTCACCATAGCGAGCCTTAAACTCTTGAAACTCCGACCCATCCACGATGCGCGCGATAATCTCTTTCACATCGAAAGGCTTGCGGAGATCCGTCTCGGCGCACCCTCGCAGCTCATCAGCGGGATAGAGCGGCTCTGCATAAGCGGCAGACTGAATGTCTTGAGGCGGCAGTGTCGCCACCACCTCTCGCGCCATAGCGAGGGCTTGCATGTCGTCGTTGGCCAAGTGGTCGGACACGCCAGAGACGCGGGTGTGGACGTCGCCGCCGCCTAGCTCCTCAGCACTGACCACTTCCGATGTCGCCGCCTTCACGAGCGGAGGTCCTGCCAAAAAGATCGTGCCTTGCTTTTTCACGATGATGGTCTCATCGGACATCGCCGGAACGTAGGCACCGCCGGCCGTGGATGAGCCGTGTACGACGGAGATTTGCGCGATGCCCTTGGCGCTCATCCGCGCCTGGTTGTAGAAGATACGACCAAAATCATCCTTGTCAGGAAAGACCTCATCTTGCATCGGCAAGAAGGCACCGCCCGACTCCACAAGATAGACGCACGGCAGGTGGTTTTCTTCCGCCACTTCTTGCGCGCGCAGGTGCTTCTTCACCGTCATGGGGTGGTAGGTGCCGCCTTTTACCGTGGGGTCGTTGGCAGCCACGAGGCAAAGGCGACCTTGCACCTGACCGACGCCCGCGACGATCCCTGCACTGTGGATATCGCCTGAATACATACCGTTGGCAGCGAGTTGGCCCAGTTCGAGAAAGTCCGACCCGGGATCAATCAGCATGTTGATCCGCTCACGAGCGAGCAGCTTTCCACGCTTTTTGTGGCGAGCATTGCGCTCCTCGCCGCCACCCTGGCGGGCTTCAGATACCTTGGTGCGCAGCTCGTTCAGCAGCGGCTCCATCTCGGACAATCGTCGGCGAAAATCGGCGCTCGCCGTCTCGAGCTCAGAGACAAGAACTGGCATCGGCGCTCCCTCATTGGCGTTGTTTTTGTGCTTTCGACCTACCGCATTTGGAGGAAAACGCTAGGGCGCAAAAGCGCATAAACATTGCTCTTTGGAGCCAAAACGGCCACAACATAGTGCAAGAAAACACGGCATTGGGAGGACACGATCCATGCTGCAAAATAGCTTTCAAGGCATGAAATTCGGCCTGCCTGATGAGATCGAAGAAGTCCGCGATATGGTCTCTCGCTTCGTGGACGATCGGATCGCGCCCATCGCCGCTGAAACCGATGAGAAGAACGACTTCCCTGCCCACCTTTGGCGCGAGCTTGGCGACATTGGCGTGTTGGGCATCACAGTCCCGGAAGAGCATGGTGGCGCTGGCCTTGGCTACCTCGCCCATGCGGTGGTGATGGAAGAAGTGAGCCGCGGATCGGCGTCGATTGGCCTGTCGTATGGTGCGCACTCAAACCTTTGCGTGAACCAGATCGCGCTGAACGGTAACGCTGATCAGAAGGCGCGCTATCTGCCCAAACTGATCTCCGGTGAGCATGTGGGAGCGCTGGCCATGTCGGAACCTGGCGCGGGTTCGGACGTGGTTTCCATGAAGCTCCGTGCGGAGAAGAAGGGCGACCACTACGTCCTCAACGGCAACAAGATGTGGATCACCAATGGGCCAAACGCCGATACGCTGGTGGTCTATGCAAAGACCGATCCGGAAGCGGGGCCGCGGGGCATCACGGCTTTCCTGATCGAGAAAGGCTTCAAAGGTTTCTCCACGGCGCAGAAGCTCGACAAGCTAGGTATGCGCGGCTCGAACACCTGTGAGCTAGTGTTCGAGGACTGTGAGGTACCCGAAGAGAACGTCATGGGCGGCGTTGGCGACGGTGTGCGTGTGCTCATGAGTGGTTTGGATTACGAACGCTCCGTCCTCGCGGCTGGACCCTTGGGCATCATGCGCGCGGCTATGGATATCGTGATGCCGTACGTACACGAGCGGAAACAGTTCGGTCAGCCTATCGGCGAGTTCCAACTGATCCAGGGCAAGATCGCAGACATGTACTCCACGATGAATGCCTGCCGAGCCTACGTTTACTCCGTGAACGCCGCTTGTGATCGCGGTGAGACGACGCGTCAGGACGCGGCAGGCTGTATTCTCTATGCGGGCGAGAAAGCAACGCAGGTGGCGCTGGACGCGATCCAAATCCTGGGCGGCAACGGCTATATCAACGAGTATGCCACTGGGCGGTTGCTCCGTGATGCCAAGCTCTATGAGATCGGCGCTGGCACGTCGGAAGTGCGGCGCATGCTGATCGGCCGCGAATTGTTCCGTCAGACGGCCTAACAACCATGCAAACCTGGACTGCCAAAGCGGCGCGGATGGCCGGCTTGAAGGAAAAGGACATCATTGCCCTTTCCGTCGGCTTTCGTCGCTTCTTTCCGCATACTGGGTTTCGAGAACATCAGCGGGTGCCGCTGTGGCACCCGCGTGTACCCTTTGTGCTGCTTACCTCGCAGAAAGCTGGCTCGACCTTAGGTGTCGCCTGGTTCTTGCATCATGCAGGACTGCTTGATGAGGCACGACGCTATCATCCGTTTGCGCACCGCTATGAACAAGACGTCTTGTTGCGCACACCGGAATATTTCGAAGGACTGCAAGAGGCAGTGGCGACTCGCCCCGTGCTGAAACTGGTGCGCGAACCAGGCACGCGGGCGTTTAGTAGCTACCTCGCGCTGCACACCACCGAGGTGGTGGCAGAAGAAAACGATCACCGGCAGACGCTGCGGCGGCGGATTGCTCAGCATGCTCAATTGGTCGATGAGCCAGACGGAAAAATCTCGTTCGGTGCCTTTCTCAGCTGGGTCGCTGCTGAGAACCATCGCCGCCTTGACGGACATGAGGCTCGGCAGGTCAATCAGTATGAGGATCGCCTACCGTTAGGCTTACCTGAACCGGTGAAGCTTGAGGATGCCGCCAACGCCCTCCCCGCTATTGAGGATCGGTTCGGTCTTGTGCGCTCTTCAGCGAGCCAGCTTGAGGAGTTTGGTGCCTCGCCGCACTATGTGCCGAAGCGCGGAAACAGTTCGATGGTGGAGATGATCGTCAAAGAAGGTCTTGAGCTGCCGCGACCAAAGGACATTCCTTCGATCACGACGCAAATGCTCGCTGACTATCCCCGGGCGCATGAGCACCTGCTCACGGCGTATGGTGAGGATTTCCGCCGCTACGGCTATCCCACCTACCGACGCTAGGCTTAGACAAACAACGTAGCAGGATATTCCAGGTACGCCTTGATGCGCTGTACGAATTCGGCCGCCTCGTAACCGTCGATGATTCGGTGATCGAAGCTCGACGACAGGTTCATGATCTTGCGGGCCTCGACCTGACCCTGCGCATTGAACCGCGGCAAAGTCTGGATCTTGTTCGGGCCGACGATGGCAACTTCCGGACGATTGATGATAGGGGTTGTGGTGACGCCGCCGATGGGACCTAGCGAGGTGACCGTGATGGTCGAGCCGGACAGCTCATCGCGCTTCGCCGATCCGTCGCGCGCCGCGGCTGACAGGCGGCGCACTTCGTCCGCCATCTGCCAAACATCGAGCGTTTCGGCATGGCGCATCACGGGCACCATCAATCCATTATCCGTCTGCGTCGCAATCCCGATATGTGCGCCAGCGTAGCGACGGATGATCTCCGCCTCGTCGTCGTAGCGCGCATTCATTTGTGGGAACTCTTCGATGCTCCGAATGATCGCCTTAGCGATGAACGGCAGGATCGTGAGCTTCGGTTGACCCTCGCGGCGGTGCGCGTTCATGTGCTGGCGCAAATCTTCCAGTGCCGTCATGTCCACCTCATCGACATAGGTGATGTGCGGAATATGGCGCTTGGCCTCTTGCATCTTCTCAGCGATTTTCCGCCGTAGACCGATGACTTTGATCTCTTCGACATCAGTGTTCGGCGAGCTCGACGGGGTTGGAGCCAACGGTCTCGCCTGCACAGTTGGTGCATCGCCCGCCACATGACGATCGAGGTCGTCGTGGGTAACGCGGCCCTCGGGGCCAGTGCCCGCGACGGTGGCAAGATCGATGCCCTTGGTCATGGCCCGTGCACGAACAGCTGGTGCGGCCAGAACCTTACCCGTCGGTGTCACAGAGGCGGCAGGTGCAGTTGGCGCTTGTGCTGGCTCTGGAGCAGGCGCGGCTTCGGCCTGTGGCGCAGGCGGCGTAGGCTCGGGAGCTGGCGTGGGTTCCTCGGCGACGAGTTCAGGGTTCGCTCCGTCTACGGCGAGCTTGATGATCTCGGCACCCACGGCGATGGTCTCGCCGGGTGCTGCACCGATCCACGTCACCGTACCCGTTCTCGGGCTCGGAATTTCTACCGTGGCTTTGTCGGTCATGACGTCGGCGAGGTTTTGGTCCGCCTCCACCCTATCGCCCACGGCGATATGCAGCTCGACGAGTTCGGCTTCTGTCACGCCCTCGCCCACGTCAGGCAACTTGATCGTGAAGTCCGCCGCGCTCGGGGTAGCGGTAGACTCTGCTTTGGTAGACGGCGGTGTGGCCGAGACCATCTCAGCGCGCGCGGCGGCAAGCTGGGCCTCGAGGTCATCGCTAGCGACGGCGGAGCTAGTAGCGCCAGCTTCATCCATCTCAATACGGATAATCTCGGCACCGACGGCGACCACATCACCGGGCGCAGCGCCGATCCAAACGACCTTGCCTTTACGAGGACTGGGCACCTCCACGGTGGCCTTGTCGGTCATCACATCGACAAGGTTCTGGTCAGGCTCAACCGAGTCACCAACGGCGACGTGGAGCTCAACAAACTCCGCCTCCGTCACACCTTCACCAACGTCAGGCAGTTTGATTGTGTGGATGGTCATCGCGACTACTCTTGTTCCTTGCGGGAGGATCGTTGTTTCAGCATCAGCATAAAGACTGGAACCAGGCCAATCACTAGCACAATTGATAGTACGCCCACCAACTTTTCGACTAGTTCTGATTGCGAAGTCTGAGTAATGAGAAGTTGCGATCCGACGACGAACGTACCGAACACAACTAGATACATCAGCGCTGGCCAAGGAAGCTGCGACTTAGGTGAACCAAACCATGACGGCTTTCCTTGTCGGCGACGGATTGCGTCGTAGGCAAACAAGACCAGGTTTAGAGCCACAACCAAAATGAGCAACGCACTTGATGCCAGCCTGGCTCCCTCGGAAGGAGCGTTCACCAGGTTCACCATAACCAAAATCACAAACAGAAAGTTTGTGGCTCGTGCCACCATCTACCTCGCCCCCACCACTTTCTTCAACGCATCCGCCACACGAGCCGGACCCGGGAAGTAGGTCCACTCCTGGGCGTGGGGATAGGGCGTGTCCCAACCGGTGACGCGGGTGATGGGGGCTTCGAGGTGGTAAAAACAGCGCTCTTGCACCAGCGCCATCAGCTCAGCGCCGTACCCGGAGGTTTTGGTGGCTTCGTGAACAATGACGCAGCGGCCCGTTTTCTTCACACTCTCTTCGATGGTATCGAGGTCGAGGGGGATCAGTGAACGGAGGTCGATGACTTCAGCGTCGACGCCGGATTCTTCGACGGCGGCCATGCAGACGTGCACCATGTTGCCGTAGGCGAGGACAGTGACGGCTCTACCGCCGCGGCAGAACTTCGCTTCGCCGAGCGGGATAGAGTAGTAGCCCTCGGGCACCCGGCCATCTTCGTGCTCTTTCCAGCTTTGCAGAGCGCGGTCGTGATAACCTTCGAAGGGGCCATTGTAGAGACGCTTTGGCTCTAGAAAAACCACCGGGTCCGGATCTTCGATCGAGGCCATGAGGAGACCTTTGGCGTCGTAGGGGTTCGAGGGAATGACCACCTTGATACCGCAGACATGGGTGAAGATTGCCTCGGGTGACTGGCTGTGGGTCTGACCACCGTAGATGCCGCCACCCGTCGGGGTACGAACCACCATCGGCACGGTGAACTCACCGTTCGAGCGGTAGCGGATGCGCGACATCTCTTGGCTGATCTGGTCGTAGGCTGGCGTAATATAATCGGCAAACTGAATTTCGACGACGGGCTTGAGGCCATAGACCGCCATGCCGATGCCCGCGCCTACGAGGCCGCTTTCAGCGATGGGCGCATCAAAGCATCTCGAAGGGCCATATTTTTCCTGTAAGCCTGCGGTGCAGCGGAAGACGCCGCCGAAATAGCCCACGTCCTCGCCGAAGGCGACCACGGCATCGTCACGCTCCATAGCCACATCATGGGCATCACGGATCGCTTCGATCATGTTCATCGAACGGGTGTTGGATACGGTCTCAGACATCATCAAAACCCGCTTCTTGGGATTGTTCGACCAGGCGGCCCGGCATTTCGGCATAGACTTGGCTGAACATCTTGGCGCCATCAGCGCCTTCGCCGCCATGGACGAGACCGTTGGCTTCAGCGCGCGCTTCGGCTTCGCGCATCTCGTTCTCGGCAGCGACCTCAAGGTCAGTGATATGATCTTCCGTCATCAGACCGGTCACCATGGCGTGTTGCTTCAGACGGTGGATCGGATCGCCAAGCGGCCAGACGCCCGCCTCGTCTCTCGCGCGGTACTTGGTAGGATCGTCAGACGTGGAGTGAGCGCCACCGCGATAGGTCAGGAACTCGATGCCTACGGCGCCGAGGCCTGCGCGAGCGCGCTGAACCGACAGGCGCATCGCCGCCATAACCGCAAGCAGGTCGTTACCGTCAACGCGGAGTGCTGGCATCCCGTAGGAGGCCATCCGTGCCGCGAAGGTGTTCTTGTCAGCACCCGCAAAAGCATTGGTGGTCGAGATTGCCCACTGATTGTTCACGACACAGAGGATAGCTGGCGCACGATAGACCGAGGCGAACAGATTGCCCTGGTGCCAATCCCCTTCGGCGGTGGCGCCATCGCCGATCCAGGCCACCGCGACCTTGTCGTCTTGCGTCATCGCCGATGCCATGGCCCAGCCGACGGCTTGCGGCCATTGGGTAGCGAGGTTGCCCGACAGGGTGAAGAAGCCATGCTCCTTGAACGAATAAAGGACCGGGAGCTGGCGCCCCTCCAGCGGATCCTCTTTGTTCGAATAGATTTGGTTCATCAGCGTTTCAGGGTCGATGCTGCGAGCAAAGAGTAGCCCCTGCTGACGATAGGTCGGGAAATGCATGTCCTCAGGATTGCTGGCGAGGGCCGCACCAACGGCGATGGCCTCTTCGCCCAGGCATTGCATGTAGAAACTGGTCTTGCCCTGGCGTTGGGCGCGCATCATGCGGGCGTCAAAGGCGCGCGTCCGGATCATCGCTTTCAGCGCGGCCTGAACGTCCGCAGGCGTGACGAGCGAGGCCCAGGGCCCTTGGGCCATGCCGTCGTCATCAAGCACCCGCAGCAGATCATGGTGAAACGGCTCGAACGCGGTAACGTCGGCCTCAGCATCCACCAAAGGCAGTGCGCCGGGCTGACCTAGGTTGAGCGTCGAAAAGTCGGGCGCCTCACCCGGACGAGCGGGCGGCTGTGGTACGCGGAAACCGCGCTTAGGCTCAGTTTGCGCTTGGGAACGCGGGGCGTCAGGGCTGGAACCAGCGAAGCCGTCCATGGCGTGTCTCCTCAATCTTGAGAGTTCTGTTCTGACAGAAAGAAGCCTATTCGTCAGTGGGCCAAGCTTGTAAATTCAGCAGCGTGTTTACGAGAATCCAGCGCGGGTTCTGCGTTGGGGAGCACAAGAATGTTCGGCAACGCGAAACGAGCGCGACAGGTGATCCAAGATCACCGCCCACTGCTTTATTACAGGATGGCAATGTTACAAAACGTTGTCCCACCCCGACCGGGTTCCCATTGTTGATAAACAATATGAAGGAGACCCCCGCATGAACGCGCTTCAGACCCTCAGCGCCCTCGCCGTCACCACGGCTCTTTCCATCGCCACCGCCCATGCCGAAACAGAGAGCTACGACCTCTCCGGCTTTGACAGCGTCAAAGCATCTGCAGGCGTCAATGTTGTGGTGGAAGTTGGCAGCAGCTTCTCCATCGAGCTCGAAACCGAAGGTGACGTGGATCAGGCCAAGGTCGAAGTGCGTGGCGACACACTCTATCTCAGCCGCCAGTCACGGAACGGCATGCGCCTGAACCTGGGTCGCAGCGCTTCTTACAACTTTACCGTGACGATGCCGTCGCTGAGCGGTGCGTCGACCTCATCTGGCGCAGACATGGAAGTGTCTGGCATTAGCGGCGGCGACATTTCCCTCGCTGCTAGCTCTGGCTCCGACCTCGTGGCCAACGGAACCTGCGACACATTGACGGCGGACGCCTCCTCGGGCTCCGACATCAAGGCCTTCGGCCTGTCGTGCGATAATGTCGAAGCGGATGTCTCTAGCGGCGCCGATATCGAAGTCACAGCGAACTCAAGCCTGGAAGCTGACGCCTCTTCAGGCGGTAGTGTTGTTGTCCGCGGCAACCCTAGCGAGCGTGATATCGACCGCTCGAGCGGCGGTAACGTCCGTTTCCGCTAAAGAGAAAATCCTTTCTATAGCGCCGCTTAGGCGCGAATAGCGGACCCCTAATACAGTCGCCGCGTGTGCTTTGAAGCCCGCTGCGACTTTTTTTGTGCCGAAACGACCCTTTTCACACCCTTAATCGCCTCAACGTACGTGATTTTGAAACATTCCTGCCGCATGTTGGCACACGAACGCTGTTTCGGGGGTACGAAGCGAGAATGCTGCGGTGCAAATCCTACTGGACCTCACTGAGTTGATCAGTCAGGTGTCTTGCGGGGTGGAGTACACTCATAGCGGTCGCGGCACGCTCTTTGCTTCACCCTTCGTGGACGCAGCACACCTGGCTTGCGCGTATAGGGGTTAGAGGTTCGCATGGAACGCTACAACATCACTGACCTGCTTAGGATCGGCCTTCGCCGCTTCTTTTGGGTCTTCATTCCTTTCACCATCATCCTGACGGTCTGTCTCGTCGGTCTCGGGCTCTTGCCAGCTCGGTACCACTCGAAGGCGCTTCTCATCGTGGAAGACCAGCAGATCTCACCAGATCTCGTCCCATCGGCCATTCGTGCCCGCGCCGAAGATCGCCTGCAGACGATCAAAGCGTCGCTGCGCTCACGGGAGAACATCATTGAGCTCTCAGATCGCTTCGACCTGATCGATCGCAACAGCGACGTTCCTTTCTCGAAGCGCGTTGAGGCGGTGAAGGAAGACATTCTGATCTCCATTAGCCGCGTGTCGAACACGCGCCGCAGCCGTCGTGGCGATGAGCCGACGACCATCACCTTCGAAATTGGCTTCGTACACGAAGATCGCCAGACGGCTTTCCGTGTTGCCAACCAGCTGGTCACCGACTTCTTGAGCCAAAACGTTGAAGCCCGGATCGAGGTGGCTGAAGATACAGCTGCGTTTATGCGCGACGAAGAACGCGACCTTCGCCGCCAGATCGACCAGGTCCAAACGCAGATCGCCGAAGTTCGCCGCCAGAACCCCGGCATGGCGCCTGAAACGATTGCGTTCAACCAAGACACGATCCGCCGTCTGACCGAAGACATCGAGGATTTTGAAGCGCGCATCGAGGCTCGCAACCAGGAGCTTGACCTTCTGCGTGCCCAGCAGCCGCTGATCATCGACGCCAGCTCGCGCAATGACACGGACCGCCAAGAGCTCCGCGAGAAGCGACGCCAATACACGGCATTCTCTCGCCGCTATACTGATCAGCATCCAGACATGGTCATGCTGCTCGACGAGCTGCTCGCCCTTGAAGAGCGCCTTGAACCTGAAGCGTTCCTCGATCGTGCCAGCAAGACTGTTGACCAGCTCAGCACACGTCTCGCTTCTGGCAACCTGCGTCCTGGTGAAAGCCGTGAACTGCGCCTGATGCGCAACGACTTGGAGGCTCGCATTGTCAAAGTCCAAGCCGTCGGTGGTGAGCAAAGCCTTCCTGAACTGACGTTCCGCACACGGGAATCGTCGATGCTCACGCAGATCGCTGGCTACCGTGATCGCCTCGTGACCTTGCGCGAAGACCTCGCCGAAGCTGAGGCGCGCCTTGAGCAAGCTCCCACGGTGCAGGCTCAGTTGAGTACGCTCGAGAACGAAGAAGAGCGCCTGCAACGGCAACTGGGTACGACGCAAACCGCGCGTGCTCGTGCTGAGCGGACCGAGAGCCTCGAAGAGCAGCAAAAAGCCGAGCGCGTGCTGATCCTCGACCCACCAGTCCTTCCCGACGTTCCAACGTCGCCGGACAAGCCGCGCGTCGCCCTTCTGCTGACGGCCGCTGCTGGTGGTTTCGCTGCCTTCCTCGGTATCGCTCCAGTCTTCGTCTCGCCTCGCATCGACAGCCGTCGGCAACTTAGCCAAGTTGTCCCTGGTCTGACGGTTATCGAAGTCCCTGAGATCGTCGATGACGAAGAGCGTAAGTTCCGCCGCAACGTTATGGTGGGTCTCGTCATCCTGTCAGGCTTCCTGACACTCGTCCTGGCCGCTGTTGCCTACGTGGTGCTCATCCGATGAGCACCACCGCCACCAGCCGCCAAACCAAAACTGCAAGTGTTAGAGGGGTCTGACCATGAGTGACAATGATGTGATGAACAGCCCGTTCGAACGTGCCCTTTCGAAAGTCACGGTCGATGCCAGCCCAGCCCAAGGCCAAGCTCGGCCTGAAGCGACCGCCGAAGTACCGCCACCGGTGCAGCAACGCTCCAGCGCCCCAGTCGGTGGTGACCGCCGCCGCCGCGCCAGCGACATGGATCCGACGGATCTTAGCCGCTTTGCACCAAGCGACGCCGACTTCCTGCGCTTTGAAGAGCGGTTCGGCATCGGTCCTGATCAGCGCTCGACCTTCGACAGCGCCTTCCGGATCGTCCGTACGCAGGTGCTGCAGGCGATCAAAGATCGTGGTGGTCAAGTGATCGGCATCACCTCGCCATCATCGCGCAACGGCAAGACCGTGTCGTCGATCCACCTAGCCCGCGCTTGTGCTCGGCGTGCTGAGCAAACGGTGGTCCTGGCTGACCTCAACCTGCAGCGCCCGCTGCTGGCTGGTTACCTCGACGCTCGTGAGTTCCGCTCGGGCATCGGTTTCTTCCGCGGCGAAGGTCGGTCGGAAGACTACCTGACCCACGTGGAAGACTCGAACCTTCTGCTGTTCCTGTCGGACCGCGGCACCTCTCAGTCTGCTGAGCTTCTCGCCTCGGATCGTCTGAAGCAGGGTCTCGAAGCTTTCCGTTCGGTGGCTCCTGAGACGGTGGTGATCTGCAACCTGCCGCCGATCCTCGGCTCGGACGACGTCATGACGATCATGCCACAACTCGACGGTGTGGTCATGGTCGTGGCCGCTGGCGAGACGGGCTTCAAGGAAGCTGAAGAAGCCGCCAAGATGATCCCGCGGGAAAAGATGCTCTGCGCACTGCTCAACAAGAGCCGCTACGCAAGCCAGGCTTCGTTCGAAGACTAAGCCCCGGTCGAACCCAACACCCTATACGGAAAAGCCCCGGTCGCTCACGCGCCGGGGCTTTTTTCAGTGTGTGGTCAGGCAGCTGCTTACATCAGTTCCGATGGTGCAGCGCTTGGCACCTGTTGGGCCTTTTGCATCTGGTACATGCCCATAAAGTCGAGCGGCTCGAGCAGAAGCGGTTGGAAACCGCCATCGCGCACGGACTGAGCAATGATTTGGCGGATGAACGGGAACAGCAGGTGGGGGCCGTCGACCAAGAGGATAGGCTCCATACGGTCCTGCGGGACGTTCTCGATCTGGAAGAGGCCAGCATAGTTGGCTTCACAAACGTAGATCACCGCACCGTCGCGCTTGGCGGTGGCGGAGCAACTCAGCTCGACCTCAAAGCGATTGTTGCCCAGGCCACGAGCGTTGACGTCGACCGAGACCTCCATCTGCGGTGCCGCGAGGTTGCTACCCAACGACTGAGGGGCCGTGGGGCTCTCGAACGACAGGTCTTTTAGGTATTGAGTGAGAAGGCGCATGGAAGGCGCGCCTTCAGGCGCAGCTTGTGGCTGTTCAGGGGGCGTCTCGGACATGATGGCTCCAGCGATCGGGCTGAGGAAAAGAAAACGGAAGCCGCGCAGCTACACGGGCGAGGCACCCGCGGCAACCCGCCTAACGTCCCGACAAAAGGCCTCAGCGCTTGATGATCACGACCTGGCCGTTGTCCTTCATCTTCTGCAACCGGCGGAGGAGCATCCGCGCCACCTCGTGACGTACGAAGGGGATGAGCAGCAAGAAGCCAAAACCGTCGGTGATGAAGCCCGGTGTTAACAAAAAGGGCGCGGCCACGAGTAGACCGACACCGTCCACCACGGAGGCGACCGGGGCTTGTCCAGCATCCATATCGCGCTGCGCTGAGCGCATGGCAGCGAGGCCTTGCTGTTTGATCAGGAAGCTGCCGAGCGCCGCCGTGCCGATCGTCAGCAGGATGACAGGGACCGTGCCGATCACACCAGCACCTTGAATAAGAAGATAAATCTCCAATATGGGCAAGATGACCAGAACGGAAAAAATGATCAAACCAATCAAGGGACTCTCCTCGCAGGGGCAAGCGCGGCTTCGTGAAAGACTTGGGGTTTCGATCCCAAGATGAAAGCCCTAGGCACCGCCGATAACAGCTGTCGAGTGTGCTGCGTCGCGAAATCGCTCTGGCGCGCTGACCAAATGATTATATGTGTGTGAAGGGCTCTTCGGCTAAAGAAGAGCGTTCGTTAGTGGGCCTGTAGGACTGTCATGGATCTTTCGATCATCATCTTTGCCGCCGTGGCGCTGTTTTTGAGCTATCGCCTGTTCACCGTGTTGGGCAGCCGCGACGGCCATGAGCCTGAAGAAGGCGATCGCCCGGTCCTTCGCCCGGTTGGCGCCGAGCAGGATCAGGCTGAGCCTGAAGCCGCGACGAAAGCGAAGCCCCTGCCCGCCTGGGCCGAGGTCATCGCTGAGCATTACCGTGCGTTTGACGTAGATGATTTCCTGTCGGGTAGTGCATCGGCCTACGAAATGATCGCGCAATCTTTTGCCAAAGGCGACCTGAGCGAGGTCAGCGGCTTTGTGGCCGATGACGTCCTCAGCAGCTTCCAAGGCGCCATCGACGAACGCAACGCGTCCGGCCACGAGATGGCCGTCACCTTCGTCGGGGTGGAAACACCCGAGGTCGTTTCGTCAGAGCGCGATGGCGACGAAATTCGAGTCGAAGTGAAATTCACCTCGGAACAAGTCCGTGTGGTGAACGATTCCAGCGGGCAAACGGTGGAAGGCAGCGCCGAAGCGGTGATCACCGTGGTGGATCAATGGGCGTTCACGCGTCCCGTGAAGTCGAACAATCCGAACTGGACGCTGGTGGCCACCACCGGCTCTGCCTGAACTTAGCCCTAGAGGTTTCTCCGTGCACCACCGCTGGATCATACTCGCGCTGGTGCTTCTCACGGCATGCGGCGGTCCATCAACCGACGAACCCAAAGCCTTAAGCGTCCTAGCATGGGGCGATGTGCCGGGCTGGGGCGAGGAAAGTCTTCTCCCTGCACTGAACACCTTCCGGCTCACCTGTCCGCGCCTGGTGAAAGGCGCGCCGCAAGATTGGGCCGATGCGTGCGGCGCGGCGGAAAGCGTCGCCACCGAAGAGCAAGCCATCAGCTGGGCCGAGACGCATTTCCTCCCCGTCAAGATCGATGGTGGTGAGGCCCTGGTGACAGGCTACTTCGAACCCACCTTCCCCGGTTCACGTGAGCCTTCTGATGCTTTCTCGGCACCTATTTTGGCGAAGCCCAACGACTTGGTCGCCGTTGACCTTGGCGCCTTTC
>JABSRH010000003.1 GCA_013215175.1 Parvularculaceae bacterium | reverse complement strand
CAGCACAGGCAATCATTTTTCGCGCTTCGGCGCATCGAGAGGATAGGCAACATGGCGCGTCGCTCTATGCAGGCGGTGACTGAAGAAGGGGATGACGTCAACGTCACGCCACTTCTCGACATTGTCTTCATCATGCTGATCTTTTTCATCGTGACGTCGACCTTCATTAAAGAGCCGGGCATCGATCCGTCTCGCCCTGAGGCGGAGACGCAAGAAGGCCAGAAGCAGATCGCAGTGTTGGTCGCTATTAGCGATACGAACGAGATCTGGATCGACAAAGAAAAGGTCGAGCTTTCTGAGGTCCGATACAAAGTGGAAGAGCTCCGCCGGGAAACGCCAAAAGGCAGCGCTGTGCTGCAGGCGGACGCCGAGGCGCGGTCTGAGATGACGTTGGATGTGCTCCAACAAATCAAAGACGCGGGTGTTTCGGACGTCGTCATCTCGACGGTTGAAGGCTAATTGAGTTTCCGACCCGGGCCGGGGGCCTTGGGTCTTGAGGAGGAAAGAACATGGGTGCCATTGTTCGTGCGATATTAGGCCTTCCTTTGGCTGGCTTGGTCGTCGTGGGCCTGTTCCTAGTAATGTGGGCGCAAGTGAAGCCTGACGAAATCGTCGAGGTGAACGAGGTTGATCCGGTGCAAATCAACATCACGCGCCAGATCGAAGACTCGGCGGTGCGGAACGAGCGTCGCTTTGAGCGTCCCAAGCTGGATGCACCGCCACCACCACCACCGGCGATTGAACGTCAAAACTTCGAGCCGCAGGTGGACGGCGTTCGCGCAGCAGCCCCCGATTTCGGCACGGACGTCGATATTGGATCAGGCTTCAACCCTGACCGTGACGCTCAGCCACTTGTTCGGGTCAATCCATCAGGTTTTGAGCGGTGTATCGATCGGGACGAGGGCGAAGAGCGCGTGCGCTTGGAGTTCGACGTGGACCCCGCCGGTAACGTCGTGAACGTTGAAGTGCTGAGCTCCACCGACCGTTGCTATAACCGTTACGCCGTCCGCGCCGCTGAGCGTTGGAAGTATCAACCGAAGATCGTGAAGGGTGAAGCTGTGCCTCGCCGGGGCGTGCAAACCACGATCGTCTTCTCGATTGGAGCGGGTTGATCCCCATGGCTATTTTGAAAATCAACACTCTCAGCCGGCTCGTGTCCGCAGCAGCACTCAGCGTAGCTATGTCAGCTACTATGCTGCCTGCGTCAGCCGCCCTGGCTCAGGACAATAGTGAGCAGTCCGACGAGGACCGTCGCCGGTCTCGCCAGACCCTTTCGTCCCGTGCCGGAACGGCCCTGAACGAAGCGCTGAACTTCGCCAACGAGGAGCCACCTCAGACGGCTCAAGCTGTAGCGGTGGTAGACAAGCTCCTCGAACGTGACCTCCCGCCGTTTGACCGGGCTACAGCTCTCGAGGTTCGCGGTCAGCTCAAGTTCCAGCTCGATGACTTGAACGGTGCTCTTCGCGACTTTGTGGAGGTGCTCCGCATCGATGCTCTGCCTTCGGATCGTCAACGGCAAATCACCCGCAACGTGGCTCAGCTCTACTACACGCAAGAGCGTTACGACGATGCGATCCGCTTCATGCAGAGCTACATCCGTGATGCTGGCGCAGCTGCAGAGGGCAACGACTACTTCATTCTGTCGGCTTCGTACGTCCAGAAGGAAGACTACCGCGGCGCCCGTCGCCCTGCCGAGCGTGCTATCCAGCTCGACCAAGCGGCTAATGGTCGGAACAAGCAGTTCTACGACCTGATGAACCTCATCTACAACGAGTTGGGTCTTGAGGCCGAACGAGGTCGTTTGCTCGAAACGATGGTGGAGTACTTCCCCAGCGAAGAGAGCTATTGGGTTCAGCTGGCTGGTGCTTACTCCACCGCCGATCGTCGTGCTGACGCTCTAGCCGCGCTTGAGGTCGCCTACAAAGCGGGTCTCATCGAGGGCGAAGACAAGATCATTACCCTGGCGCAGTTCTACTATGACCAGAACAATCCGTTCCGTGGCGCGAAATTGCTCGCCGCAGAGATGGATGCTGGGAACGTCAAGCGTGATCTTGAGAACCTTGAGCTTCTCGCCCAGCTTTGGGCAGCGGCACGTGAACAAGATCAAGCGATTGCGATCCTTACAGAAGCGGCACCGAAGCGTAGCGACGGTCGTCTCTACTACCAGCTTGGGCAAAGCTACCTGGCCGACGAGAACTGGCGTTTAGCTGTGCAGAACCTTCGTTCCGCGCTAAGCCGAGGCGGTCTAGACGATCGTGAAGTGGGCAATGCTTACGTCTTGATCGGTACCGCTCTGTTCCAGCAGGACAGCGACAGCAAGGAAGCCCGCCAAGCTTCTCGCCGCGAGTTCGTCCGTGCACAACGTTATCGCTCTGCTCGACGCACGGCGGACAGCTGGGTGGAGTATATCGACACCATTGAGCGGACGCTTGAAGCTCAACGTGTTGTAGAGCGCAGCCAAGCCATTGAGCGCCAGGAGCGTCTCATCGAGCGTTGCCAGTCACTGCTTGACGTAATCGAGCTGGGTGGTCTGACTGACGTTCCCGAGGATGACGTTCAAGCCTGCCGAGATCTCGTCGAACGCGTTGAAAGCGGCGTGACGGCTGAGCAAATGGTGGACGAGGCTATCGCGGCTGAAGGTGAAGAGGGTAACGGCTAAGGGTCGTTCTCTGTACTGACTGAATAAAAAAGCGGCGCCAACAGCGCCGCTTTTTTTGTATCAACAGTAAAATCCGAAAGGGCTAACCGGCTTCGGGTTGCGCATTCGGCGTCGCCGCTTGCACGCCAGGGACGGCGAGCGTCGCTGCTTCGAGCTCAAGAAGACGAGGGAACCGTTCGACCTCGGCACCGAAGCGCCGACCACCGAAAAGCTGCGGCAGCACATAGCATTCAACGACACCGGGCGCCTCGCCCATGGCGAATGGACCCGCATGGTTGGATGCGTTGAGCTCCGCCTCGAGAGCTTCGAAACCCGCCTCAATCCAGTGCGCGGACCATTGATGAGCCGTGTCTTGGTCGTGGCCCAGCGGATCTTTCAAATAGCGCTGAACACGGAGGTTTTGCAGGGGGTGGACATCGCAGCCGATCAAGGCAGCGAGATGCCGTGCCCGTGCCCGCTCGAGCGGATTGCTCGGGAGTAGCTTTGGTCCTGGCAACGTCTCATCCAGGTATTCGATGATGGCAGGACTTTGCGAAAGACGCGTGCCGTCGTCTAACTCCAGCGTCGGGACGAGCCCCTGCGGGTTGATGGATCGGAAGGCATCCTCGCGGTGTTCGCCCGCAGCTAAGTTCACGGGCACAATGTCGACCTCAGCGCCCTTCAACGCGAGTGCCAGGCGGACGCGGTAGGACGTGCCCGACCGCCAATAGCTGTAGAGTTTCATAGAATAATTCCTAGGCTGATTTTTTGCCACTGCTAATTCAGCTTGGGTGCCGGGCCGCCTGCTGCAAGCCAGGTGTCGATCCGTTGTTCCAGTACGGTCAGCGGCGCGCCACCGCCGCGCAGAACATGGTAGTGGAACGAGGGTAGGTCGAAGTCCTCACCAAGCTGATCTTCCGCCTTGGCTCGTAGGTCTTGGATCTTCAACATGCCTGTCTTGTACGATAGTGCTTGGCCAGGCCAAACGGCGTAGCGCTCAATCTCGCTGGTCACGCCGCCGGGGTTCATGCCGGCGTTCGCCACCATGTAGTCGATGGCTTCTTCGCGCGTCCATTTCTTCGCGTGCATGCCCGAATCCACCACCAACCGCACGGCGCGGAATAGCTCGTCTCGCAAGCGCCCCAGGTCCCCGTAAGGGTCATCATCATAGAGACCGATTTCCTCGGCGAATTTCTCCGAATAGAGAGCCCAGCCTTCCACCCAGCCGCCGGTTGAAGCTGCTTGGCGTACCAATAGTGGGGTATCTTTGGCCTCTGTTGTCAGCGCCAGCTGAAAGTGATGCCCCGGGATCGCTTCATGGTAGCTCAGTGTAGGGAGCGAAAACTTCGGCTGAGCTGCCGTGTCACGTAAGTTGATGAAGTAGAGCCCGGGCCGCGATCCGTCTTCCGCCGGAGGATTGTAGTAACCACCTGGCGCACCATCTTGCGCGTATTCGGGAACTGGTCGCACCTCAAAGCCAATCGTCGGCGTCTGTAGGAAATAGTCCGCCATCGCCGCTTCGGCTTCGGTCGACAGAGAGCGAACATAGGCCAAGAGCTCTTCCTTGCCCTCTGGCGTGTTGGGGAAGACTTGGTCCTCGCTCGCCGTCAACGCGGCCAAACGTTCGCCAGCTGTGCCCTCGGTCATGCCAACCTGACTGAAGAGGCTTTCCATTTCCGCCTGAATGCGCGCTACCTCGGCGAGCCCCAGCTCATGCACTTGGCCGGGGGATAGCGCGCTCTCCCCGTTCACTTGCACCATGGCGCGATAGAGTGCTGGGCCGTTAGGAATGTCCCAAATCCCAGCGTCAGCGGTCGCATCGGGCAAGTAAGCCTGCAGGGTACTGATCAAAGCCTCGTAGCCAGGATAAACGGAACCCTCCATCGCCGACATGGCTCTTTCGAGCAGCTCTGCGCGATCGGCACCATCGATTGTGTCGAGGGCTGCTTCAAAGTGCGTGTAGAGAGGGTTTTGTGCAGCCGGCATCGCGATGAAGAGAACAGCGTTGTCGATAGCGCCCTGCACAGCGAAGGCAGGCGGAAGAGCGCCCGCATCGGCGTTCAGATCGATGATCTCGATGGCGCCTGCGAATTGCTCATAGAACTGGTCCAGGCGCGCGATATAGGCTTCCGCATCATCCACCGTGTTCAGTGCGTGAATTTGAGTCATGGTCTGCGGCAGGTCAACGTGCAGGCCGCTGATCTGGTTGATCACGTAAGGGCTGCTGTAGCTGCCTGCGAGGGCATAACCCATCCCGTCCGCAGCTTCGTACATAGCATCCTCGGCTGCAGCGCTCGAGAGAAGAATAGCCAGGTATTCCTGACGGTCCGCGGACAACCCTTCCGTGGAGAAACTGCTCAGGCTCATTCGCTGACGTTCTCGAAAAGCCTGCTGCTGACGGTAACCCTCGATTCCTGGCACAGGAAAACGGTCCTTGTACCGTCCGCCTGCGGCTTTTTCGGAGAGATTGAGTTGCGACGCCAAAATGGGCTGCGTCTGGAACAATTCGAGGGTGATCTCGGCCAGCGTGTCGTCGAACCGCCGGTCGGCCTCGCTTCGCGTATCGATGGGTTGAGCGACCGGTGGCTCCGCGTTTGGCTGACGGCCCGCGGAAGGAGCGCCGTCACCGCAAGCGGCCAAGGCTATTGTCGCGGCCACGCCCATCAACCAAGCGTTTCGCTGTTGTTTTCGCATCGCGCTGTCCTCCGCCTCGCTGCACACCAGTTTGGTGAATCGTGACGTTTCGGCAACCCAACGGCGTGTATGTTCGTGCTCTGTTCAGCGGAAGGCCTTGTTTACGTGGCCTTCTGACACCACTTCTATCCTGGCGTTGCCGTTCGGGACGCTGAACTCACCGATGCTCAAGACGAGGTCGTATGCAATTTGAAATCTTCACGGACCGCGCTCGCGGTCTCATCCAGGCTGCCCAAACGATTGCCGTTCGGGAAAGCCACCAACAGATCACCCCTCATCACCTCCTGAAGGCGCTGCTGGACGACAGCGAAGGCCTGGCCTCCAATCTGATCCGCAAGGCTGGCGGTGATCCCGCCGTCGCGCTGCAGGCATCCGATCAGGCGATCGCGAAACTGCCGCAAGTCGAGGGGCAGGGCGCCCAAGTCTATGTCGCCCAGGACACCGCCAAGGTCCTCACCCGGGCGGAGGACATCGCCAAGAAGGCGGGCGATAGTTTTGTCACGGCTGAGCGGCTGCTCGTGGCGCTAGCCATGGAGGGCTCAGCCAAAGATGCGCTGTCGAAAGCCAAGGTCAGCCCGCAGACCCTAAACGCGGCCATCAACGATGTGCGCAAGGGCCGGACGGCGGACACGGCGAGTGCTGAGCAGGGCTACGACGCCCTGAAGCGTTATGCCCTCGACCTCACCGCGCGTGCGAAAGAAGGCAAGCTCGACCCGATTATCGGGCGCGATGAAGAGATCCGTCGTGCGATGCAGATCCTCAGCCGGCGGACGAAGAACAATCCCGTCCTCATCGGTGAGCCTGGCGTGGGTAAGACCGCGATCGCAGAAGGTCTCGCGCTGCGCATTGTTGATGGCGACGTGCCTGAGAGCCTGCGCGACAAGCAGCTCCTGTCCCTCGACATGGGCTCACTCATCGCGGGCGCCAAGTTCCGCGGGGAGTTTGAGGAGCGCCTGAAAGCCGTGTTGTCCGAAGTAGAGGCCGCTGACGGCAACATCATCCTCTTCATCGATGAGATGCACACCCTCGTCGGTGCTGGTAAAAGCGACGGCGCCATGGATGCCTCGAACCTGCTGAAACCAGCCTTGGCGCGGGGCGAGCTGCATTGCGTTGGCGCGACGACCCTCGATGAATACCGCAAGCACGTCGAGAAGGACGCAGCGTTAGCGCGCCGGTTCCAGGCTGTGTTCGTCAGTGAGCCGACAGTGGAGGACTCGGTCTCGATCCTCCGCGGCCTGAAAGAGAAGTATGAGCTGCACCACGGGGTCAGAATCTCCGACGGCGCCATTGTGGCCGCGGCAACTCTCTCCAATCGCTACATCACCGATAGGTTTTTGCCTGACAAAGCCATCGACCTTGTCGATGAGGCTGCGTCAAGGCTGCGCATGGCGGTGGATTCGAAGCCTGAGGAGCTCGACGCCCTCGACCGTCAGATCATCCAGATGAAGATCGAACGCGAGGCTCTCGTTAAGGAAGACGATGATGCATCGCGCGACCGGTTGGCCACTCTTGAGGCTGAGCTCGCCGATTTGGAGGAGCAATCGGCCGGTCTGACGTCGCGCTGGGAAGCCGAGCGCGCCGCTCTTGCTTCGTCCACGGAGCTGAAAGAGCAGCTTGATCGCATGCGGGCTGAACTCGCGGATGCTGAGCGCACGGGCGATCTCGCGCGCGCGTCAGAGCTCAAATACGGCCGCATTCCGCAGGTCGAACAGCAGCTCGATGATGCGCAGGCGAACGATCCTGGCGACCTCGTCCAAGAGGTCGTCGATCCTGAGGCTGTGGCCCACGTGGTGTCCAAGTGGACCGGCATTCCCGTGGACAAAATGCTCGAAGGCGAGCGTGAAAAGCTGCTCGCCATGGAAGAGATGCTGCACAAGCGCGTGGTTGGCCAAGACGAGGCAGTCACCGCCGTATCGGCCGCCGTCCGCCGCGCCCGGGCGGGCCTGCAAGACCCTAACCGGCCGCTGGGCAGCTTCTTGTTCCTTGGCCCAACAGGCGTGGGCAAGACGGAGCTGACCAAGGCGCTCGCAGGCTTCCTCTTCGACGACGACCAAGCCATCCAGCGGATCGACATGTCCGAGTTCATGGAGAAGCATGCCGTCAGTCGTCTGATCGGTGCGCCGCCCGGCTATGTCGGTTATGAGGAAGGCGGTGTGCTGACTGAAGCCGTCCGGCGTCGACCCTATCAGGTAATCCTGTTCGATGAGGTCGAAAAGGCCCATCCGGATGTTTTCAATGTACTTTTGCAGGTCCTTGACGAAGGTCGCCTGACCGACAGTCAGGGCCGCACGGTGGATTTCCGCAACACACTGATCATCCTCACGTCGAACCTGGGGGCGGAATTCATGACAGGGCTCGCCGACAACATGGATGTCGATGCCGTGCGTCCGCAGGTGATGGACAGTGTGCGAGCAGCCTTCCGGCCTGAATTCCTTAACCGGTTGGATGAGATCATTCTGTTCTCACGCCTGAAGCGGGCCCACATGGGCGCCATCGTCGATATCCAGATGGAGCGCCTGGAGAAGCTGCTGGCGGATCGCAAGATCACTATCACGCTCGATGATCCTGCTCGCGACTGGTTAGCGGAGGCTGGCTACGATCCGGCTTTCGGTGCCCGGCCACTCAAGCGGGTGGTCCAAAAGGCACTGCAAGACCCGCTGGCGGAGCTGATCCTCGGCGGCGATGTGAAGGATGGCGATGCCCTCGCTCTTTCCACCACAGACGGCGTTCTGACGTTGAACGGCGAGCCGCTCAAATCGCGCGAGGCTTTCACGTTAGGCAGGGGAGCGAACCCGATCGCTACGCCTGAAAGTCGTATGATCAACTGATCAATCTCTCTCTGGCCTTGGATATATCCAAGGCCAGAACGAAACAGCCAAATCAATTTTCATGATGATGGAAATCTATTGTTGTAAGACTAGCTTAACTGTAAATCCGAAGGGCCAATATTTACAGGCATTTTCTTGGTAATCAAATAGTAAATTCAATAGAAATTTTACCATAACTACCAATATATCAATTATAATCGATGCTTTTTTCCGAAATCAGATGACCTTGCCTTAAGGAAAATTGCCTATCACTCCTCAAACGGTCGGCGGGGGTCCGGCTGCGTTTGGAGAGAGAGTATGAAAAGCGCAAAAGAAACCGCGTGCTCGATGATGGTGGGCGCCATCGCCCTGGGATGTTTCCAACTGTCCACGGCGCATGCAGCAGCAGTGGTTCAAGCGGAGCCAGCGGTCGTCAAAGCTGTTCCGCCGTCTTATCCACGAGCGGCGGAGCGTCGCAGCATCGAAGGGTCTGTGACGGTCAGCATCGACGTCAACGCCGACGGATCGGTGGCTGCGGTCAATGTCGTATCGGCGGATCCTGCTGGCATTTTCGACACGGCAGCCATCAAAGCTGTGCAGCGTTGGAAGTTCGAAAAGGACATGCCGGCGCAAGGCGTCCTGAAGACGATCCGCTTCAAGGTTCAAGGCTAACGGCAACCCTTCCGGGTCACGCCAACAACGGGGCAGAACATGTTGAGTAGACTTACGACAATCCGTACACGTTTGTTGAGTGGTTTAACCGTATCAGCGTTGTTACAGATTGTGGCCCTGGCGGTGGCGGTTGTGGCTCTGTACGCCACATCCGATGCCGTTCGCCAGGTCAGCTCTTCAAAACTGCCCCAAGCGGCTCTCGCGAACCGACTCGCCTATGCGTCTGAGCGCATGGGCGACAATATCGCGGATCTCATTGGTTCAACCAGTGACGATGTCCGTGCGGAGAGCTTTAAAGAATTCGAGATGCGCTACGAAGGCGCATCTCGCTTGCTCGGCCAACTCGATGAGGGGACCAGCAGTGAGGGCCATTTGATCGCCCTCGAAGAGGCCAGCGTGGCCTTGCTGAACGCTGCGCGTTCGGTGAATACCGCCCAACAGAATTACCTCAGCTTCGTTGCTGAACAGAACGAATACCGCGCCACCGCCGCCACGCTTCTCGCCGATCTGCGGGTCGCTGTCGAAGATGCGGTCGACGTGGCAGACGCCGCCGACATCGAGACGCTGCTGCGCCTAGGCCTGTCCGCCAACGTCATCGCGACGCAATATGCCGATGCTGTGGGCTTAGAAAATCTCGAGACCCTCCGGTCACTCAATGACGAGTTCACGGTCTACGCTGATGATCTACAGATCAACTTGGCGATTTTGCAGGATGCCGCAACGCCAGCTGTCCGTGAGCTAAGCGAGCAATTCCTGGAGGTTGGCGCGCCTGAAACGGGCCTGTTCGCCATGCGTGAGCAAGCTCTGACCGCCATCAGCAATGCTTCCGTCGCGCGCTCCGCCGCGACGTCAGCGGTGACACGCCAAAACGAAGCCATCACTGAGTTGGTGGCCGAAATCGGCGAGGCCGCTGAACAAGCTTCCCAAGAGACGTTGTCCAAGGTGGAAGCGAACATGATCATTCTATCGATCATCGCTATCATCAGTGTCGGGATGGCTGTGGCCCTCGGTTATTTCTATGTCCATCGTGGCATCCTTCGCCGGATGGATTTGCTCGCTGGAGAGATGGAAGGTGTTGCCGACGGTCAGTTGACGGTCGATGTGGCGGGTCTAAAAATCAACGATGAGATCGGGACCATGTCTCGTGCTCTCGAAGTCTTCCGTAAGAACGCCATCGAAGCCGAGATCGTCCACAACGACATGCTGGCTGCACAGGAAGAGAAGATCGAAGCTGAGCGCCGTGAGCGCGAAGCCGCCGAGCAACGCCGCGTAGCCGAAGCAAAAGCCGAGGAAGAGCGCCGCGAAGCTGAAGAATTGGCCCGTCAAGAGCGTGAAGCTGCTGCCGAACGCGAGCGTCAGCTCAAGGAAGAGGCTGCCCGCAAAGAGCTCGAAGCGCGTGAGCGTCAACGTGAAGCTGAGGCTGAAGCCCTCCGTGAGCGTGCTGAAGAAGAAGCGCGCTTGATGCGTGAGAAAGCGGAAGCCGAAGAACAGGCTCGCCTCGAACGTGAAGCCGCTGCTGAACGTCAGCGTCAGGAAGAAGAGCGCCGCCGCGAGGAACAGCTCGCCGCTGAAGAGCGTGAGCGCCAGATCCAAGCCGAAGCTGCTGAGCGCGAACGCATTGCGAAAGAGAAGCAGCGCGAAGCTGAAGCTGCTGCCCTTCGTCAGAAGGCTGAAGAAGAGCAGCGTCGTCTCGAGGAACGCGCTGAAGCTGAAGCGCGCGCCATGAAGGAACGCGAGGAAGCCGCTGAGCGTGAACGTCAGCGTGAAACTGAAGCGCAACGCAAAATGGAAGAAGCTCGCCGTGCGATGATCCAGCAACTGGGTAGCTCGATCGGTGACGTGGTCCGCGCGGCCCAAGAGGGCGACTTCAGCAAGACCGTGGAAGCCAACTTCGACGACGAGGAGCTCAACGAGCTCGCACGTAACCTCAACAACCTTGTGGATACGGTCAAAGGCAACCTGGAGGAGACAATCACGGTCCTCCGTGCCCTGCAGGATAGTGACCTGACCAAGCGGGTTGAAGGTGATTTCGAAGGTTCGTTCGCTGCTTTGCGCGACGGTGTTAACTTCTCGGCGGATGGTCTGAAGAACGTTCTGATGAATCTTCGCAAGACATCCGGTCGCGTCGGCGTATCGCTCGGTGATCTTATGGAAGGCGTTGATCAGCTGTCGTCACAAACCTCGACCCAGGCCGCGACGCTCGAAGAAACGTCGGCCAGCCTCCAGAGCTTTACAACGACCGTTGAGCAAACCGCTAAACGGACCTCTGACATGCGCTCCGGCGCTCGCGCGACGCAAGAGCGTGCCGAAGAGGGTGGCCAGGTGATGTCTGAAGCCAACGAGGCCATGGATCGCGTGGCGAAATCATCGAAGAAAGTGACCGAGATCACATCGGTGATTGAATCGATTGCCTTCCAAACGAACCTCCTGGCACTGAACGCCTCCGTGGAAGCCGCGCGTGCCGGTGAGGCAGGCAAAGGCTTTGCGGTGGTGGCTGCTGAAGTGAGAAACCTGGCTCAGTCGACGGCGAACGCTTCGAAAGAGATCGGTACGCTGATCGGCCAGAGCAACGAAGAGATCAAGTCCGGCGTGACGCTGGTGGGCCGCGCTGCTGAAGACCTGCAAGCCATCGTCGACGAGGTGAAACAGAACGTCCTCATCATCGACGAGATCTCGCAAGCCACGGACAGCCAAAACCTGACCCTGCGCGAGATCAACGCAGCGATGTCCGATCTCGACCGCCTAACGCAAGGCAACAACGGTCTCGTGGACCGTAACAGCCACGCTATCTCCGGAGCAAAGACGGAATTTGATAACCTCGATCGCCTCGTTGCAGCCTTCAAGCTGGAAGGCAGCTCGAGCACCGATCGTGTCTATACGGTGGATGACGCAGCCTAAGGGCAAACCGTCAGTCTAGGGAGACGAAGCCCGATGGCCCCGGCCATCGGGCTTTTCTTTAGTCAGCGTTGGATGTGCCCTCGAACTTGTCCCAATCCAGACGGGCTGTAACCAACAGCGAAACCCCGATGGCGCCGAACGCAGCGGCGGTGGCCACGAGCAGAGAGTACTCCGCCTTGTCCATCAAGAAGTACTGCACCGCATAGAAAGCACCGAAGACGACCACACCGACGACACCGCGGATGAAGGACCGGAAGACCTGTGCAATGGTGTAGCCGGTGATCAACACTGTGGGTACTGCGGCGATGATAAAGCCAAGCCCGAACCCGGTGAACTCAGCCACCGCTAGCAAGAATGCATAGAACACGGACTGAATAAGGCCGAGCAAGAAGTATTGCCCAGGATGCAGGGCTCGGCTGCTGGAGGCATCAAAGATAAACAGTGTCAGGAACGAGAAGCCGAGCAGGAAGAAGCCATAGCGCAGCGCACGGAATAGATCCTCATAAGGCCGAGCGTCTTCACTGTCGTAGGTGATCTCCCATTGTTGCTGCGCAAGCAACCGGTCGGAGAGATCACGCTGGAAAAGGCTCTGCGGCAGTGTGCTGTAAGGTCCGACAGAGCCGGTTGTGACCTCTTCATCAGCTTGGAAGTTCTCGATGCTGCCCGCACGGAAGTCGTTCAACGCCGTTGGCACCCCGTCAGCGATCAGGCTGAGCTGGGTATCTCGCCCGATCGGCGCCACACGCAACTTGGTAGCACCGCCGAACTGGAGCTCAGAGGACACGCTGAGGGGCTGGTTCGGATCGATCAGTTCACCGATTTGCGCGGAAAAGCCGTTGCGACCTTCGGCCGTCGCGATGGGGAAGTTCGACCGCGCGCTCCCCATATTGGGCGTCAGGATCGTACCCAGGCCCAGCGAGGCGTAGAGCGGCAAGCGCTCCTCACCGATCATCAGTTCGGGGCGCACCCGGACGGAACGGGTGTTGCCCAAATAGACGATCAGCGTGGCCGCATCCCACTCGAAGACTTGATCCTTGGCCAGCGGGGGATGGTTGGTGAAGTCGAACGTGGCGTCGAATGACAGTCCTGCCTCATAGGCGATGGCTGAATAGACCGACGCTTCTGCCAAGGTGGTTTCGAGACCCACTCCAACCTTGGCAGTCTCGGGGACGAAGATCATCGCTTCTGGCTTTTGCCGCACCCGCAGAACGCGCCGGCCGTTCTCGACAACCTCGATCTGGTCTGCGCCTTCCGCCCAACTGGTAGGGACGATGATGATCGGGCCGAACACGGCTTGGCGTCCGCCAACGCTCTGTTCCAGCTGGAAGACAGTGTTCTGTGCGTAGTCGGCTCGAAGGCCTAGCACCGTGCCAACGATCATCAGCGGGACGAAGCTAAGTGCCGCCACGATGATCACACGCACCAGCTTACCGCCCAAAGTGATGCTCTTCTCCGGCGGATTGGCCGGCTTTGCGGCTCGCTTAGCGACTGGTTTTGTTTGGCTCATACCCCACCCCTGACTTGTCCTCGCGCGCCAGTCTGCGATAGGCGCGCCTCACTCGACCGGGATTGGTTAACAACGGAGCTGCCCCATGACCACTCATCTTGCGCTGATTTTTCCCGGACAAGGCAGTCAGAAGGTGGGGATGGGCAAGGACTTGGCGGAGAACTTCGCTATCGCCCGTGCCGTTTTCGACGAGGTCGATGAGGCCCTCTCTCAGAAGCTCTCGGCCATGATGTTCGAAGGGAGCCAAGAGGACCTGACGCTCACCACCAATGCGCAGCCAGCCCTCATGGCGGCCTCGGTTGCTGCGTTCCGCGTTCTGCAAGCAGAGGCGGGGCTGTCCCTAGATCACGTCGCAGGCCTCGCTGGCCATAGTCTCGGCGAGTATTCCGCTCACGCCTGCGGCGGTAGCTTTGACCTGACCACCACAGCGAAGCTGCTCCGCCTGCGCGGCGAGGCGATGCAGTCCGCCATGCCAGTGGGCGAGGGCGCCATGGCGGCAGTGCTGGGCCTGTCGCTCGACGATGTGGAAGCGGTCGCTCAGGAAACCGGCGTCGAAATTGCCAACGACAATTGCCCGGGCCAGGTGGTCCTATCCGGCCCCACAGCGGCGATGGAAGCAGCGTGCGTGCTGGCCAAGGAGAAGGGCGCCAAGCGGGCCATGCTGCTGCCCGTATCGGCTGCGTTCCACAGCCAATCCATGATGCCCGCCCAAGAGAAAATGGCAGCTGCGCTGGCCGAAGCCGCCGTCGTGGCTCCCGCAAAGCCTATCATTGCCAACATCGATCAGACCCTCGTCAGCTCGCCCGACGACATTCGCCGCACGCTGACCGAGCAGGTCACGGGCCGTGTGCGCTGGCAAGACTGCATCGCGACGTTGAAACAGCAGGGCGCCGAAACCTTCGTGGAGCTGGGCGCGGGGAAGGTGCTCACCGGCCTCATGAAAAAGATCGACAGTGACAAGCGCGCAGGCAATTTCGGCGAGACCAAAGAACTCGAAGCCGCGCAGGCTCTGCTCACGACGAGTTGATCTGATGGAAACCCGCCCCTGATAGGATCGTTAGATCGAACCAGGCGGGTTTCCATGTTCGTTGCGATTATAAAGCGCTATGAGCAGTTCCTTCGCATCGGCCGACATCTCGAGCCGTGGGATGCCATACGCGCGCGCGCGACCTATTTCGTCGGATGGGTCTTTGCTGCGGTTCAACTGCTGAACCTTGCGGGGATGACCTACACGTTCGGCGAGTGGACAGCAGACCACAACACATCAGCGGGCCTCGTCGTA
The DNA here is from genome assembly GCA_013215175.1 of Parvularculaceae bacterium. Taxonomy (GTDB): domain Bacteria; phylum Pseudomonadota; class Alphaproteobacteria; order Caulobacterales; family Parvularculaceae; genus Parvularcula. The sequence continues at coordinate 30,959 of JABSRH010000003.1, read as the reverse complement.
TTCTTCCTGACCATTCCTTGCCTGCTACGTTGGATCAAGTTTCCACCCCTTTACGTCGTCCTATTCGGCGGTGTTTCGGTTATCGGTGTTGGCATCGCTAGCACCGAGGTTGGCATTCACAGTGCCCTTCTGCCCTTCATTGTCGTGGCGCCGATGATGGCCGGATACATCGGCGGGTGGCGATCGGGCCTCGTGATCGGCCTCTGTGCTGCTGCGGTGCTCTGGTTGCAGTTCCTCGTTACGATGGCGTCTCCGCCGATGTGGCCCGAATGGAGCGCTGACCGCGCTGAGCAGCGCTTCTTCCAGGCCACCTTTGCTCTCATCCTTGCGACCATCATGAGCGCTACGCTGTCCTATGGCGGTCAGCGAGCGCTCGAGAGCTATGGTCGAGCCTGGCGGCGCGCTGAAAAAGCCGCGCAGGCCAAGGGCGAATTTTTGGCGGTCATGAGCCACGAACTCCGTACACCTATGAACGGCGTGCTGGGTCTGGCCGAAGCTCTCTTGTCCCGCACGCCGGGTCCCCTGTCGGACAGACAGGCGTTGCTGCTGGACAATATCCAGGGCTCCGGTGAGCATCTGTTAGCGTTGCTCAACGACATTCTCGATTTGTCAAAGATGGAGGTTGGAAAGCTGTCCATCGAGCGACGTCCCTTCGCGATCCGACCGCTCTTGCAAACCGTCGCCGGGACCTACTCAGAGAGCGCAATCGCCAAGGGTTTGGAGTTTCAGGTTCAGATTGCTGATGATCTGCCAGAACAAGTCTTCGGCGATGATCAGCGTCTTCGCCAGATCCTCAACAACCTGGTTTCGAACGCGATTAAATTCACCTATCAAGGGCGCGTTGAGCTGTGTGCTTCGCTGGTGGGGGCGAGGTCGGTCAGTTTCCAAGTGATTGATACAGGCAAAGGTGTGCCCGAGCATTTGCAGGAGAATATCTTCGAGGCCTTCGAGCAGGGCGAGCGGGGCACTCAGCGCCGCTTTGGCGGTACCGGCCTTGGCCTTAGTATCTGCCGACAACTGACGGAATTGATGGGCGGCACCATTGAACTGATTGAATCTGGCAACGGCCGCACAGTCTTTGAGGTTATGCTAGAGTTGCCCGAATTCGCCTCTGCCACCACGCATAAGCCAGCCACTCTGTCTACGGATAAAGACCTTGATGGGATGTGTATTCTCGTCGCGGAAGACAATGTCGTCAATCGATTGGTGTTGACAGAGTTCCTAAGCGCATGGGGGGCGAACGTGGTGTTCGCTGACGATGGGCAGATCGCTCTCGAGCTTTTCGAAACCCGTGAATTCGACCTTTTGCTGGTAGACCGCCGCATGCCGCGCTTGGACGGCGAGGGCGTCGTTAGAGCCATTCGTGGGCGGACGGATGGGCGTGCGCAGACGCCGATCATTGCCGTGACAGCTGATGCGTTAGACAGTGACCGAGCGGATATGCTGGCGACGGGCGTCGATGGCTACGTCACCAAGCCACTTCGGCCCAGCGTCCTGCGGCGTGAAATTGATCGTGTCCTGGCTGCAGCAAGTGCTTCGACTACTGGTGCGCAGTCGGCGGGGTGACACGTCACGCCGACGCGCCTAACCAGCGCACATGTTCGATTTGACCAACAAAACCGCTCTCATCACCGGTGCCACTGGTGGCATCGGTGACGCCATCGCTCGCACGCTACACGCTCAAGGCGCCACCGTCGCGCTTTCCGGCCGCAACGAGGCCAAGCTCGAAGCGCTCGCTTCGGACCTGGGTGAACGGGCCCACATCTTGCCCGCTGACCTTTCCGATCTTGAGGCGTGTGATGCATTGCCGGGTCGTGCCGTCGAAGCGATGGGTGGCCTGAACATCCTCATCGCCAATGCCGGGATCACCCGTGACAACCTCATGATGCGGATGAAGCCGGAGGATCTCGAAGAGGTGCTTCGTGTAAACCTGTCCGCGACATGGCACCTCTCGAAAGCCTGCCTGCGCGGCATGATGAAGGCGCGCACCGGCCGGATCATCGGCATCACCTCGGTCGTGGGCGTGACCGGCAACCCTGGCCAGACAAACTACGCAGCGTCAAAAGCTGGCATGATTGGCATGATGAAATCGCTTGCAGCCGAAGTGGCCAGCCGCGGTATCACCGCCAACTGCATCGCGCCGGGCTTCATTGCCACGGCCATGACCGAAGCGCTCACCGACGATCAGAAGGGCAAGATCAACGAGGCCATTCCAGCCGCACGGATGGGGACGCCCGCAGAGATCGCAGGCGCGGCAGCCTACCTGGCTTCCGACGAAGCCGCCTACGTCACTGGACAAACGCTCCACGTGAATGGCGGCGTGGCTATGATTTAAAAACACTTATTCCGCTTGAGGTTTGGTTAATGAACTGCTAGCGCGCGGGGACCAAACCTCAGGGGGTAACATGCTCAAACAAATCGTCGCTTCCGCGGCAGCACTCTTTTTAGGCGCAACGGCTTCGGCTGCTCAGCTCGACTTTGTCGCTTTCGGCTCAGGCACCTACGGCAATAGCATCACGGTTGATGGTGCCACCATCACCAACACATCTGGCGGCAACATCATCGTCGGCACAGGCGCTGCTGGCGTGGCTAACGGTTTCTGCTCTCTCGGGCGCGGTTGTGCGGCTGACACCGAGATCGTCTTCGATAGCGCCATTAGCAACCTGACCTATTACATCGATGGCGCCCAAACGGGCGATGTGGTTGACGTGTCTTACTACGACGCCAACGGCGTACTGCTAGGCCAGACGTTCTTCGCAAACGTTGATGCCTTTATCGACGTGTCGGGCCTGAGCGGCATCACCCGCATCGTGTTCGACGATCAGAATTCTACGGCTTCCGGTGTGGGCTATTCCCGCTTCAACTTCGACGTGGCCGTCGATCGCGCGATCCCAGTACCAGCCGCGGCGCCGCTGATGCTGGCCGGCCTTGCGCTCATCGCGCGCCGCCGTCGCCACCAGGCTAAGTAATCTGAGCAGATGCTCAATATCCCAAAAACGGGGCCCATGAGGGCCCCGTTTTTTGTTTCGTGTGCAGGTGAAGGATGTCGCACAAGCTGCACGTCATGCGCTTGCGCCGCTCTCCGGCTTCCCTTACAGGCGCTGGACATTTTAAGTCGCCCTGCCCAAACCAACGGGGCTTAAGAGGAGTTTCCCATGTCGGATATCACCGAACGCGTTCAGAAAATCACCGTTGAGCATCTCGATGTGGACGCCGCCAAAGTTGAGCCAAAGGCCAGCTTCATCGATGACCTCGGTGCTGACAGCCTCGACATCGTCGAGCTCGTCATGGCGTTCGAAGAAGAGTTCGACATTGAGATCCCTGACGACGCCGCAGAGACGATCCAAACCGTCGGCGACGCCATCAAGTTCATCCAAGAAAATCAAGGCTAACCAGCCTTCCGGCGCGGATTGCGGCCGGCATCCGCGCCTCGGAGCGCTTTCTTGATCCCGTTTCGCCGGCCTCTGGATCTTTAGGGAGGCTCTCCTATGCTTCGACGTGTTGTTGTGACTGGCCTTGGGCTGGTCACCCCCCTCGGAAGCGGCACCAAAGACCAGCCTTGGCAACAGCCCTGGTCGCGCCTGCTCGAAGGCCATTCGGGCGCTAAGCGCATCGACGACCGTTTCGACGTTTCCGACCTCGCTTGTAAAATTGGCGCGCCTGTCCCGCGTGAGGGCGACGCTGCTTTCAATCCGGACGACTGGCTCGCACCCAAAGAGCAGCGCCGGGTCGAAGACTTCATCATTTTCGGCTTGGCTGCCGCTGAGATGGCGCTGGCGGATTCGGGTCTGCCTCTCGATACGGAAGAGCAGCAAGAACGCACAGGCGTGCTTGTGGGCTCGGGCATTGGTGGCCTCGACGGCATTGCGCAAACCACGCAGAAGATGAACGAGAAGGGCCCTCGTAAGGTCTCGCCGTTCTTTATTCCTTCGTGCCTGATCAACCTCGCTTCCGGCCAGATCTCAATCAAGCATGGCCTGAAGGGCCCGAACCATTCTGTGGTGACCGCTTGCGCCACGGGCGTTCACGCCATTGGTGATGCTGCTCGGCTGATCGCCTATGGCGATGCCGATGCGATGGTGGCAGGCGGCACGGAGTCCTCGATCTGCCGCATCGGCTATGCTGGCTTCTTGGCTTGTAAGGCGCTCACCACCGGCTTCAACGAAAGCCCCGAAGCGGCCTCGCGTCCCTACGATGAAGCCCGCGATGGCTTCTTGATGGGCGAGGGCGCTGGCGTGGTGATCCTCGAAGAATACGAAAAGGCCAAAGCGCGTGGCGCTACCATTTACGGCGAAGTCGCCGGCTACGGTCTCTCGGGCGACGCGCACCACGTGACCGCGCCTGCTTCTGACGGCGACGGCGGCTATCGCGCCATGCAGATGGCCTTGAAAAGGGCTGGCGTGAGCACCTCTGAGATTGGCTATGTCAACGCGCACGGCACCTCCACGCCGTTGGGCGACGAAGCTGAACTGTCCGCCGTGGAGCGCCTGTTTGGCGATGACGCGTCAGGGCTCGTGATGTCGTCGACGAAATCCTCCGTGGGCCACCTTCTTGGGGCGGCTGGCGCGATCGAAGCCGTCTATAGCCTTCTCGCCATGCGCGACGGTGTATGCCCGGCTACCTTGAACCTCGATAATCCGTCCGTCGAAACGCCGATCAACCTGGCACCGAAAGCGCCGGTGGAGAAAGAGATCACCACGGTTCTGTCGAACAGCTTCGGCTTTGGCGGCACCAACGCTTCCATCATTATGCGGAAAGTCTGATGAGGAGCGGGGGCCAGCAGGGGTTCTTCCGCGTTCTTCTTCTGCTTGTGCTGATGGCCGCTGGCGGTGCGGGTGTCGTCGCTTATGAGGGCCACCGGCGCTTGTCGGCGCCTGGCCTTCACGGCGATGAACGTATCGTTTGGGTTCAGCGCGGGGACAGCCTTGGCCGCCTCGCGAACAAGCTGAGCGATCGCGGGATCATCAGTGAAAAGAACGAAAAGCTCTTCTACTATTATGGACGCGCCACAGGTCTCGCAGCCGACCTGCGCGCGGGCGAGTTCGTGGTCCCGGCTGGGGCATCGATCCGCGAGGTGGCTACAGTCCTCAAGGACGCCGATCCGCTCTTGCGCTTTGTCACCGTGCCGGAAGGCCGAACGGTGGCCCAAGCTCTCGCCATCGTGGGCGAAGCGCCGCTTCTCTTAGGCGATGTCAGCGTGACGCCGAGTGAGGGCGACCTGCTGCCGGAGACCTATGCCTATGAGCGAGGGGAAACTCGCGATGCGGTGGTGGAGCGCATGATGGCCGCGCACTTTGCTCTCCTGGACGAGCTTTGGCCTCAGCGTGCGGAAGGCCTCCCGTTCGATACGCCGGAAGAAGCGATCATCCTCGCGTCGATCGTCGAGAAGGAAACGGCAGTTCCCGCTGAACGCCCTCGTGTGGCTGCCGTGTTCGTCAACCGTTTGAAGAAGCGGATGCGTCTCCAGTCCGATCCCACCATCATCTACGGCATAACGGGCGGTGAACCGCTGGGCCGCGGCATTCGCCGGTCCGAACTCGACAACCAGGACAATCCGTACAACACTTATAAGATTAACGGCCTACCGCCGACGGCGATCGCGAATCCGGGCCGCGAGTCGATCGCTGCCGTGCTAAATCCGGCGCCTACGGACGACCTTTATTTTGTGGCCGACGGTACCGGCGGTCACGCGTTTGCCAGCAGCCTTGAAGAGCACAATCGCAACGTCGCTCGCTGGCGCAAGATCGAACGTGCAGCGAAGCAGAAATGACCGAAGCGACACCCCCAGTGGGTCTTCAATCCATGACGGGCTATGGCGCCGCCGAGGGTGACGCAGGCGCCTTCGTCTGGCGCTGGGAACTGCGCAGCGTCAACGGTAAGGGCCTCGACCTGAAATTCCGTATGCCGACGGGCTTGGAGGCTCTCGAGCAAGGCTTGCGCCGAAAGCTGCGCGACCTGCATCGCGGCTCCGTCAGCATCAACCTTCGCATGGATCGAGAGACCAGCGAAGAGCCGCTGCGCGTAGACGAAGATGCGTTGGCCGCGGTTGCGGCTGCACTTAATAAGGTTCGTCAGTATGTGGATTGTGACAAGCCGCGGCCTGACGCCATCCTCGCGATGCGAGGCGTTCTGTCGGCTCCACAGTCTGATCTCGAACTGTCGGACCACCACAAAGAACGTTTGATCGAGACCTTCGACCAGGCTCTCGCCGCTCACCTCGCGGCCCGGCGCCAAGAGGGGGGCCGCATCGTCGAGGTGCTGAAGGAGCGCTGCGCCAAGCTGCAGAATCTGACCACATCAATCAGTGAGCAAACCCTCGACGCCCGCGACCAACTCGCTGAGCGGATCCGGTCTCAAATTGCCGAGCTTCTCGCTGAGCACGTCACCGAAGAGCGCGTGGCGCAGGAGGCGGCTTTGCTGGCTATCAAGGCGGACGTTTCCGAAGAACTGGATCGTCTCGGCGTGCATGCTCAAGCCTTCATTGACCTTCTTGGTACGGACGGAGCAGCGGGGCGACGTCTTGAGTTTCTGACCCAAGAGCTGATGCGCGAAGCCAGCACGCTGACGGCAAAGCTCCACACCGCGGAACTCAAAAGCCAGGCGCTCGACCTTAAGGAACTGGTCGACAGCCTGCGCGAACAGGTGCTCAACATCGCATGACCCAAGCTTCTACGATCGACCGCCGAGGCCTGTTGCTCGTGGTGTCGAGCCCCTCCGGTGCTGGCAAGACCACGCTTTCCAAACGCCTGTTGGGCAGCGATCCTGACATCGCTTTGTCGGTGTCCGCTACCACGCGTCCCATGCGTCCCGGCGAGATCGACGGCAAGGACTATCACTTCCTGTCCGTCGATGACTTTCACGCCCGAGAAGAGGAAGGCTTCTTCCTCGAGAGCGCCACGGTGTTCGGCAATTGCTACGGCACGCCGAAAGAAGCGGTCTTCAACACCCTCGAGGAGGGACGGGACATTCTCTTCGACATCGACTGGCAGGGTAAGCAGCAGCTCGACGAGCGCGCCGGCGGCGATGTGGTGTCGGTGTTCATCCTGCCGCCCTCGCGCAAGGCACTCGAAGACCGCTTGCGCAACCGTGGCCAGGACAGTGACGAGGTGGTCGCCAAGCGAATGGACATGGCCGATGGCGAGATCAGCCACTACGCCGAATATGGCTACGTCATCGTCAACGACGACATCGATAAGGCCGACACGCAGCTCCGTTCCATCCTTCAGGCCGAGCGTTTGCGCCGACGGCGCCAAACAGGCCTCCGCCGGTTTGTCGATCAAGTCATTAAGCCGGAAGACTAATTCGCAAGTCGACGGGTACCGTTCACGTTTTCCACACCATGGGGGGCTGCGACAAACAGGGGTGATTAACTCCCGCCTGTTATGCAGTTCTCATGACTGACCAGGCCATCGATTTCGACCATCTTGACCGCTACGTTGCTGGCGACTCGGCGCTGCGCGACGAAGTCCTGACCATTTTCGAGGGCCAGGTTGCCCGCTGCATGAGGATGCTGGACCCTTCCGCTCCGAATGAACAGTGGCGCTCCATCGCTCACGCGTTGAAAGGGGCCTCACGGGGCATCGGCGCTTGGGAAGTCGGCGCGGCTTGTGAGGAGGCCGAGCGCATGCTGGGCGCCCCGGACAAGGTGATCGAGGCTCGCCGCGAAATTCGCGCTGAGATTGACCGTGCTGTCACCGACGCCATGAACACGATCCGCCGCTTCCGTCGCGACGGGGAATAGTTCCACGCGATAATTGCGCGCGCTTAACGGCGCATCGCTTTCCTTCGGGACAAAAACCGCCATATCGTTTCTCTGGCAGAGGGATGATCTATGGCAACCGACTCGTCGACCAGCGTTGATCTTGAGAGCCTGCGGGAACTTATCAATGTGCGGCTCGCGCAGTTGGTGCCTGAGGGGCACCCCCGCGGTCCTGCTGCTGCGGCGCGGCACAGCCTCCTAGCTCCCGGTAAGCGCCTTCGCGCCGTCATTACACTGGTTGCTGCACGGGCCCAGGGTGGCCGCATTGAGGATGCTCTCGACACTGCCTGCGCGATCGAAATGATCCACACATCCAGCCTTGTCTTCGATGATCTCCCGGCCATGGACGATGCCGATCTGCGTCGCGGCGAGCCGACCACGCACAAGGCGTTCGGGGAGGACATCGCCATTTTGGCGGGGATTGGCCTCATCAACGGCGCTTATGAGGTGATCGCGAAGTCCAAGGCTTTGGACGCCGAGCGTCGCATGGAGATCATGCGACTCGTTACCCGTGCCGTGGGGTGGCAAGGCCTGGTCCACGGTCAAGCGCTGGATCTCGCCTCGTCGAACGACGACGACGCGATCGATGCCATTCACGAAGGCAAGACGGGTGCGCTGTTCATCGCTGCTGCTGAATGTGGCGGCCTTTGCGGTGGTGCTTGCACCGATGAAGAGCGCCGGTCCTTGCGGGCCTATGGCCGGTCGTTGGGCTTTGCGTATCAGGCCTTTGACGATGTGCTCGACCAAGTGGCTTGTGAGCAAACGGCAGGCAAAACCACGGGTCGAGACGAGGGCAAAGCCACAGCTGTGCTCAGTGCTTCAGCCAGCCTCGCTTCCGCCAAGACCTTGGCCAATCGTCAGCTCGACAACGCTGTGGCGGCTGCGGGTGAGCATTCGCCATTGGCGAAGCTGGCCGAGTTCATCCGGACTTATTTTGCTCAGACCATCGCGGCCTAGCCAGCGCTAGAGGCTACCGGCAGCGCGACGGCGCTCTTTAAGCTCACGCAAGCGCACGCGCAACTTTTGTGGATCGGGCGCGAGGACAAAGCCGAAGCTCACCGCACCTTCCTTACACGTCGTCGCATGGTGCAACTTGTGCGCTTGAACCAACCTCTTCCAATAGCCTCTTTTCGGAAACCAGTGGAACGGATAGCGCTGGTGCACCAATCCATCGTGCACGAATGAATACATAATGCCGTATAGGGTGATGCCAAGGCCGACGTAATAGAGTGGCTCGAACCACTCGATGCCGATCATGATCAGCGCTGCGGTGAAGGAACCGAACACCACAACGAACAGGTCATTTTTCTCGAACGTCTTGTCGTGGGGCTCGTGATGGTCAGCGTGCCAATTCCAACCCCAGCCATGCATGATGTACTTGTGTGCCCACCAAGCAAACGCTTCCATAAAGCATGCAGAGCCAACTATGAGAGAGATCTTCAGCCACAAAGACATGTTCAGTGTCCAAACAATATAAAAACGCGGACGCCGATGATGATCGCTAGTAGCGAAAGGCCGATGAATATCCAAAGATTCTTCATGGGCTTATGGGCTCGCAACAGGCAATTCACCTCGCCGCGCCGGCAGGCGCCACCAAGGCTCATAGGGATACAGATGGTGTTCGTGGTGATATCCAAAGTGGTAGCAGCTGAGCAAGCTTCCCAGCCAACCGAAGTTCGTGCTGCGCGTCCGATGCTTATCCAAAAAAGCGTCCTGGCCGTGCCGGTGAGGTAGGAAGGTCCCGAAATAAAAGAGCTGCAGGGCGCTGGTCATCGAACCGATGCCGTAGAACAGAACAACATTTTTATAATCAGCACCAAGAAGGAAAACATAAGTTCCTGTAACGGCGTGAACCCATAGAAGCGGCCGCAATCCAAAGTGTCGACGAACAAACTCGTAGAACCAAGGGAAGAACGATGTCGGATGGTTCACGGAGAAATCGGGATCTCCGCCGGTGCCCGCTTCGTCGTGATGACGGTGATGGTTGGTCTCCAACCGATTGTAGCTGAAGCCCGCATAGAGCGTTGTCATGACCTGACCGACCAAGCGGTTCACACCAGGTCGTCCAGGAGCGAGACTGCCATGAATGGCGTCGTGGGCGACGATGAACAAGCCCACGGAGAGCCAACAGAGCGCCATGGTCATGGCAACGGCAAACGGTGCTGTTGACCAGCTTAGCTCAAAGAAAAAAACACTGTATACGTGCAATCCAGCCCAACTGCCAGCGACGAGAAAGGCAAGCAGCAGGCCTATGCCGGCGCGCCTATTCTTCTCATCGAGAGTCACGACGGCAGGCCCTTGATAACAGGTCGCTTCCACAGGTTCCCGCGCGGCGGCATGCCCATGAACGACAGCGATTTTGAGCTCGCACCCTGTAAGCAGCCAATCCCGGCGAGGGCCAGTTTGCGGCGACGCGAGGTGCGTGCGCGTTTGTCCCAAACCCGTGGCCCCTTCACGCGGACAACCCGGCCGATATCACGATAGACGCCGCGGGCAGCCGCCACAGCGAAACCCGCGCGGATCGGCAAACGGCGTACGCCGGGCCCAGCGGAGGCGTAGTATTTGTCGGCCTCGTCAAGCAGCCGCATGGCCACGCGCCATACCGCCTCGCGATTGTCCTCGGCGCCCACATCGTCGGGATGCGGACGAACGCCTTCTTCCTGCAGCCAGTCTCCCGGTACGTAGACGCGCCCGATAGCGGCATCGTCGATAATATCGCGGGCGATGTTGGTCAGCTGAAAAGCGATGCCAAGGTCGGACGCGCGGTCGAGCGTCTCGTCATCGTCGGGCGACACGCCCATGACGATAGCCATCATGACGCCGACGACGCCCGCGACGTGGTAGCTGTAGCGCAACGTGTCTTCGAGGCTGTCGTAGCTGTGCTGAGCCACGTCCATCTCGAAACCGCGTAGCAAATCCTGAACGAAATGGATGGGCATGCCCGTTTCCATCGCGACGGCTTGGAGGGCCTCAAATTGCCAAGTCTGGGGCGTCTCGCCTGAATAGGCAGCATCGGTTTCGGCCCACAGCCGCTTCAGTTCCGACGCGTCGGGCGCGCCCTCCTGGCCGGCGGCCACGGTCTCGCCGAAGCCTAAATTCTGGCCGTCGATCACATCGTCGCAATAACGGCACCAAGCATAGAGCATATGCGCGTGGCGGCGCATATGCGGTCGGAATAGCAGGGAAGACAGGGCGAAGCTCTTGGAACCCTTCGCAATGGCTTCCGACGATTTCTTCGCGAGGGTGCCGTCCACCACGGTGTCCTTACTCCGCTGCCATCGCAGCATAGGCCGACGCGAGGCCAAAGTCTTCTGCCATGATGCCAGCGGTGGCTTTCGCCGAGCCGACCACGCCGGGAATACCGGCGCCAGGATGCGTACCCGCACCGGCGAAGTAGAGGTTGCTAATCTCGTCGTCGCGGTTGTGCATCCGGAAGAAGGCGGATTGGGTCAGCACGGGCTCGAGGCTGAACGCTGAACCATGGTGCGCCGCCAGGTCGTCCTTGAAGCTCTGTGGCGTGATGATGTGATCGGCCACGATGTGCTCACGCAGGCCGGGCAGGTAGTGCTTCTCGAGGTAGGCGTAGATCTTCTCTTTGTACTTTGGACCTTCCACTTCCCAGTCAATGTCTGCCTTGCCCAGATGGGGCACGGGCGACAGCACGTACCAGCTGTCGTGACCTTCCGGCGCCATCCCGGGATCGGTAGCCGTGGGGCGGTGGAGGTAAAGCGAGAAGTCGTCGGGCAGATCTGGACCGGAGAAGATCTCAGCAATCAGTTCCTTGTACCGAGGACCAAAGCAGATCGTGTGGTGCTGAACGTCTTCGTACTTCTTATTCGTCGCAAAATAGGCCACGAACAGCGACATGGAGAAACGCTTTTTCTTCAACGATTGCGAGACCTTCTGACCCCGCGGCGTCTTGCCAAGGAGCTTCTCGTAAGTGTGCACGATGTCAGCATTCGACGCGATGGCGTCAAAGTCTTGCGTGAAGCCGTTCTTGGTGCGGACCGTTTTGAGCTTGCCGCCCACCTCGGTGACTTCTTCGACGGGATCGCCAATAATCGTGGTACCGCCAAGGTCCTCGAACAGCTTGCCGATACCGCGGACGAGAGCGCCTGTACCGCCGCGAGGGAACCACACGCCCCACTTGCGCTCCAAGGCGTGGATGAGCGCGTAGACAGCGCTGGTTTTATGCGGGTCACCGCCCACAAGCAGCGTGTGGAAGCTAAAGGCCTGGCGAAGCTGCGGGTCCTTGATGAAGTCGGATACCCGTCCGTGCACCGAGCGTTGTGCTTGCAGGCCTGCCAGTTGAGGTGCGCAGCGGAGCATCGACCAAAAATCGAGGAACGGCACCGTGCCTAGCTTCAGGTAACCCTCTTTGAACAAGGCTTCGGAGTATTGGTAAAACTTGCGATAGCCCGCGACGTCCGACGGGCTGAACTTCTCAATCTGCGCTTCGAGCTTGGGCGTGTCCTGGAAGTAGTCGAAGATTTTGCCGTCTTCCCAGGCCAGTCGATACATCGGCTCGACGGGCAACAGCTCAACATAGTCGGACATCTTGCGACCGGAGAGCGCGAACAGCTCCTCGAGGCAGGAAGGGTCCGTGATCACGGTGGGGCCGCCATCGAAGAAGAACTCGCCCTTCTCATAGACATAGGCCCGGCCACCCAGCTTATCCCGGGCTTCGATCAGCGTGGTCTGGAACCCCATGGACTGCAGCCGGCAGGCGAGGGCCAGGCCGCCAAACCCCGCGCCGATCACGCACGCGGTAGGCTTCGCGCTGTCATTGGCGGGTTTCAGGGGTGTCGGGTTATCGTCAACGCGAATGGCTTCGCTCATGCCTCATTATCCTTTTACGCGCGCCGGATTGGCGCCTCGGAAGCCCGGTGGACCGCTGGCACGGGCGTATGCGGTTGATGTAGTTCGCGGCCCTGCTCGCGTCGAGCTTATGACCATAAAATCGCTCGCCGCGGCCCCAGGGCAAGGGCGTTAAGTGCTGCGGGACAGTATGGCGCGGTTCGTGCGGTTGGCGCAGGCGGCTTGCCATGGCGAACCGCGCTTGGCCTGAGCCGGGGGCCGCCCTACACCGATCCCCCGATCAATAAAGCGACAGGCGGAAAGTGGGGCTCATCGTGCTGAGAACATCTCTTGTTTTAGGCGGCGGCGCTGCTCTCATGGCCGTGCTCGCGGGTTGTGATCAAACGGCGGAGGTGAGTGCGGCCGCAGCGACACCTCACGAAGTGTTTAGCGAGGCTGCGCCTTTGCCAGAGCCGCGAGCCGATGTGGTGGAGGACCGTTTCGCTCGACTGGCGCTGTCCTGCGTCCACCAGGAATATCCCAACAAGATCTCGCACGTCCTGCAGAGTGACGAGGACGCCCAAACGCCGCGTGAGCTGACGCCGGCTTTTTACGGGTGTTTCGATTGGCATTCCTCCGTTCACGGCCATTGGCTGCTCGTCCGGATCCTCAAGACCGATCCCAGCACGCCCATGGGGTCGGCCATTCGAGCGGCGCTCGCGAAGAGCCTGACGCCTGAGAACATGGAAGCCGAGCTGGACTATTATACGCAGCCGGGGCGAGGCTCGTTCGAGCGGCCTTATGGCATCGCCTGGTATTTGCAGTTGGTGGCGGAGCTCGACGAGAGCGATGACCCAGTGCTGCAAGCGTGGCGGTCGAACCTAGCACCGTTGGAGCAAGCCATTGTGGAGCAGGTCACGGGTTGGCTGCCTAACCTCGTCTATCCCGTTCGTCTTGGTACGCACAATCAGACGGCTTTCGCCTTTGGCCTGATAATCGACTATGCCCGCCAGGTGGGTGATCAAGACTTGGAAGGCTTGCTGGTCGGGAAGGCCAGGGCGTTTCACCTAGCCGATGTGGATTGTCCGTTGGCGTACGAACCATCCGGTGAGGATTTTCTGTCGCCCTGCTTAATGGAGGCCGATCTCATGCGCCGGGTGATGGACCAAGCGGAATTCTTGGCCTGGCTGAGTACTTTCCTGCCAACGATCCCGACGGACGGTAGCGCGGAATGGTTGGCTCCAGGGATCGTGAAAGATGCTGCCGACGGCAAGCTCGTTCACCTTGATGGTGTGAACCTCTCGCGAGCTTGGGCTCTAGAGGGCATCGCGAGGGCGCTGCCAGCGGATGATGCGCGCCGCGCATCGCTCCTCGCTGCCGCTGATGTGCATCGCGAGGTGGGCATCGCCGCGGTGTCGGATGAGCACTATTCCGGAAGCCACTGGCTCGGCAGTTTCGCGACCTACCTGACAACGCAGCGCGGGCTCTAAGGCGAGGGCGCCTTCAACGGCGCCACAGCCGCGACAGCAGCCCGCCCAGGCCACTTCTTGGCCTTTCGGCCGTGGTGCTAGCCGAGGTGCTGACCGTCTCCCACGCCACGCCTAACCAGCCTTCGGCTTCGCCTGGAGCCAGCTCGATCCGGAAGTGTGGACCGATGAAAGCCCTGAGGTCGGACGCTGGATCATAGAGTTGGATCAAGCGCACCCGAGTGGGCACGGCTTCCACGTTGATCACCAAGTGCTCCTCATCCTTGGCAGGAAGCACCTCGTCCTCGAACTGTGCCGCCATGGTCAGCGCGGTATACGAACAAAGGTGCAGCTGGCCGCTGCTGGGCAAGATGGTGCCGCTAATCGTGCGATGGCCCTGAACCTCCGATGTACCGTAAACCACTTCCAAGCGGTAGACATTGCCGCCGTCGCCGCATTCCCAGGCGAGAATGTTCCGCGCGGCCGTCTCGGCAGCGATGTGGCTCAAGATCTGCTCATAGGTCCAATCGCTCGAGACAAACGATCGGTAGGCGGAAGTTGCTAACAGCGCGAGGATGCCGTCTTCGGCATCAATCTCGAGGGTTATGATCTCTGGGCTCATCGTAGGACAGTCGGTGAACATCGTTCCAAGTTCAACCCGAGCTGGCGCAATGTCATGACATGACCAGAACGCTGTCCTGACGTGACAAGAAACCGGTGGTCAGCTCGGTTTCCGGTGCTTTATCAAGCCTAAGCCAGTGATTGGGGCCACGCATGAAAAAGTCCGAGAAAATCGAGAGCCGCTTGTCGCCTGAGGAGAAAGATCAGCTCGCCAAACGGGCGGAAGCTGAAGGCCTACCTGTCAGTGAAGTGGTGCGAAAGACCCTCGGGCAATCGGGGGATGGCCTGCAATTGGACGGCGCAACTACTCATGCTGCCAATCCGTGGCTGTCCCGCGGTGCTTGGTTCTTCTTAGGCCTGGTGACGGCAACGCTGGCGGTGCTGTCGCTGGTCTTTGCGCCGTTCGGTCGCGACCGCGTGGAGGGCTGGTCGGGCCGGGTGATGATCACCGACCGGTCCACGGTCAAAGTGGAGGAAGGGCGTAACGTCTCGCAAGTTAGACGTGAGAGCACCCGGATCAGTGGCGACTTCTTTTTGCTTGCAGAGCCCGGCGCCTCCACCAAGCTTTCGCTCGAAGACGGTTCGGGTGGACGGTACGAAGTCGTCGGTCTCGTGGGCGATGCCGGCGATGGCATGCTCGACATCACGTTCAATGTTTGCCGCCGTCAAAGCGATACTTGCCTGTTTGACGTCGCGCCTAGCGTATCGACACAGCCTCGAGAAGAGCTCGACCTTATCGCCCAGGCCACACCCGATGTTCAGGTCTGGGTAGACCTCGACCGTCCCACTACGGAATAAAAAAAGGCCGACGCGAAGGTCGGCCCTTTGATCTTAGTTCTGTGCGGCTGTGCTTACAGCGCGGCTTCCAGCTTCGGCATCAGCTCGAAGAGGTCGCCCACGAGGCCATAGTCGGCAACGGAGAAGATCGGGGCTTCTTCGTCCTTGTTGATGGCCACGATGATCTTCGAGTCCTTCATACCAGCGAGGTGCTGGATGGCGCCCGAGATGCCCACGGCGATGTAGAGCTCAGGAGCAACAACCTTGCCGGTTTGGCCGACTTGGTAGTCGTTCGGCATGTAGCCCGCGTCCACCGCAGCACGCGAGGCGCCGATAGCGGCACCCAGTTTGTCCGCAGTCGGATAGATGTACTGCTCGAACGCTTCGTTCGAACCCAGAGCACGGCCACCGGAGATGACGATCTTCGCACCGGCCAGTTCAGGACGGTCCGACTTGGTCAGCTCTTCAGCGACGAACTCAGAAATCGACGGGAATGCACCGTTGCCGATGGCTTCCACAGCGGCGGAGCCGTCAAGGGCCACAGCGTCAAACGCCGTAGGCTGAACAGTGATGACTTTCTTGGCATCCGAAGACTGCACCGTTGCCATGGCGTTGCCAGCGTAGATCGGTCGCACGAACGTGTCAGCGCTCTCAACACCGGTGATCACGGAGATCTGCATCACGTCGAGCATGGCAGCGACGCGCGGCATGAAGTTCTTACCGTCCGTACCCGACGAAGCGACGATGTGATCGTAGGAGCCAGCCAGGCCGATCACCAGCTCGGCCATAGGCTCGGCCAGACGCTTGGCATAGTTGACATCGTCAGCGTGCAGCACTTTGCTCACGCCGTTGATTTTCGAAGCTGCCTCAGCGACGGCACCAGCGCCTTCGCCAGCGACGAGCACGTGGATGTCGCCACCCATTTTCTGGGCTGCGCCAACAACCTTCAGCGTGGCGTCGTTGAGTTCAGCATTGTTGTGATCAGCAATAACGAGGACGGCCATTACAGAACTCCCGCTTCGTTTTTCAGTTTGTCGACGAGCTGTTCGATGCTCTCGACCTTGATACCGGCTTCGCGCTTGGGCGGCTCGGTGACTTTGAGCTTAGTTAGGCGCGGCGCCAGGTCCACACCCAGGTCAGCGGCAGCTTTTTTCTCCAGCGGCTTTTTCTTCGCCTTCATGATGTTCGGCAGCGAAGCGTAGCGAGGCTCGTTCAGGCGCAGGTCGGTGGTGACGATGGCTGGCAGGTTCAGCGCCACGGTCTGCAGACCGCCGTCGATCTCACGGGTGACGTGCAGCTTGTCGCCTTCCTTCTTCACTTCCGAAGCGAAGGTGCCTTGTGGCCAGCCGAGAAGGGCGCCCAGCATCTGACCAGTCTGGTTGCGGTCGTCGTCGATGGCTTGCTTGCCCATGATCACGATCTGCGGGCTTTCTTCCTCACAGACCTTTTGCAGCAGCTTGGCCACGGCGAGGCTTTCGACGTCCTCATCGGTGGTCAGCAGCAGGCCGCGGTCTGCGCCCATGGCGAGAGCCTGGCGGATTTGGTCCTGGGCTTTTTCAGGGCCAATGGAGACCACGATGATCTCTTCGGCCAGACCAGCCTCTTTCATACGAACGGCTTCTTCGACGGCGATTTCGTCGAAGGGGTTCATGGACATTTTGACGTTGGCGAGATCTACGTCGGTATTGTCTGATTTCACACGGACTTTGACGTTGTAGTCCACCACCCGTTTGACGGGGACGAGCACCTTCATGCGTCACTCCTTACGCTAGTTGATGACTTTTGAGGTGCCCCTACACCTCGCTGCGAGGGCATTGCAACGAGGCGACTGGTTTCAGTTGATTTCAGCTGGCTGAAGCGCCTGGCTCCCATAACAAAAAGGCCGCTCCAGAGAGCGACCCCATCAAAGACGTTGAGCTGTGGCTTATGCGGCTTTCTTTTTGCGTTGCGCCGCTGCCAGGCCCGCCAGGCCCGTGAGCATCAGTAGAGGCGCAGCTGGCAAGGGGACAGCAGCACTGTCGACGCCGTTGAAGCGTATGACAGGGTGAAGCGTATTGGCGAAGCCCCAACCGTCGGCCTGATTTCCTTCGGCACCGTCGATGGCTGTCAGCACACCAAGGTCAAGAGGAAGAACAGCGGAGTCGCTTTCGTAAAATCCATTACCACCGGACCAATCGCTGGTGCCGAGGTCGGACGGCTGAAAACCGACGAAGTAGTAGTTACCCGCCAGGAAATCAAAATCGACCGAAATATCGTACCACGCGGAGCCGCTGCCGCCGACGACCGCGCTCTCGCTTTCAAGAAGGGCGACTGTATCGCTACCATTCGTGCTCGAATAAATGAGGACATCGAAGGACTCGTTGAGCAGGTCGAAGAAGATGCCAGCGGAATCGATTGAGAAATCCTGGTTGGCGATAAAGCTGATCCCACGGCCCCGACCCTCGCCACCAAAGATACTTTGGCCCTGGCCGCCATCGATGACAATCGTTTCGGCAGAGGCGGTGATCGGTAGTAGAGCAACGGCTGCAGCCGCAATTAAATGTTTGAACAAAGAAAATTCCCCTCGGTTGGTAGCGCACTGGACGCTGACCAACTGACAACACTGTTTCGGGGCCTGACCTACCCGAAAGGTCAGTGTTGGCGAGCCATCCGGAGAATGGGGCGGACCGCTCCATTCTAGTAGGTTGGTGACATCAACGGATGAAGACCAACTCACGATTACGGGGAAATGATCATGAAGAAAGTTCTGCTGACTACCGCCGCTAGTCTGATGTTTTTTGGCATTGCGCAAGGTAAAGTCTTAAACTTCGAAGAGGCCGGTGCTGCTGATGGTGAAATGATCATCGAAGGTGATGAGTTTCTCGATGAATATGGCGTCCAATTCGCTTCCTCGGATCAGCTGAAACTTGTTCTCGTGGGTCCACCCGCTGCTGGTTTTTGGCCCAACGATTTGCCCGACCCAGCTGATGCTTTCGGTGATTACTTTATGGGAACGTCATTCGATGACGGTATCACCGATCTCATCATCACTTATGCTACACCTGTTAGCGGCTTAAGCTTCAAAATGGCGGATATCGATGGCGACGAGGTCTTCGACGTCTCGGTCTACGACGTCATGGGCGAGCTCTTGGCGCACAAGACGATCAAAGCGGGTGATCCTGGAACCGGCAATCGCAAAGTCACTCACGTGGGCTTTTCTGACCTAGGCGCTGATATCGCGAAAGTCGAAATGAGCGGCGAGCGCTCACGCGGCAATCTCGGCATCGCCTTCGACGAGTTCAGCGTCGATGAAGACCTGTCCCCCGTGCCCGTACCCGCAGCAGCGCCCCTCTTCGGCGCAGCTATCGCAGGCGGCGGGCTGCGCCGGTTCTTCAAGAAGATGGCTTCCTAAAAAAACACCAGTTCCCCCAAGCGTCGCCTGCCAGACCCGTTGATCGGCGGCGCTCCTATAACGACCACGGATCAGGCGATCCGTGGCCGTTTGGGTTTATTCCGACGCGCCGCCAGGGACCCAGAGGACTTCGCCGCCGCCGTCGCGGCTGGCCTTGCGGGCCGCCACGAAGAGGAAATCGGAGAGGCGGTTCAGGAACTGCGTGACCGGCGCCGAGACCCGGCCTTCGGGCTTAGGCAGCTCAGCAAGGGCCCAGACCGAACGCTCAGCCCGCCGAGCCACCGCGCGAGCCAAATGCAGCGCACCCGCGCCGCCAGGGCCCGACGGCAGCACAAAACTCTCCAGTGGTGGCAGGGCCTCATTGATCGTGTCGATCATCTCTTCCAGGCGCCCCGGCCGGTTCTCGCCCAAGCGAAGCTCGCCCTTGAGGGTCTCCGGCGTTGCCAAGTCAGCACCAAGATCGAACAGATCGTTCTGGATGGCGAGCAACATGCCGCGCAGGTCGTCACTGAGGCCATGGTCCATGGCCACGCCTATCGCTGCGTTCAGCTCATCCACGTCACCAATGGCGACAATCCGAGCATGCGTCTTGGCCAAGCGTTGACCGGTGACGACGCCAGTCGTGCCCGCATCGCCGGTGCGGGTGTAGATCTTGTTCAGAACAACCATGGATCAGTTTCCGCCGCGCGACAGCAGAAGGCTGAAGATCACCAAAAGAGCCACGGCCACGGCTTGCGCCGCCACGCGGTACCGCATGAGCTTGTTGGAGTTTTTCGCTGCGAACTCACCACCTCGCGCGAGGGAGTAGATCCCCAGGCCCAAGAATACCGTGGTGGCGAGGATAGCGATCGGGATGAGGAAGTACTGAAGCGCCGTGAGCATGGGGCCGTCCTTTAACAGTCGCACAAATTTGCCCAGCACATAGGCCCCGCAAACTGCGCTGGCTAGCTCTAGCGGGGTGAGGGGCGTGGTCGCGCTTCTACCTTCGCAGCGACCGTACGCCGACAAGCGGCTTGAAGGGAAAACCCCTTGCAGCCGATCGCGATTGTTTCGATGAGGGTCCCGACTAGTTCCCTTTGGGTGTGGCGAGGATTGTACGATGACAGCTGTGTTTGATCTCATTTTGCGAGGTGGCACCCTGGTGACCCCGGGTGGACAGGGGCTCAGCGATGTGGGCATCAGGGACGGCAAAATCGCTGTGATTGGCGATCTGTCCACCGCCGACGCCGGCGAGGTTTATGATGCCACGGGGCTCCATGTGCTGCCTGGCGTGATTGATAGCCAGGTGCACTTCCGTGAACCGGGCCCAGTGCACAAAGAGGATCTTGAGACCGGCGCGCGATCAGCAGCCATGGGCGGCGTGTGCACCGTCTTCGAGATGCCGAACACACAGCCATCGACCACCACGCCGGACTTGCTGTTGGATAAGCTCGCGCGGGCTAAGGACCGCATGGATGTCGACCACGCGTTCTTTGCTGGAGCCACCCACGAGAACCCCCCGCTCTTGGCGGAGATGGAACAGATGCCGGGCTGCTGCGGCGTCAAGGTCTTCATGGGCGCCTCAACCGGCTCGCTCTTGGTTCACGACGACGAAGGCGTCGAAGCGGTTCTGCGCGCCATCAAGCGGCGTGCCGCGTTCCATTCTGAAGATGAGTTCCGTCTGAAGGAGCGTGCGCATCTGGCGGAGGAGGGCAACTGGCACTCCCACGCCGTCGTCCGCGATGTGGAGACCGCCGTCTCGTCAACCAAGCGGCTCATCAACATCGCTCGCAAGGTCGGCAAGCGCATTCACGTCCTTCACATTTCAACCGCGGAGGAGATGGATATTCTTCTGCATGCGAAGGATGTCGCTTCGGTTGAGGTGCTGCCGAACCATCTGACCCTGGCTGCACATGATGCCTATGATCGGCTCGGCGCCTATGCCCAGCAAAATCCACCGATCCGCGAGCAACGCCACCAAGACGGGATCTGGCGTGCACTGAACGCTGGTTTGGTTGATGTTCTGGCCTCGGACCATGCGCCTCACACCGCGGAGGAAAAGGACCAACCCTATCCCAAATCGCCTTCGGGCACGCCGGGTGTGCAGACCATGGTGCCGGTCATGCTCACGCACGTGGCGAACGGCAGACTAACGCTGGAGCGCTTTGTGGATCTCACCAGCGCCGGGCCGCAGCGCGTCTTCGGCATGGCCACGAAGGGGCGCATCGCCGAAGGTTACGACGCTGATTTCACGGTGGTGGACCTCAAGCGCAAAGAGACCATCACGGCGGAGTGGTCCAAGTCGAAATGCGGCTGGACGCCCTATGATGGGTTCGAGGCCACAGGTTGGCCTTTGGCCACCATTGTCCGTGGACGGTTCGTCATGCGCGACGGTGAGATCACCCAGCGTGGCGGCGGCATCCCTGTCCAATTCAACGAGACGCTTGAGCCGCGAGCTGTGCCTGCCGTTTAAGGAGGGCTGCTGCTGTTAGCCGTCGAGCTGCAGCAGCTGGATGAGGTTCCCACAAGTATCATCGAAGATCGCCAACGTGGCGCCGCCGGCTTTCGTCGGCGGCACGGTGAACTGCACGCCGAGGCCTTCGAGCTTGGTGACCTCGGCCTCGATATCGTCCACGCTGAACGCCGTGAACGGAATGCCATCGGCCTTTAGCGCCGCTTGATAAGCCTTGGTCGCCGGGTGCGCGTTGGGCTCGAGGCCCAGTTCAACACCATCAGGCTCCTCCGGCGACACCACCGTCAGCCAGCGGAATTCGCCCAAGGGGATGTCGTGTTTGACCGTGAAGCCAAGCTTATTCGTGTAGAAATCCAGTGCCTTGGTCTGATCATCGACACTCACGCTCTTGATGTACATCTTCATGGTTGACCCAACTCCTCAAACGCGGGTCTAGCCTTCACGAAGCTGCACCGCGCAACAACCCGTTCACTGCTTCTTGTTTGGCGGGCCCTCTTGCGGGTTAGGGCGTGGACAAGCAGGCTTTCCCCGTCGCCGTATCCCCCGAGCACTCGTAGACGCGAACCCAGTCGATCAGCATCTGGTTCGGTGCTGCATTGGCGCCGACGCCCAGGTCATTCTCGCCCTCTGGCCAATTGCCGCCGATCGCGAGGTTCATGATCAAGTAGAAGGGCGCATCGAACGGCGCGTTGTCATTGCCGTCGCCCGCAGGGTGATCCGTATACCATTCAAAATCTCGCACGGTAAAATAGAGCTGGTCATCCAAGAAGAAATGCATCACTCCTTCAGCCCATTCCACAGAATAGACGTGGTAGCCATCGGCGGGGTTGATATCGCCTGGCAAATTCGTCCGCTCCGAGACGAACTGATTGTTAGGCCATTCGCTGCCAAAGTGTATGGCCGACGACGTGCGGTTCTCGCCCGTGGTGCCGCTGCATCCGTTGCAGGACGCCTTGAGGTTCACCGCTTCCATGATGTCGATCTCACCATAGAGTGGCCATTGATTGCCGTAGGTATCGCTGTCTGCCAGCATCCAGATGGCAGGCCATGTGCCTTGTCCCGCGGGCATTTTTGCCCGAGCTGAGATCCGGCCGTAGGTCCACGATGCTTTGCCCACGGACCTTACCTGTCCGCTCGTATAAGGCTGGGTGGCGCGGGCGGTGTCGCCCGGATTGGTGGTAAGCGGAAGATTTTTGCCCGTGAACTCTTCCTCCAGCGCGACGAGGCGCAAGAGGCCGTTCACCACCTCAACATTGTCTTCACGCTGAGTGTAACACTGGCGTTCGTTGTTACCGCCGCCCCAGCAGGCTTCCTCAGCGGTCCATTTCGTCTCATCGAGGCTGTCGCCGTCAAATTCGTCCGACCACACCAGTGACCAGCCTTTGCCCTGGGGAAGAAAGTCGGACCCAGCAGGAGCGGGGTCCGGAACATCGGGGCGGTTCACCACGGGCGGCGGGGGAGGAGGCGGTGGCGACTGAACGGGCGGCGGAGCGCTAGGGGTCGCTCCGCCGCCTCCGCCGCCACAGCTCGCCGCCCCCACCGCGAGCAGAACCATCGATGCAGCGCCCATAGCCTTGCTGATGTTGGCCACGATCTTACTCCCCAAAACGCGATCATCGGTCCGGGCCGATGGTCAGGAATCAATTGTTCGACGCGGCGAAAAGTTCCTCGGTCACACCCAGCTCGCAACCCCCGCTGCGGCGAAACGGGTCATCCTTGCGGTGAGTGGGCGGTTCCGATCACCATGGATCGATGACGCGCTGCGGTAATGGTTGTCGGTTGACCCGACGAGGCTGCGCGTTAACCATCCTTCCAAAAGCAACCCAATAAAGGTGGGAAACCCATGGTAAGGAACTGGTCGGTGTCGCGGACAATCGCGGCAACCCTTGGCGCTTTGGCGCTTAGCACCGCTGCGCAGGCAGCATCTTTCTCCGGCGTCGTCGTGATCGGCGATTCCATCGTCGATTCGGGCAACGCGAACGCTGGCGCCATTCTGGCCGGCGTGCCGAGCCCCACGCCGTCTCCGCCTTATTTCCAAGGACGGTTCAGCAACGGCTATACCTATGCTGACCTGCTCTCGCTGAAGATCACCGGCGATCCTGCCGACGCGCTGCTGACCTCGGCCAGCCCCTTCGACCCAGAGCCCAACTATGCCACCGGTGGTGCAGGCGCGACGCTCAACCCTTATCAGGGCATGGGCATTCCAGACTCAATCCCGGATCTCGCTGAGCAAGTGGACCTCTATGTCAACGGCGGCATGATCTCCGGCATCCCCGTCGCTCCGGGTCTCGACGGCGACGCCCTGCACGTCGTGCACATCGGCGGCAACGACTTCCTCGCAGCCCGCTTGGGCATCCAGGACCCGGCCGCCCTCGCAGCTGCTGCCGCGGCGTCGATGACCACGGCGCTGACCCAACTCGTTGACGCTGGCGCCAACCAAATCCTCGTCGCCAACGTGCCATCGGTCATCGCCTTCGGCGCCGACACGCCCCAGCAACAAGCAGCTCTGTTTGGTGCTATCTCAGCCTATAACGACAGCCTCAATGGCATCATCCAGTCGCTGAACCTGGCCGACCCAGACAACAACGTGATGCTTTTCGACAATGATGGCCTGACCAACGCCATCCTCTTCGACCCGGCGGCATTCGGCTTTGACCCCGGCCTCATCGGCCAGCCGTGCATCCTCAGCCCTGAAGCGCTCGCGATGGACTGCCTGGGCTATACCGACTTCGACAGCGTTCACCCCACCGCAGCGGTCCACCGCATTTTCGCCGCAGCAGCCATGGAACAGCTGGGCCTGACACCCGTCCCGGTCCCAGCAGCAGCACCACTAATGCTCGCAGGCCTCGCTTTGCTGGCGCGTAAGCGCCGGAAAGCGGCCTAAATTCCAGGGCCCCTGGTCAGTTCCGGGTTTTTGGCCTAGGAATAAGTTAACAGGTTGTGAGGCGTGGCTTCGGCCGCGCCCGCACGGGTCTTGGGAGAGGTGTGGGGCATGACCTCGGAAGTGGTACTCATGAACCGGCAAGCGGTGGCCATGGCCGCCGACAGCGCCGTGACGATCTCCGGTCAAAACTATCTCAAGACCTACCAGTCGGTGGACAAGCTCTTTCCCCTCGTGGACGGCGTGCCCATCGGCGTGATGATCTACAACAACGCTGAGCTCATGAGCACGCCTTGGGAGACCATCATCTCCCTCTATCGAGAGCAGGCGAGGGGGCGGCAGCTCGATACGCTGGCCGCCTATGCGCAGGACTTCATGCGCTTCCTCTCCGACAATCCTGAGCTCTTCCCGCAAGACCACCAGGACACGGAGTTCTTCAAGCACGTCACCGTGGTGCTCTCGATCATTGCGGACGATTTCGACTATCACCTCCGCGCGCTGAAACAGAGCGGGCAGGGCAAGACCCGCGACCACGTCTCCGCCGTCCTCGCCTACGTGGTGGATGAGCTTTACGGCGACCTCACCAAAAACATGGACGGGACCGCGCGGGCCCGCCTCGACGTTTTTCCTGAGGGAACCGAAGAACAGCTGCTGCGCCGTTATGGTGCTGAGATAGACGAGCTGATTGGCGGCCTCATCGGCATGCTGAAGAACGAGTACCCGATGCTCTCCGTGGGTGCTGATACCCGCGACAAGCTCCGCGACGTCGCCGTGATGTCCGTGACGCAAGACGCGTTCTTCGAGCATTTCACGGGTGTGGTATTTGCCGGCTTTGGCCGGACCGACAAGTTTCCTTCGATGCGCAGTTACCTCGCGTCCAGCGTGGTGTTGGGAAAGCTGAAGCATCGAATGGATCGGGGCCAGGACATGACAGCCAATTCTGGCCCCGTGATTGCTCCGTTTGCGCAGGATCGCATGATCCGGACCTTCCTTACGGGGATGGATGCGCACCTGCGGATGTTCATGTTCGGTGAGACGCTGAAGCTTAGCCACAACCTCGTGGGTGATGTGGTCAGCCGTGCGCCCGGCCTTTCGGATGATCAACGTCGCCGCTTGATGGCCGACTATTCCGAAGGCTCACTCGCCACGGCGCTGAAGGCGTTCTTTGGCTCGATCGACCAATTCCAGTACCAAACACATACCGCCCCGATCTTGAGGGCCGTCAGCATGCTGCCGAAAAAAGAGCTTGGTGAGACGGCTGCCTCGCTTATCAAGTTGAATAGCTTCCAGCAAAAGGTCATGCACGACGTGGAAACCGTCGGTGGGCCGATCAGTTTGGCGACCATCACCCGCAATGAGGGCCTCGTGATGGGCAAAGAGAAAGCGGAGCTTTGATCATGGCTGACCGTCTGGACCAGATTTGGAAGAGCTTTGCCAGCACCACGCGGGCGCGGCTTACCTCCACCGATATCAGCGCCCATGCCCGCCCGCCGACGCGCTCCATGCAAACCGAACGCCGCCTGGCGGAAGAGGCCTTGTTCGAAGGCCGCGCTGACGCTAGCGACGCTGTCCAAGCTGCCATGATGGCGTTGCACACGGACCTTCAAGCGAAAGCCAAGAGAGGCTCGCGCCGCCGCGAGGCCTCCATGAGCTTTGACGCAGGTACGCAAACACCACCCAGCGCCCTCGACGACACGCTCCTCGCGGATCTCAAGTTCACCGAAGCGCGCGTGCGGCGTTCGGGTTCAGACTATTTGAGCTACGCTGTGGACCGCCAAGAGGCTTGGAAGAAGCGCCGCAAAAAATTCCTCGGCATCTTCTAAGGTTCGCCTACTGCCTATCCGTCGGCACCGTGTTGATCGGCGCCACCTCGATCTCCTCCACCGGACCAAAGGGCGGCGGGGTCGCAGCATCGATTTCTTCCTGACGCTGTTCGTCTTTTAGCAGCGCGAGCACCGCCGCCGAGCGATCAAACGCGTCTAGTTTGAGAGCCCCATAGAAGTGGTTGATCCGATCCGGTAGCCACTGACGACCAAAGAACCGCGCCTGACGCAGGGCGCCTTCCTCCGGCGGGCCAAACAGCAACAAGCCGCCCTCGCACTTCGCCCATAGCTCCGTCCGGATAGGCGCTGCGGAGGAGGCGGTGAGGGCTTCAGTCTCCGCCGGAATGGAAGGCGGTGCACAGAGCAGCGGCCCATCCGACGTGGACACATAGCCAGCATCTGCACGCAATGTAAGCGTCCGACTGCGCAGTCGCTCCTGGTACCGTGTGAAGCGACGATCCACCGGCGCAAAAGCCACCAGGCAGCGGGGCTGCCCAGGTCGGCTACAGGCCATATCGCCAAACGCGCCCAGCGAGAGCGGCATTTCGATGGCGTAGGCGGCAGCCATCCGCCGCTTCAGCTCGACATTCGGTTCAATCCGCTGCTCCAGCAATCGCGCGGCTAGCAGCGCGCCGTCGCCATAGCCGACCACGATGTAGGGCCGATGCGGTGCGCGCTCGGCAAGGAACAGGCTGAAGGCAGCGGAGACATCGCGATAGGCCGTATCGCGCGAGGCGCGCCCAGGCTGTTTCTGCGTGAACCGCGCATAGAACGTCGGCTGACGATAGCGCGGTGCCCACAACGGACCCAAGGCTTGGAAAGGTCCCGCTTCGAGGGGCAGCAAGACATCCCTCAAAAACGGCAGCTGATCGTCGCGATCGTGCGGCGCGTTCCATCGGCCATCGCCGCGATAGATATTGTTGTGGATGAAGAAGATATCGACAGGCCCGTCGCCGTCACCGCGCGCGAGCCACGACTCGTCCGAGGCGTAGCCGGGCGCAGGCGGCGGGGTGTAGGCTTCGTAGCTGCGACTAGGATTGATCAGCCATAGACCAACGTCGTCCTGGAACGCCCAAGCGAGCGCGGCCAAGATGGCGAAGGTACCCGTCATGATCAAAGCAATAGCGCGCAAGAACCTCTCCCACCTAAAGCGCTTTTCATTCGATGGAGCGGATGATCGCTCGTGATGTTAAAGATCTCCTGTTAGCCTCTGTTCGCACATGCGCTAAGCCACTACGTGACAAAGCGATGTCGATTTCGGGGCGACTGTTGCCAGCTGCCCGCACCGTGACAGCGTAACGCTTAAGGGAAGCCTAGCATGGCCAAGTCCGACCGTCCTCACAAAAGCCGCCGCCGGGGGGCTGACGGTGCCATACCAATTGGCAAGACAGGGCCGCTGGGCCTGCTGCGGAACAGCTTTTTCGCGGGCGTGGTGCTGGCCGCGCCGCTGCTGATCACCGCTGGCGTGATGTACTGGCTGATTACCGGGCCACTCGCTCAGGTAGATGGCACGGTGCAGAGCTACATCCCTGATGGCTGGCTGCCGCCGGAATGGGCGGACCTTTACGTGCCCGGCTTCGGCATCTTGGTGACGGTGATCCTGCTGACGCTGCTCGGTATGCTCGCGCGGAACGTCATCGGGCGTTGGTTCATCGGCTTAGGCGAGCGCGTGCTCGATTCGACGCCGTTGGTTCGCAACCTCTACGGCTTCTTCAAGAACGTCTTCGAGATGGCGCTGCAACAGTCCGAGCAGTCCTTCAAAGAAGTGGCGATGATCGAATATCCGCGCCCGGGCCTCTGGACCCTCTGCTTCGTGGTGACCAGCACGAAGGGCGAGCCGCAACACGTGCTCGACGACATCGGTAGTGACATGACGAACGTCTTTGTGCCGACCACGCCGAACCCGACGTCCGGCTTTTTGATCTTTGTACCCCGTTCCAAACTGCGGATCTTGTCCATGTCGGTGGAAGACGGTGCGAAGATGATCTTCTCCGCCGGTCTCGTGGCGCCTGAATTCTCCCTGCAAAGTGAGAACGGCCAACCGTCGGACCTGACCACCCAGTCGGGTGCCTTCAGCTTCCTCAAGCGTCGCAAAACGGCAGACGAGAAGGCCCTGCAAGAAGCCTACGAGCGCGAGGTCGAGGCGGAGTAGTCCGTCAGCCTGACCTGAGCCGCCGGATCGCATCATCTCGGCTAAAAAAGTAGAGCAGGGTACGCAGCGCTTGGCCGCGCTCGCTGCTCAGCTCGGGGTCTTGTTCAACGATCAAATTGGCGTCGCTTGTTGCCATTTCGAGCAAGCTGCCATGGTCACCCACGCTGGCGAGATGGAACGTGGGGAAACCAGACTGCGCTGTGCCCAAGGCATCGCCAGACCCGCGTAGCCGAAGATCCTCTTCAGCAATCTCAAATCCATCCTGGGACTGACGAAGCACGTTGAGCCGCGCCTTCGTGGTTTCCGACAGCTCACCCGGCGCGCCGCCATAAAGCAGGATGCAGCTGCCGGGCTTGTCCCCACGACCCACGCGGCCACGCAGCTGGTGCAGCTGCGCCAGGCCAAAGCGCTCCGCATGCTCGATAACAATGACCGTAGCGTCTGGCGCATTGACCCCCACCTCGATCACCGTTGTTGCCACCAGCAGTTTGGCGTTGCCCTCGGAGAAGCGCCTGACAGCAGCGTCTTTCTCCGGCGACTTCATCCGCCCATGGACAAGTTCCACCTGCTCGCCGAAGCGCGCTTGCAGCTCTCGGAAGCGTTCCTCCGCGGCGGTGGCGGAGAGCTGCTCGTTGGCCTCCACCAGCGGGCACACCCAATAGACCTGGCCACCCGCATCGATGGCGCGAGCCACGCCCTCTACCACATCTGCCAAGCGAGCGAGGGGGATGGCGCGGGTGTCCACCGGCTTGCGCCCCGGCGGCTTCTCACGAATTTGGCTGACATCCATGTCGCCATAGGCGGTCAGCGCTAACGTGCGCGGGATGGGTGTCGCGGTCATGACGAGAACGTCCGTACCGCGGCCTTTTTCTTGTAGCTTCAGCCGCTGCTGTACGCCAAAACGGTGCTGCTCATCGATGATCGCCAGGCCGAGGTCATGGAATGCCACGTCTTCCGAGAACACAGCGTGGGTGCCCACAGCCAGCTGCACATAGCCTTCCTCGAGCGCCCGCAGTTTCGCGGCACGCTCTTGGCCCTTGTCCCGGCCGGTGAGCAGCAGGGCCGAGACACCGGCGGCTTCCAACAGAGGCTCCATCGACGCGAGGTGCTGGCGAGCCAAAATCTCCGTGGGCGCCATAAACGCCACTTGCGCGCCAGCTTCGATCACGCTCAGCCCGGCCAGTAGGCCGACAACGGTCTTCCCGGACCCCACATCTCCCTGCACCAGCCGCACCATCTTCTGTTTGGCCTCAAGATCAGCCTTGATCTCCCCGAGAACCTTGTCCTGATCGCCGGTGAGCGCGAAGGGCAGCGCGCCGCGTGCCGCTGCCACGAGCTGACCATCGCCAACGAATCGTCGTCCCCCCACGGAGCGTTGGATCTTCCGTGTTAGCGCCAACGCCAGCTGGCTGGCTAAGAATTCGTCATAGGCCAACCGCCGTCGCGCCGGGTTCTCCGGCGCCATGTCGAGGCGTGTCTGCGGCTGATGCACAGCATAAATCGCATCGCCGAAGGTCGGAAACTTCTCCCGGGCCAGCACGTCGTCCCGTTGCCATTCCGGCAAGCCGGGCACACGCTTGAGGGCAGCGCGAGATGCTTTCAGCATCACCTTTTGCTGCAGACCCGCCGTGAGCGGATAAATCGGTTCGGCACTCGGTAGATCGCCATCAGCTTCCGGATCGACGATAGCGTCAGGGTGCACCATCTGGCGCTGATTCCCGTAGGCTTCCACTTTACCTGAAATGATCCGTGTAGCGCCTTCCGGTAAAGTCTTCTCCAGCCAATCGCGATGAGCACGGAAGAAAACCAAGCGAATGAATCCCGTCCCGTCCGAGGCCAGCACGCGATAAGGTGCCGACCGACGGTTCGCTGGCGGCGCCTCATGTTTGTCGATGGTGACGGTAAGAGTCGCATGCTCGCCATCTTGCGTAGCGTCGATCATCGGCCGATGGCTGCGGTCAATCACGCCCGTGGGCAAGGTCAGGACCAAATCCACGGGGCGGGGGCCCGACACTTTCTGGATCAACGCAGCAAACTTCGGCCCGACGCCTGGCAGGTCGGTGAGGTCAGTGAAGAGGGGATTGAGGATCGATGGGCGCACGCGGGGACTTTGCCTGTGCCAAGGCTCGCCATCAAGGAAGCCTCGGGTGACCGAAGGAAAATCGCCAAATTTTGACATCGGTCTACGTCAGAATTAACCTTAACGCGCACCAACGAGGGGGTGATTATGAACTACGCTAAATGGATAGCACCGCTGCTTTTTTTCGCAGCTTCGGCACAAGCATCCACCATCAACGACGTCAACTTGGTCGCTTTGGGCTTTGATGTCCAAACCGAGTCCGACGAGGACATGGACCAAGTTGCCAAGTATACCGGCACCAGCACCACAGAGTTCGGCACAGTGGGATGGTCGACCAGCGCATTCGGTCCGTTGTCAGACATCTTTTCGACGAGACGATTCGATGTTGGCGGCGTGGTCGATACCGTATTTTACCAGCATCTCCACATCGGCAACGTGACCATCGACTTTGACGCTCCTATTACGAGCCTGCTGTTCATCGCGCAGAACGACAGCTTCGCGAACGTCACCGGTATCGATTTGGGTATCAAAGCGGCCGACTTTGGCGGTGATACGACGGAGACGGGCACGGCCTACAACATCGACAACTCGCGCTTGGGCTCGTTCGTGCTCTATGTCTTTGATGATGCTGTGACCAGCGTCACCAGTACCTATGCGGGTATCAACGATGGGTTCGACGTAGTCTTCTTCGCGAACGCTGTGCCGGTGTCAGCCGACCCCGTGCCGTTGCCCGGTGCGCTGCCGCTGATGTTGGCAGGGC
>JABSRH010000299.1 GCA_013215175.1 Parvularculaceae bacterium | reverse complement strand
TGAGTTAGAAAAAGCACCAGCACCGTTGTTTGGAACATCTGTCCAAGTATCAGCAGTTAAAGATACAGCCCCTGTTGTATCGTTATAATCAATAAAGCCAAAATTCTCACTAATTGACCCTGATCCATTTGAGTCGCTTTCATCTGTTATTTGAATATGAAAGGGCATAGCTTATTTTTTTGCAGTTATAATAATATGGTCTATTGTTCCCACGCTTAGATTAGAAAATTCTAAACGCACAAACCGACACGTTAAGTCAGTTATTTCTATCAAGTTGTTAGAAACTCCCGAATCAATATTTGCGGTCGCTTGCGTTAACCCTGCGTTGCTGCCTGTCGTATTCGTAAAATAAACGTTTAGTTCTTCACTGCCACTCATACCAGAAAGTTTAATTTCAAAACTCACTGTATCAAATTGTTCTAGCGCAGGACTTTCAAAGGTGTAGGTGCTAGTTAAACCGCTTACATCTATTGCGGTTTCTTGCCCTTTTATATCACCGATCAAAGCCATCCCTTTATTCGTGCCTATACTTATCATAGCTTATGTTTTGTGCTTTTTCTGTTTATTTTACTGTACTAATATCCAGTTTATATTTACGGCTTCTCCTACATCTAGGGCATCTACAAGAGTAAACGTAATTGCAGTTGATGTTTTAGAAATAGTATGTACTATTTCATTTGCATCTGGTGTACCAGACACTATCTCTACTGAGGTAGCAATAATATAACTAGCATCATTCTTTGAAACATTAAAAGTATAACTTCCAGTTTGTGCTTCTGTTATTGTTACGGTTCCCCTGTTATCGGCATTACCAATCAAGTCTGCTCTAACTGTACCCCCTTCATCACGTAATTTTATATTACCTTGCACTTCGAGTTTTTCACTTGCTGTATCAGTATTACCTAAACCTATTCCTAGATTGCCGGTAGTTGTAAGACTCATTCTTACACCAGAAAGAGGGGATGAATTGCCACTGGCAGCAAATAATAAAGCACCTGATAGTATGTTACTTTGAGTATTTAATTTCCAATAATTCCCATCGTTTTTCAAAAAGTTAACTGCTGTATAACTATTAGTTGTTGTTTCTAAAGTCCAAGCTGTATTACCAGAAGTTGTTATTTGATAATTGTCATTGTTATCTCTGTATAAACCTTTTCTACTTATAAAAGAACCACCGTTTAATTCCACTTGTGCGGATTCATCTAAGCCTTTATTATAATCAAAAATTACTCTTGAATCACTCGCAGCACTTAATTCTATTATATCTGAATCTGTACCATTAATTCTTTCAAATGTGTTATGATTTAAAACTAAATTCCTTTCACCACTCGCACCAGCATCCGACAACATGTCAATTGACATGGCTAAATCAGAATTACCAATTTTAGTAAAGTTATTATACAAGAAACTCGCTCCCATTCTGATAAATGTAGTACCATAAAAATTATTATCCTCAAATAAAATATACTCTTCTAAATCGGCCTGACGGTATGTACCAGAGCTACTTTTAACTAGATACACATTACCTAAAAACTCATTTCTAGTTATCTTGATTTCATTACCTGCTGTTAGTGCAAATTGTTCATTTATAAACTGTAAATCATTTGTATTATTAACAAATATGTTGTTGTCGATATTTACGTTTATATCTCTAACTGCACTCGACGATTGCATAGCAAAACTTAAAGCTGCTGCATCAGTACCAGTTGAACCAGTAAAGACCCCATTTATAGTGCTGTTCTTCATTTCAAAATATGCAGCATCTACAATACTCCAAGAACCCAAATAATCTGTTTGTTCGCTTGGTTCACCTTTGTATGTATCTAATTTTACATAAACTTTACTATTAGCGGAGTTTACAGACCATTGACCACAATTTTCCCAGATATTATTTTCAAAGGTTACTTGCCATTCTGCCGAACCTTGCACTGTCCCTGCTCTTTGTGCTTCAAACATATAATTGTCAGTCACAAAATTACCCTTACTTTTACCAGATGATCCCGTATTAAATTGAATGGCAACACCCCTAATATAAGTTAAATCATTATTATCTATGATTACATTTTCATAAGCTTGTGTAGTATAGATAGCATGTGAAGTACCTAAGTTTTGTCCTTGGTCAATAGCTGTAATTGCTTGTGCTTCTTGGTTATCTATAATACAATTCTTTATTGTTGTATAATCGCAAGGAGAAATAGCTACACTTCCATAGCCATCAACCTCACAATCAATAATATTTATCTTTGAATTATTTCCCCCTGTTACACCTAACAATTGACCTAATCCTACCGTTTTTACATTAGTAAGATTAATATTAGTACTTGTATTTAGAGCAACAAAATTACCTGTATTACCTCTTTTATTCCACCTTCTATCATAAGCTTGTCCTTGTAGGATACCTGTGTACCCATCCTCACTAAAT
>JABSRH010000298.1 GCA_013215175.1 Parvularculaceae bacterium | reverse complement strand
CTCATCATCATAAGCCGCGAGCAGCACGTCTTCGTCCTTCACGAGATCCACGCCGATCAGGAAAAAGCTGCGGTCTCCGAGGCTCTGACGGCTTTTGGCCAGGAACGACTGGGCACCGCCGGTCTCGAAATTGCCGATCGTCGAACCCGGGAAGAACCCCATCTGCTGATCCGCTTCGAAGAAGGCGGCGGGCAGGGCGACATCGCCAGAGAAGTCCGCCACTTCACCAAAGATCGAGGTGCCAGGAAAAAGCCGTGCGAGCGTGTCGCAAGACGCCTCCAAGAAATCCTTCGCCACATCAATCGAAACGTAGACAGAGGGTTTGAGTGCCTCGATAAGGCGGCGCGATTTGATGCCAGCGCCGGACCCAAACTCAGCGATGGCAGCGCCGGGCGGGCATAACTCGGCCAGCTCACCGTAGGCCTTTGCCATGATCGTGGCTTCGGTGCGGGTCGGGTAGTATTCCTCGGTTTTGGTGATCGCTTCGAAAAGCTCCGAACCCTTCTCATCGTAAAGCCATTTTGGCGAAAGGGCCTTCTGAGGTGCAGAGAGGCCAGCGATGACTTCCTCGAGGAATTCGTCGTTCATGGTGGGTCCTTATCGGCCGCGCCAAGCTATCAGCAGTCCCGCGCTAACGCGTTCTGCTAGGTCGATGCAACTGACAAGTTCAGTCGCGATAAAATTCTTTGTACCAATCAACAAAGTGTCCAAGCCCTTCGGCAAGGCTCGTCTTTGGATCGTAGCCGAGTTCCGTTCGAGCGAAGCTGATATCCGCCCAGGTCTCGCGAACGTCGCCCAGTTGCATGGGCAACAAGTTGCGCTTGGCTTCAACGCCGAGCAGTCGTTCGATGTGCCCGATGAAATCACCTAAGCGCTCTGGTGTATCATTGCCCAGGTTGAACACCCGATGGGGCAATTGACCGTCCGCTGAGGGAGGGTTGTCCAGCGACGCTATCACGCCGCTGACAATGTCGTCCACGTAGGTGAAATCCCGGCCCATCTGTCCTTCGCCGAAAACATCGATGGGTTCGCCAGCCAAGATTTTCCGAGCAAAGATCATGTAGGCCATGTCAGGCCGGCCCCAGGGACCGTAGACAGTAAAGAATCGCAAACCGGTCTGCGGCAGCCCGTAGAGGTGGGCGTAGCTGTCGCTCAGCACCTCGCAGGCTTTCTTCGTGGCTCCATAATAGCTCACGGGGTGATCCGTGCGGTCAGTCTCTTTGAAGGGGATCGACCCGTTGCTGCCGTAAACCGATGATGACGAAGCGTAGACGAGATGCTCGACGCCCCATTGCCGCGCCAGCTGCATCACTTCCGTATGTCCGACCAAGTTGCTGTCCGCATATTCACGAGGCTGTTCGATCGAATAACGCACGCCAGCTTGGGCTGCGAGGTGGATGATCCGGTCGATGCCGGTCTCATCGCCCAATTGAGCCATGGCGGACGCGTCCGACAGATCCATCTCCACAAATCGGAAGTTCGTCTGCGGCAGCAGCTTTTCCAGGCGTGCGTGCTTTAGGGCTGGGTCGTAATAAGTGTTCAGGTTATCAATGCCTAGAACCTCCTCGCCGCGAGCCAAAAGCTGCTCGGAGGTTCGCGAACCGATAAAACCGGCTGCACCGGTGACGAGAATGGTCATAAGGTCTTAGCTATCAGAATTGTTGCCACTAGAAGCAACTCAACAGCGCGGGAGTGAATTTATGCTTGATCCAAAGTCGATTGGTATCCTCGGTGGGTCTTTCAACCCGCCGCACGAGGGGCACAAGGCCCTGGTTCAGCATGCGATGAAGCGGCTGCAGATCGCTCGAACGCGAGTGCTGGTCTCGCCACAAAACCCGCTCAAGGACCCCGCTGGCTACGCACCGCTTCAAGACCGGATTGACCAAACCAAGGCGCTGTTCGCCGATATGCCGAACGTGCTCGTGCAGGCTGAAGCCGAGGAAGCGCCGACCTTTGCTGCGAACACGCTGCGCCGCCTGATTCAGCGCGAGCGGACCAAGCGGTTCGTCTACATCATGGGGGCCGACAGCTTCGCCAATCTGCATCACTGGTATCGCTGGCGTGAGATCATGCAGATGGTGCCCATCGCGGTGATCTCTCGTCCTGCCAACAGGCTGGCGCCGCTCAACGCGCCAGCGGCACGCACGTTCTGGCAACAGCGGGTGCCTGGCCATCGCTCGGCATTTCTTGCGAAGTCGTCGGCACCGGCGTGGTGCTTCATCGACGGCCTCAACCGTCCTGAGAGCTCAACCGCTATTCGCGAAGCTCGGGTGCTCGAACCGGCATAGATCTCCTTGTCTGCTGACTTTCGGATAAGGTCCGCCCAGCCGGACGACGGACCCGCTATGCTGGCCATCGCCCGGTCGATCGCAGAGGCGGGAGACACCTACGCCTTCGACCCGGATATCAGCGACCCGGCCTTGCTC
>JABSRH010000297.1 GCA_013215175.1 Parvularculaceae bacterium | reverse complement strand
TTCGCTGCGGCGGATAGAGTGGCTCTTTATTAGCTTCGAAGCAAGGCAACGGATCGATTTCACAACAAACTAGGTAGCCGTGCCTGTTGGGCAGGTGCATCCGCAACACTGACTACATTACATAATAAACCTTACAGGCCACGCTTGGTGTAGCAGCAAAGCTAAAATGTCACCCGTAAGCAATTCAGGAATGTCACTCTGCCCTCAAAAAGGAATGAGGGTGAGCGGATATGGGATGGGTGGTTATGAGCGAGCGCGAGTTGAACCGCGTTGAGGTTTTGGCGCAGGTCGATGATGGACGACTGAGTGTCGACAACGCGGCGAACATGTTGGACCTGACGCGCAGACAGGTATTCAGGCTGTTGAAGCGGTATCGGCGGGATGGTGCACCAGCGATCCGGCACAAAGCCCGCGGCAAACCTCCGAACAATCGTATTCATCATGCCAAGCGCGACTATGCCTTGGCCGTGATCAAAGAGAACTACGCGGATTTCGGTCCGACATTGGCGGCTGAGATGCTGGCCGAACATCATGGGTTCAAAGTCTCACGAGAGACCATCCGCAAATGGATGCAAGAAGATGGCATCTGGCTGTCGCGCAAGCAACGCCGGACATTCCACCAGCCACGTCTACGCAGGGAATGTTTCGGCGAGTTGATCCAGATCGACGGGTCAGACCACCGTTGGTTCGAGGATCGGGGCGATCCCTGCACCCTGCTCGTCTTCATTGACGACGCAACCAGCACATTGATGGAACTGCGGTTTGTCACATCGGAGAGCACCTTCAGTTATTTCGAAGCACTGGAAAGCTATCTGCTGAAGCACGGTCGCCCCGTTGCGTTTTATAGCGATAAGCACACTGTTTTCCGGGTTCCCAAACCCAATGAACACATGACGGGCATGACCCAGTTTGGGCGTGCCTTGGCCGAGCTGAACATCGAGATCATCTGCGCCAATTCCTCGCAAGCCAAGGGCCGCGTGGAACGCGCCAACCGGACGTTGCAGGACCGTCTGGTGAAGGAGCTACGGATCGCAGGCATTTCCAACATGGACGACGGGAACGCGTTTCTGGTGGGCTTCGTCGAACGCTACAACGCCAAGTTTGCAAAGGCTCCGGCCAAGCCCGACAACCTGCACCGCGCCCTGAACATCGAACCGGATCGTCTTGCTGAGGTCTTTTGTCTGCGCGACAAACGCTATGTCACGAAGGATTTGACGCTGAAGTATGACCGCAAGCGTATCCGGCTGGAGGTCAACGATCTGACGCGTGGTTTGGTCGGAAAATACGTGGATGTTTACGAGATGCCAGATGGACGCATCCAGGTGCGCACCAAAGGCGTCGCCCTACCCTGCGCCATCTTCGACCCACACCAACGGCGCGTCACACACGCAGCAATCACAGAGAACAAACGCCTCGGCGCTATCCTGGCTCACATCAAGGAAGAACAGGAGAAGGCCGCGCCGCCACCAAAGGTCAAACCCGTCAGCGCGAAGAACGGCTATAAGAAGACCGGACGTCGCCCACCCGGTCGACCTTCAAAAATGGAAGCGTATTACGAGCGACGACGCGCTGAGCGGGCTGCTGAAGCCTCATCCCAAATTGAGAGCAAATAAATGACGATAGAGACTGGCGGCCGTTCTGCTCAAACAAGTGTAGGATTGACCACCCAAACAGTCGCCTCTAACCCCGGGCATGCATCAGTTTAAAGGAAGCTCATGTTCGAACCCAAACCATTAATTCTAGGCATTTTTCTGTCTTCTGTCCTCGCCCTACCGGCGCCGGCAGACGGGTTAGAGTTGCCCAGTGGGGTTACATTTGGGATGTCATTTTCCGACCTCCAAACCACAGCCGAAGAGCAAGATTGGGACCTACGTCAAACCACATTTAACACGAACGCATGGTCATCAGACGCAGAAGATTTGACATTCTACTTCTGCAATCAGGTGCTGTCGAGCATTGACCAGTACCTGAACGGAGGACTGCGTGGTTTTGTGGAAACAGTCTGGCAGCTCGAATTGAAGTATGGCAAGGCTTCTACCGAAACGTTTGTAATTGCACCACGCAGCGATTTTGAAACACATGGCGTGCAATCAGTATTCGAGCTGAGCCAAGGAACGCGCATAAGCGTACTAATCCAAACAAGAAATGACGAAGTGGTCGTCTGGTCTCGTA
>JABSRH010000296.1 GCA_013215175.1 Parvularculaceae bacterium | reverse complement strand
GGCAGCGACGGGCCAAACAGCTGAAGCTCCGTGAACCGCTCCGGCGCTATCTTCGCCAAGGCAAAGGCATAGGGCGCACTCTCCGTGACGCTGAGAACCGGACAAACCGCAACGCCCAAACTGTCCATTAAGCGCATGATATCGTTCGCATAACGTTCAAGATGATCACTCAGCAGCCCCTCATCCGTGGTCTCACCGTAGAACGGTCGCCACGGCATGATGAGGCGCAAGCCCTGCTTCTGCACCTCCTTCTTTTGAAGCTCCGTGAGGCCCGTTCCGCCGAGTAATGAATGCAGGAACAATACCGGATGACCGTCGCGTGGCCCGTAGAGGTCATAATCTAAGATCCCACCAGATGTCCGCGAGATCGAACCGTGCTGGCGCGCAAGATCAGCGGCGAACGGTCGAGTGAGCTGGGTATCTGGCGGCTGGAAGTGCAGTTGTGCAAATCCAGAGAACAAACAAGCCAACTCCACTTGTGAGCTCAATCCCAATTTGCTCAGTAGGCGCTTTTTCTGATTTCGAACCGTGCCGAGTGCCCGTTGCTTGCGGCGTGCCAACTGCTCCATCGACTCACCAGTGACGATCGCCTTCGTCACGTCGAGTTCCGCTTTGGTCAAGCGGAGGTTTCGGGCAAACTCCTCCCCCACATGGGGAACCCAATAGGAACTCAGTGTTGTCAGTTGCCCGACGATTTCACCATCGGGCTGCCGTGTCATGGTCAGCGCTAGCTGGCTGGTGGTACCCACAGGATGGATGCGATGGGCCTGGAACACGCCAAGCAGGCCAGAGGAACTATCAGAAAGGTCGGCAAGTTGCTGCGATAGCTGCTGGCGAACAGATGCCTCGAGGCACTGATGGGGTATTTCTGACCCGATCCGTATACCGAAAGCCTTTACGGCTTGATCATTGGCTGCGCAGACGAGAGCATCCTTTGTGACCAAGAGAACAGGGTGTGCAGCAGCCTGCATATTTTTGGATGACCCGACGCTACGATCCGTCCTTCGTCCACGGCGGTTCATCAGCTCACGGGCATTATTGAGATGAACCGCGATCGAATCGAAATCGGCGACGGCCGCCACACCCCCCTCCATCAGGATACGGTCAGTGCGTTCGCGCAATAACTCGACAGCTTCGTTAAACCGCTCCGGCTCAACTACCAACGTATAAGCGAGCCGAACTAGCTCAGCGTCATCGTCTAAAGACATGGAAAGAAGGATCCCTCAACGGAAGGTCGACCACCGTGGTCAGCGAAATGACATGGCACGCTATTTACTCAAAGGCGACAGCGTTTCGATGGCCCAGATGGTACATTCTGCTTGCGCCGGCAGAGACGACGAACCCAAAGTCTTCCTGCAGCTAGGGTGACGGTTAGGAACTACGATAATTCTCAACGGTTAATCAGGTCTCCCTCTGGATGCCAACGGACAGCGCCATCAATGAGAAGATCGGCGTGCTACGAAGTCACGGCTTCGGCCTTGTCGGACTCCGTTGGTCGTCCAAATTTGAATGATCAGTCCCTAAAGTGGTATACTGATCAAAATGGATGAGGAATTAAACACCCACTTTGACCAGCAGGCTGACCCTGCCGACGCCTACAAAGTCGGCGGTATCGAGAACGGCGAGCTAGGCCACCGCCGCGACATCATGGAAAGCCAAGGGCTGCGCAGCCCTTCTGGCACGTCCGGCGTTGCCGCCCGTGCCGATCAGAAAGACCGTGAAGAGAAGGATGCACTGGCATTAGACATAGCGCTCGAGGGACTGACTGAACGAACAATCCAGCAGTTCATGACCTTCTCAGCGATCACCATCAACATCACTGCCGCTGCTGAAACTGCCGACAGATTCTTTGCCGATGATGCGTTCCGTAAAACCCGCATTGCTGACTTCCGCCGGTCTCAACCGAATAGCGCGCTCAGTGATCAAGACATCGCTGCCTATTACGCCGCGATGCAGGCTTTGCGTGATGATCCGGGCAATGCCGACGCCATTCAAGCCACCCAAGACCTCGTGGATTTTGATCCGTCGGGAATTGAGGCTTTGGATCGGCAAGATCAGCGTAGTGTGATCCAAAAAACAAGTCGGTGCCTTGGGCCACCAAATTGATCGTGCAGAAACAATCCAACACGCCACTGCAGACTTCACCGAAGGGCAGCATAACGCTATCAAACCGGAAACAGTTAATGATGCTGGTGCTGAGCCAGTCCTAGGTCTTTAGATTTGATCGCCTGACGCTGATCAATCATCGCCGGGTTGTAGCGCCAATCTTCGTAGTGAAAGGCGTAGGAAAACGCCGCACCATTCTCGGTCATATAGGCGAGCGTCATGGCTTTTATCTCAAGCAGAAAAGCATCGCCAGCGGCTGTGCGTGCCGTTGCAATAATGGCAGCCGTGGTCTGCTCCCAGTTTTCTCCTCCAGTTTGATTGCAATTTTTTCGGGCATCTTGGACCTTGGAATGGAGGATC
>JABSRH010000295.1 GCA_013215175.1 Parvularculaceae bacterium | reverse complement strand
GGACGAGGAAAAGGACGACGTGAAGGCGACCTTCGACCAAACGGCCCTGATCTTAGGCGCTAGCCTCTCGCGGCATGAGACGCGCGTTAGCCACCTCGGCAGCAGCC
The DNA here is from genome assembly GCA_013215175.1 of Parvularculaceae bacterium. Lineage (GTDB taxonomy): Bacteria > Pseudomonadota > Alphaproteobacteria > Caulobacterales > Parvularculaceae > Parvularcula. The sequence goes on along the minus strand of JABSRH010000295.1, from coordinate 2,362 downwards.
ATGTCAACCTCAGTGCAGTCTACCGCCTCGCTGATAAGATGCACACGGACCTCACGAGCCACATCACCTTCCACGGCGAAGGCGGCAGCACCGACCAGCTCGTCAAGGGCATCGGCGGCGATCAGTCCCGCGGCGTGTTCCAAGGCAAATTCCTGGTGGAGAAGGGTGCTCAGCACACCGACGCCCAAATGGCGCACCATGCCCTGTTGCTCTCGAAAGGCGCCCACATCAACGCCAAGCCAGAACTTGAGATCTACGCGGATGATGTTGAGTGCGCTCACGGCAACACCGTCGGTGCGCTCGACAGTGAGGCCATCTTCTACATGCGCCAGCGCGGCGTTCCTGAGGAACAGGCCCGAGCCCTCCTCATCGACGCCTTCGCCGGCGAGGTGCTCGAGCGCGTCGAAGACGAAGCTCTCCGTGCACAGTTGCAAAACGTATTTCAGGTGCAATCGACATGATGTTAGGTTCACTCGTCTTGCTCACCCTCTTCCACGTTCATGCAGAGGATATGCTGATACACGAAGGTCTCGTTTATCGCGCAGAGAAGACCTATACCGGAACTTACCGTTACGGGCCCGAGGCCAGTTTCTTTATTCCGTGTCACGCAGGCGAAGAGTGGTGGGCCGAGCCGCTTGATGATGCCGTTCGTGCAAAGATGAAATTGAACGAGTCATCTCATGGCGATGCCAGCAGTGAAACGTATGCCATCACTTTTCGTGGACGGTTGATCGCCAGTGTACCGGACGCGACGCACTTCACAGGCGAATTCAATCCAGGTCAGCGGGGCGGCTTCGGCCACAATGCAGCATCAGAGAAGCAGGTGCTGGTGATGGATGTTCTCTCGTCCAAGCCTACCGACAACGATCAGCACTGCGAGGCTCCGTGAGTTTCGACGTCCAAGCCTTCCGGGATCAATTCCCGATCCTCGGCCGCGAGGTGCACGGTAAGCCGCTCGTCTATCTCGATAACGCGGCCTCGGTGCAAAAGCCCCAACGCGTGATCGATGCAATCACCTCGGCGATGTCCGGTCAGTATGCGAATGTTCACCGCGGCCTCCACACCCTAGCCAATGAGACCACCACCGCTTTTGAGGGCGCACGCGAGGCGGCGAAAGCCTACCTGAACGCCCGCTCCATCGACGAGATCATCTTCACCATGGGCGGCACCGATGCGGTGAACTTGGCCGCCAACGTGCTGGGCCAAGGCGAGATCGGCGAGGGCGATGAGATCATCCTCACCACCATGGAGCACCACTCCAACATCGTGCCATGGCATTTCCTCCGAGAGCGGAAGGGTGCCATCATCAAGTGGCTCGTCGTGGACGCCGACGGCGGCATCAACCTAGACGCTTATCGCGCGATGTTCACCGAGCGGACGAAGATGGTGGCGGTGACGCACCAATCGAACGTCCTCGGCGCATTATCGCCCGTGAAAGAGATGGCCACCATCGCGCATGAGCATGGCGCGCTGATCCTCGCCGACGGCTGCCAGGCTGCCGCCCATGGTCCAGTGGATGTACAAGACCTCGGTGTCGATTTCTACGTCTTCACCGGTCACAAGACCTTCGGCCCCACGGGCATTGGCGTTCTGTACGGACGCAAAGAGGTGCTCGACCGCTTGCCGCCTTACCGCGGTGGCGGCGAGATGATCGACATCGTCGAAGAAGACCGCATCACCTACAACACGCCGCCCCATCGGTTCGAGGCAGGCACGCCGCCGATCCTAGAGGCCATTGGCCTCGGCGCCGCGCTGACTTGGGTGATGGAGCAAGACATCGAAGGCCTCCGCGCGCACGAACAGGCGCTCACGGAGCATGCGATGGAAACTCTCCGCGCCACCAATTTCATTGAGCTCTACGGCGCTGCCGCGAACAAAGGCCCCGTGATCGCATTCAACCTGAAAGGCGTGCACCCGCACGACGTGTCGACCATCCTCGACCGCTCGGGCGTCGCCGTGCGGGCCGGGCACCATTGCTGCCAGCCCCTGATGAAGCGCCTGGGCGTCAGCGCTACGGCACGCGCCAGCTTCGCCGCCTACAACACCCACGACGAGGTGGAAGCCCTCGTCGCCGCCTGCCAAAAAGCCCATGAGATGTTGAGTTAGCCGATGGGACTCTCTCTTTCCCTTGTCCCTCAGAAGTCTGTCGGCCCGCTAGAGTTCGGGCTCGACCGATCGAAGGTCCGATCAGCTTTCGCAGATCGTCCACATAGCTTCAAAAGGACGCCTAACTCGGTCACATGCGACTCATACGTTCAGTCTACGTTATTTATCTACTTTGATGCGTCGGATTCTATGGAAGCAGTGGAGTTCGCAAAGCCGAACCGTGTCTTGCTGAACAGCGAGGACCTCCTCGCAAAGT
>JABSRH010000294.1 GCA_013215175.1 Parvularculaceae bacterium | reverse complement strand
GAGCGCCGCCGTGATGGAACCAACCCGTTTGAACCCGGTCGCGACGCCGGTTTCCGCTTCGAGGTTACCGTAGAGTTCCTGGCTGTACTTCGCCAGTTTGGTCATGTTTGCCGTCGCGCGCAGCTGTGCGATCAGCCCGGCGGCGTGCCAGGTGGTGCCCGAGGTCAGCTGTTTGCGCTCCAAGAGCACAACATCGGTCCAGCCCGCCTTGGTCAGGTGATAGGCGACGGAACAGCCGATAACGCCGCCGCCGATGATGACGACTTGGGCGTGTTGGGGCAGGTTTGGCATCGTGTGGCTCCCTTGGCTTTTGGTGGAATGGGGGCTCTGCCCCCAAACCCCCGGGATTTTTTGGAACAGAGAAGGTCAGACGACCTTGTGGCCCTTTTCGATCAGGCGGCGGTGCAGTTCGGCGATGTGGGCGGGCCCGACCTCGCAGCAGCCGCCAATGATAGTGGCGCCGTGGTCGAGCCAGCGCATGGCGTGGGCCGCATAGGCTTCGGGGCTGAGGTCCTGACGAGCGCTCAGCGCTTCGACGGTTGACCCGCCATCGATGAAGGCCTGGGCGATTTTTTCAAACCCGTTGGCATAGGCGCCTGTCGGCACGCCCGCCGCGGCAAGCACGTCGAGCGCGGCGGGGATCACCTCGGGGATCGAACAGTTCACCAGGGCTGCATCAGCGCCCTTGGCGATCTCGGCAGCGTCCGCCAGCGGCTCACCCGAGCGCAGGCGCGTGCCATCCTCGTCAGACACGGTGAAGGCCAACCATACGGGTTTGTCCGCTTGCCGCCCCGCCGCGAGGCAGGCCTTGGCTGCGGTGAGCGATGCAACGGTTTCAAAGAGCATGAGGTCCACGCTTGGCGCGAGGGTTTTGACGATCTCGGCATAAAGCGGGATGGAGTCTTCGACGCTTGGATGCAGGTCAGAGCGGTAGCTCGCGCCAAGCGGCCCGATTGACCCGGCGACGCGGCTGCGGGACCGCACCGCCTGCGCTTCAGTCACAGCGGTTTCGAGCAGTTCGGGGAATTGATGTTCGATGTCGGGCAGGTGATGGCCCGTCCCCGCGTAGTGATTTGTGTCCGCCCCGCGCAGCCGGTCGCGGTGGATCGCGTAGCTGTTGGTCGTTGCGACGGTTGCGCCCACGTCGGCGTAGGCCTTGTGCACATCGGCCACGAGGCCAGGATTGTCGAGCATCACCTGCAATGACCAGCGCGGCGCGGCGGGCTTGCCCGAGCGCGCGATCAGTTCCTGGCCCATGCCGCCATCAAGAAGAGTTACGTCCATGTCGTCATCCGTCACAATCTGGAGAAAAGCTGGGCCGCAGTGCTAGGGCGAAACGCGGCGGGCGCACAGGGCAATCCGGCGCGTTTGCTGTGGCACGTGCCCTCACGCGCGCAGTCTTTCATTTGCCGGATCCCAAAGCGGGCCGTCGGGCTGGACGGTCGCCTTGTACATCTGCCCAAAGATGTTGACCTCCAGCTCGGTGCCCGGCTGCGCGAGGTCCGGCCGCAGCATCCCCAGCGCGACCGAGGCGTTGACCCGGTAGCCCCAGGCGCCTGACGTCGTCTCGCCCACGATCTGGCCATCATGCCAAAGCGTCGACATGTAGGGCGCGTCCTGATCGCCTGCGTCGACGATCATGGTGACAAAACGCTTTTTGGAGCCTTGCTGTTTTTCATTCAGCAGCGCGGCCTTGCCGGGGAACTCTTGGGGTTTGTCAAAGCGGATGAAGCGCTCCAGCCCGCCTTCGAGCAGGGTATAGTCGGTCGACAGATCGCCCTTCCACGCGCGGTAACCCTTTTCGATGCGCAGCGCGTTCAGGGCGTACATGCCGAAGGGCTTGGCGCCAGCGCCCAAAACCGCGTCGTAGATCGCCGGCATGTCAGCGTTGAGGGCGTGGATTTCCCAGCCCAACTCGCCTGCGAAGGACACGCGTGCCAGCATCGCCGGATAGCCTGCAACTACGGCCTTTTGGTGGGTGAGCCACGGTAGGGTCAGGTCAGCGTCGGTGCCGATCTGATCGAAGAGCGACCGTGCAGCAGGGCCGGTCGCGATCAGAGTATCATACTCCACCGTATGGTCTGTCAGCGACAGGTTTGAGGGTAGGCCATCCCGCAGGACATCATGGTCGTGCCACTGCGCGGTGGCGGCGGTGATCAGGGTGAAGTCATCCTCGCCGTGCCGAATCACCGACATCTCTGTCAGAATACGGCCCTGCGGGTCCGCGAAATAGGCGAGGTTCATGCGGCCAACCTTGGGCAGGCCACCGGTGATCTTACCGCGCAGGTATTCCGCCGCGCCATCGCCCGTGAGGTTGAACCGAGAAAAGCCCGGCAGGTCGAGCACGCCAACGCCGTCGCGCACCGCTTCGCATTCTTCCTGCACGCGGATGCGCCACGGCCCGATCCGATCCGAGGTGTGCGTGCTTTCCTCGGACGTGTCATCGCCGGGCTGCGCGAACCAATTCGCCCGCTCCCAGCCGTTAT
>JABSRH010000293.1 GCA_013215175.1 Parvularculaceae bacterium | reverse complement strand
TCCGCGGCAAGGGGCGGGAGGCTTGCTCGGTATCAGGACGCGGTCTTCCGCGCGTGGTTCGCGCGGAAGGTCTCGCGCGCGGGCGGCAGGTCGGGGTCGTCCGGGCGCCCAGGGGTTCGGTTCTGGGCCTCGTCGTGGAAGACCTGGAGGGTTGTGCCCCGCAGCAGGTCCGAGACCGCCTCTTGAACCTTGATGAGCTTCTTATGGATCGGGCAAGGGTCGCCCGAGCCGCACGTCCCGCCGCCGAAGGGGCAGTTGCGGGTCGTGTCCTCGCGCTCAAACAGCCGGTAGGCGTCGTGGAGCGTGATCTGATCGGGCTCGCGGGCGAGCCAGTAGCCGCCGCCGGGCCCGGGGATGCCCTGGACCAAGCCGGCCTGGGACAGGGTGGTGAGTGACTTGGCAACAGAGGGGCCCTGGAGGCCTCGCTTCTGGGCGATCTGAGCCGCTGAGAGTCGGGTCTTGCCGCCGTCGTAAACCTCGGCCAGGGAGGTCAGCGCCGCGATGGCTGTTTCAGTTTGCTTTCCGTACACACAGGCCTCGGGGAAATGTGGATGTCAATTCGGGATACTTGGTAGCACTTTACCACCACCTGGGTCGATCGCCCAGTCGGGTGTGGAAAGAAGGGCCTCCCGGAGAGTGAGCAGCCATTACCCCTTCTCCCATAGGGAGCCCTGATCCGGGGATAATTATACCTGAGACTTGGAAGCAGAGACCCCTGATCTGGATAACGAAATCGAGGTCTCTTTTTGCGGAAACGTCACCGATTCGGGTTGTTTGCACAATGGGTAGGGTTCACCGTCAGCCGACACCTGGTATGCAGGCAGGTTCCTGCGGGACTGGAAGAATCTGGTTTGGCCGCAATCCGTCGAGAGACGGGTTCGGGAATGGAGGCCGGCGGATGTCCACAGCTGCGAACCCCCCGGAGATGCAGGTCGCGGATCCGAACGTTGAGACGTTCACCTACAACGACACGATCGTGCGGTGGTTCACCATCGCCTCGCTCTTCTGGGCGATCGTGGCGTTCCTGCTGGGCGTGATCCTGTCGTTTCAGCTCGTGCTCCCGCAGCTGAACTTCGGCGGCACGCCCCTGGGTGAATACCTGAGCTTCGGCCGCCTGCGTCCGCTGCACACGAACGCGGCGATCTTTGCGTTCGTCGGCAACGCGATCTTCGCCGGCGTCTACTACTCCACCCAGCGTCTGTGCAAGGCGCGGATGTGGTCCGACACGCTCGGGTGGCTGAACTTCTGGGGCTGGCAGGGCATCATCGTGTCCGCCGCCCTTTCCTTCCCCTTGGGCGTGACCCAGGGCAAGGAGTACGCGGAGCTCGAGTGGCCGATCGACATCGCGATCGCGGTCGTCTGGCTCGGCATCTTCGGCGGCAACTTCCTGATGACGCTCCTGCGTCGTCGCGAGCGTCACCTCTACGTGGCGCTGTGGTTCTACATCCCGACCATCATCACCGTCGCGGTGCTCCACGTGGTCAACAACCTCGTCGTCCCCGCGAGCCCGACCAAGAGCTACTCGCTGTACGCGGGCGTCCAGGACGCCGTGGTCCAGTGGTGGTACGGCCACAACGCGGTGGCCTTCTTCCTGACCACGCCCTTCCTCGGGCTGATGTACTACTTCCTGCCCAAGGCCGCCCAGCGCCCGGTGTTCAGCTACAAGCTGTCGATCGTGCACTTCTGGAGCCTGGTGTTCATCTACATCTGGGCCGGCCCGCACCACCTGCACTACACCGCGCTGCCCCAGTGGGCCAGCACGCTCGGCATGTGCTTCAGCCTCATGCTCTGGATGCCCTCGTAGGGCGGCATGATCAACGGCCTGCTCACCCTCCGCGGCGCCTGGCACAAGGTCGCCCAGGACCCGATCCTCAAGTTCTTCGTGGTCGCCGTCACCTTCTACGGCATGTCCACCTTCGAGGGCCCGATGCTCTCGATCAAGAGCGTCAACGCCCTCTCGCACTACACGGACTGGACGATCGGTCACGTGCACGGCGGCACGCTCGGCTGGAACGCGTTCCTCGCCTTCGGCATGTTCTACTGGATGTTCCCGAGGCTCTACCAGACCAAGCTCTGGTCCACCAAGCTCTGCGAGTGGCACTTCTGGCTCGGCACCATCGGCATCTTCAGCTACTGGCTGAGCATGCAGTGGGCGGGCATCACGCAGGGCCTCATGTGGCGCGCGTTCGATGAGAACGGCGCTCTGGCCTACCCCGACTTCGTCGAGACGGTCACCTAGCTCATGCCCATGTACTGGATCCGCGCGATCGGTGGCACGCTGTTCCTCGGCTCCGCCCTGCTCGGCGTGTTCAACTTCTTCATGACCTGGAAGAGCCGCCCGCCGCGTCTCGAGGTCGTGACCTACTCCGCCCCGGCGCTCAAGAAGAAGTACGCCGACGTCCCGCACGACAAGTCCAAGCTCGACCAGGTCATCGGACTCGGCAAGGGCGTGGACGAGTTCAGCCAGCTCAACTGGCACCGCAAGTGGGAG
>JABSRH010000292.1 GCA_013215175.1 Parvularculaceae bacterium | reverse complement strand
AATCTTGCCGCGCCATAGCCCGCTAAGAAGAGACCGGTTGCCGCCCCCTTCAACCGCAGGATCCTGAACCGAACGACGGCGAAGGAAATTATGGCGAAGAGCAGGGCACCTTCGAGCGCGGCTTCGTAGAGCTGGCTCGGGTGGCGCGCGACTACATCGGTTGCGTAAACCCACTGCTCACGAGCGCGATCGTAATAATCAGGGAACTTCATCCCGATCCAGCTGTCCGTGGCACGGCCATAAAGCTCGCCGTTGATGAAGTTGGCGATGCGACCGAAGAACAAGCCGATGGGCGCTGTGCAGGCAAGAAGGTCGCCGATGCGCAGAGGGTCACTTCCGCGCTTATGGGCGAAGAGGATCGTCACCACCGCCACACCGATCAGGCCACCATGGAAAGACATGCCACCGGTCCAAACAGCCAAAGGTGGCCAAATCGGGACGGAGCCGAAGAGGTTCGGCCACTGGCTGATGCCCTGCCACATCAATTCGGGGCGATAGAACAGCACAAAGCCCAGGCGACCGCCAAGGATCACGCCGAGGATGATCCAGCTGACAAAATCGTCGAGCTTGGGCTTATCCAGCGGCGGCTGAAGCTCACCAGACGTCGCGCCGCGCGCCAACCAAAGCTGGGGTTGGCCGATCAGCCGGGCGATATAGTACCAACCCAGCGTGATGCCAGCGAGGTACGCCAAGGCGTACCAGCGGATCGGCAAGGGGCCTAAATGGAACCAGACGGGATCAATCTCTGGGAACGACATGGGTCTCCCTTAGGCGGTTCGGCCCCAGAACAACAGGGCGTTGCAGCACCAGCTGCCAAGCGGATGCGCCACCTTGACGACGCCAAGTCATAAGAGCATCGCTAAGGTATCGAAAGACTTGCGAGTGACCGGAACCATGCAAACCAAATCCCCCATCTTCGACGGAATGGCCAAGATCATCGCTGAAGCTGCGGGCACCGCCGATGGCGTCCGCCGCGAAGCCGAAACCGTGATGTCCAGTGGGTTGCAGCGCTTCTTGGCGGACCAGGACCTCGTCACGCGCGAAGAGTTCGAAGTGGTGCGCGACATGGCTGAGGCGATGCGCGAGGAACTCGAAGCGGTGAAAGCGGAGCTCGCTGCCATGAAAGCTGCGCAAGACTAGGGCTGAACGCTACCCCTTAACGGTTCGATGGCATAACGTTGTGGCGCTAGGAGACCCGCCATGACGACTTTCTCGCGAACAGCCCTGCTGTGGATTTCAGCCGTTAGCGGAGCATTGTGGCTAGCGACCGGGGCGCAGGCCGAGGACATAAGCCGCGAAGACGCCGTCCGCTTTCTCATCCAGGCGAGCTTCGGCCCCACCGAAGCCTCGATCCGTCAGGTGCAGCGCCTGGGCTACGAAGGTTGGATTGAGAAGCAGTGGTCGATCCCTGGTCAATCGGCCCTCGACCGCATGGCGGAGGAAGAGAAGGCCAACCGCAAGCCTCGGAAACTCAAGTTCCACGACTACTTTTGGGAGCAGGCTCTCTACGCGCCTGACCAACTGCGCATGCGCACGACCTTTGCGCTGTCCCAGATTGTCGTCATTGCGGTCAATGAAATCGACTATGAGCCCGTCACCTTTGCTCTCTACGTCGATATGCTTCGCCGCGCGAGTGACGGCAATTACTGTGATTTGATCCGTGAGGTGACGTATTCACCTGCCATGGCGGACTACCTGACCTACTTCAAGAATGAGCCCGCCGATCCGGTCACGGGGCGGGCGCCGGATGAGAACTACGCTCGCGAGATCATGCAGCTCTTCACCATTGGTTTGGAAGAGTTGCACATGGACGGCACGCCGAAAGGCAAAGAGACGTATACGTCTGCCGATGTGGAGGGGTTGGCGAGCGTGTTCACCGGCCTGGCGTCACCGGGCAAGCGGTTCAAACGATCACGGATCCGCGAGGCGAATGCCGATAAGCCGCTGGTGGGATTTCCGAATTTCCACGAACAAGGCCCAAAGACATTTCTCGGTACCACGATACCCGGCGGCTTGACGCCGGAACAGTCGGTGGACCAGGCCTTGGATCATTTGCTGGCTCACGACAATATTCCTCCGTTCATCGCCAAGCAGCTCATCCAGAAGTTTGTCACATCCAATCCGTCTCCTGATTATGTTCGCCGTGTAGCGCGAGCTTTCAAACGGGGAACCTACACCATGCCATCGGGTAAGGATGTTGGCTCGGGCCAGCGCTGTGATGTGAAAGCTGCCATGGCTGCCGTCTTATTGGACCGCGAGGCTCGTAACGCTCGCTTCGCCAACGATCCCACCTTCGGCAAAGTCCGCGAGCCGGTCATGCGCCTCACGCATGTCATTCGGGCTTTGTCGGATGATCAGTATAAGGCGCCGACCACGGGCATCATCCAAAACCATGGTCGCCTAAGGCAGAACAGCGCTGTTCATAACCAGTGGGCCTTTTCACCACCCTCGGTCTTTGGGTTCTTCCGGCCAGGCTATGTCGCCGCTGGGACGCGAACGGCGGAGGCGGAGATGGTTGCTCCCGAGATGCAAGTGATGAC
>JABSRH010000291.1 GCA_013215175.1 Parvularculaceae bacterium | reverse complement strand
TTGGAGAACGCCGGTTTGGTCGTCAGTGTGCGGCGCGGTCAGTTCATCCACTACACGATGGTGCAAGAGAACCTGGTGAACACGCTGCATGGCTTCGTGCAAGAGGTCTGCCCGGTGTCGCGGCCACTGAAGAAAGAAAGCCACAGCCTTGCTGAGGCGGCTGAGGAAGATCCTACCTGAGGAGGAGACCGATCATGGATTGGCGTGAAGGTTCAGAACGGGTGCAACCTCAATCAGCGACGGATGTGAGCCGTGCTTCGGTGAGGTGGAAACCGAAGAAGTCGCTTTGGATGGGCAGTATGACGGCTGCCACGCTGATTTTGGGGCCTTTAACATTGTCGTGGTCAGCCTTTGCTGTGTTCCTTCTACTGACCATTCCCACGCTGTTGGCAGGGCACTCCGTGGGGCTGCATCGAAAACTCATCCACAACAGTTTCGATTGTCCGGATTGGCTCGAGAACGTCTTCGTTTATCTTGGTACGTTGGTAGGTATGGACGGCCCCGTCGGCATGATGCGCCAGCATGACGTGCGGGATTGGGCGCAGCGCGTGCCAGGCTGTCACCAGTATGTTCGTCACGGTGCCCCGATACTACAAGACTATTGTTGGCAGGTTCACTGCGACGTCACGTTTGAGCATCCACCTCACTTTGAAGAAGAACCCCGTGTTCGGAACAACCGCTTTATCCAGTTTCTTGAGCAAACCTGGATGTTGCAGCAGCTTCCTATAGCATTGGTCCTGTTCTGGCTCGGTGGCCTTCCATTTGTGGTCTGGGGAGTTTGCGCCAGGGTCACCGTCGGTGTCACGGGGCATTGGCTTGTTGGCCACTTGGCGCACAATGAGGGTCCGATGCGATGGCGAATCATCGGCGCAGGTGTTCAGGGTCGAGACGTTCCGCTTGCAGGGCTTTTGTCCATGGGGGAGGGCTGGCACTCCAATCATCACGCTTACCCTAGCTCAGCCAAGCTGGGCCTCGACCGGGATCAGCCTGATCCCGGTTGGTGGTTCCTGAAAGTGCTTGAAGCGGTGGGGCTGGTATCCAACCTGCAAACGCCAGAGACGCTTCCGCAAAGGGATGCCCTTGTCCGGGTCAGTGAGAAGAGTGGGGGCTGTCCCGCCATGCGGAAGCTGTTGGTGGATGAGGGTGCTTAGGCGCTGAAGCTTGCCAGGGCGGCGGGGACGATTTCGTCGCCCCATTCCTGCACGAAGTGGCCGGCTTCGGGGATGAGCATGGGCTCGGGGCAGCCTTGGATCTCTGCAGCGAGCAGGCGCATGGGCTTCTCGCCGAGGACCGTGTCAGCGCCGCCAATGGCCATGAAGCTCTGGCCTTGCCAACTGTTCCAAAAAGCGAGGGCTTCGCGGCCGATGGTGTAGCCCTCCTGCGCCTCGGAGAACGGCACCAAGCGCGGGAAGACGATCGCTCCAGCTTTGTAGCGTTTGTCCGGGTAGGGCGCATCGTAGGCAGCGACCTCGGCATCGGTCAGGCGCTTGGATGAGCCGTTGTAGAGAATGTGGCCGACAGCCATATCATCCGTGCTTTGTGAAATAGCGTGCCATACGCCAAAGCCTGTCTTCCGCTCGCCAGGTGGTCGGGCGAGGTCGGCGGCGACGATGCTGCTCGCGGGTTCTAGGGGCAGCGAGGTGTTCATCACCAACAGACGAGACCAGCGGCTTGGCTCTTCCATGGGCAAGGTCAGGCCGAGGACGCCGCCCCAGTCCTGACAGACCAGCGTGATGTTCTGCAGGTCCAGCCGCTTGATCAGCTCAAGGAGGGATTGCCGGTGAAAGCCATAGGTGTAGTCGTCCTGGTTCACCGGCTTATCCGAGCGGCCGAAGCCGTAAAGGTCCGGCGCAATAACGCGGGCGCCGGTCTCTAGGAAAGGTGGGATCATCTTGCGGTAGAGGAAGCTCCAGCTTGGCTCGCCATGCAAGCAGAGGAACACGGGCGCGTCTTTGGGGCCTTCGTCGATATAGGCCATCCGAAGGCCGTCATAGCCGGGTAAGTCGTCGACATAATGTGGGGTGTAAGGAAAATCAGGCAGGTCGCTGAAACGCTCGTCAGGTGTGCGTAGAGCTTCGATGGTCATGGCGTATCCTCATCTTCTTTTTCAGAGGTTCGGCCATTTTTTTTGATCTGCCTAGTCCCCTTTGTCGGGATCAGGCAGCGCGGAGACGTGAGAGCGCATGATCTCTGGTCCGTTGCCATGGTCTTGCAGGGCGAGCGAGGCGCGCAAGCGGTGGTCGGTGATCGCCACGCCGGGTACCATGAGGAGAGCCCGCACATCGATCAGGGCCGTGCCAAAGCCGTCGCCGAGGTCCTCCACCGTGATTGTCTTAGACAGGATCTTCAGCCTGAAGCCGTCTTTGCACTGTTGCGCGCGGCGGAGGTCCGCGAAGGTGTCGTTCTCATCGTCTTTGATCAGAAAGCCGCGATGGTCCTCGTGGAACAGGCTCGAAAACGTGTCGACATCGCAGGAGGTCAGGCCCTGCACGAAGGCTCCAGCAACTTGCTTGAGCGCAGCGTCATCGGCGTTCGCTGAGCTGAACA
>JABSRH010000290.1 GCA_013215175.1 Parvularculaceae bacterium | reverse complement strand
GCCGTGTCGATGTGGTGTTCGATATCGACGAGGGCCCGAAGACCGGCGTCAAAGCCATCAGCTTCATCGGCAACGAGGCCTTTTCCGATGCCGAGCTTCGCGGAGCGATCCTCACGGCGCCGTCGCGCTGGTGGAACCTGCTCGAGAGCAACGACAACTACGACCCTGATCGTCTCGAGTATGACCGCGAGCTGCTTCGTCAGTTTTACTCGAAAAATGGGTATGCTGACTTTTCGGTGACGTCGGCGGTGGCAGAGCTGACGCCGGATCGTAACGACTTCATCATCACGTTCACGGTGGAAGAGGGCCCGAAATATATCTTCGGCAAAGTAGACGTGAACACCACGCTGTCGAAGCTGCCGGGTTACGCCCTGCGCCAACGGGTGCCGATCCGTACCGGGACGACCTTCAACTCAGAGCTCTTGGAATCGGCCGAAGAATCTCTCACCTTCGCCACAGGTGTGGCGGGTTACGCCTTCGTGGATGTCAATCCGCGTCTCGAGCGCAACCCCGATACAAAGACGGTCGACATCACGTTTGACGTCAACGAAGGCCCTCGCGTCTACGTTGAAGAGATCAACATCAACGGCAACACGCAGACCCTGGACTATGTCGTCCGCCGCGAGATGCGCCTCGTGGAAGGTGATGCCTTCAACCGTGTGCTGATCGACCGTTCGCAGCGCCGGATTCGTGGCCTTGGCTACTTTGGCGAGGTTGCCATTGAGGAGGAACCTGGTTCGGCGCCAGATCGTACGATCCTGAATGTGAACGTCGAAGAGCAACCCACGGGTGCTTTCCAGATCGGTGGCGGCGTTAGCTCGAACGACAACTTCATCTTCAACATGTCGGTGGAGCAGCGGAACCTTCTGGGCCGCGGCCAATCGGTTCTGTTGAACCTCGAAACATCTCAGCGTACGAATCGTATCGTCCTATCGGCGACCGAGCCTTACTTCTTGGGTCGCCGCCTGCGCGCTGGCGCGAACATTTCCGTGAACTCGACGGATTTTGAAGAAGCGGGCTTCGTTTCTGAATCGGTAGGCGCTGGCGTCAATATGGGCTTCCCGGTTTCGGAATATGCGAGTCTACTGCTCAATTACGGTATCCGCTTCGATAATCTGGAATTGACGAGTACTCAACGGTTTGCCGACCGTACGGCTGATACGAACGGCGACGGAATTATCGATCGGGATGAAGCCGAAGCGGCCAGTACAGATTTTCTTGATGACTTGCTCGTCGACGGTGCTGACTTTGATCTGGTCAACATCCGTTTTCGCGACACGCAGACAGGCCAGATTCTCACCGAAGTCGGCTATCGGGTAAACCAATGTGATATCATTGGCCAAGAGCGTAATCTGAACTGCGAACGGGATGGTCGTTTCACGACATCACAATTGGGTTATACACTCCGTATGGATCGTACCAATGATCCTATCGTGCCATCCGCTGGATGGGATCTCGCGCTTTCACAGAGCTTCGCTGGCTTAGTCGGTAATGTGAATTTCCACCGAACAACTCTGCGCGGCGGTGTTTATCGCCGCCTGCCTCTTCGGTTAATCGGCGCGCTGAAGATCAATGCAGGATACATTGATAGCTTCGACAATACCGGTGTGCGGACGAATGACCGCTTCTTCTTAGGTGGCAACCGCGGGTTTCGCGGATTTGACGTTGCTGGTGTAGGGCCAAGGCTATTTGGTCAAAACACCCGCTTTGGCTCCCGCGGTCAGGCCTTGGGCGCTCGGGCTTATGCAATTACGTCGGCCGAAGCGCTGCTTCCGCTGCCGTTGCCCCCGAGTTACGGCATCCGGGCGTCACTGTTCGTTGACGCTGGTTACGTGGGTCTGACCAACGACAGAGAAGACCAGCTCTTCAATACCGAGGGCTCTGCGCAGAACTTCTTTGGCGACCCGTTCCCGAATGCGTTCACGGACCGCAGTCTCTACTCGTTCATCGACGGCGACGGCAATGAGGTGGTTGTGACGGACGATACGGATCTTAGCCTTTTGGGTACGACCGACGGCAACCTTTTCATCGGTGGCTTTAGTGATACCGGCCAGGACCTGTTCGACCGTGAGTTCGCGGATTTGCCGCTGCAGGATGACTTGGCGCCTCGGGTGACCGCCGGTTTGTCGATCAACTGGAACTCGCCCTTTGGCCCGGTGCAGATCGACATTTCTGAAGCTCTCGTGGTCGAGGAATATGACCGGCCGCAAAGCTTCCGCTTCTCGGCAGGCGGTCGCTTCTAGCCGGACGCAGCAGTGGACTAACAAGATTGACACGCGAGGAACCATGCGGTTGTGGCATGGTTCCGGCATAGCCACACGAACTATGGAATTCTTGGGCAAGGAATTGAACACATGAACATGAAACGCTTTCTAGCTGCAGCCCTCGCTGCGCTGACATTTGCCGGTCTCGGCGGCACGGCCCTGGCCCAACGCGGCGGCACCACCGTGGTGCTCGTCGATAGGGAGAAGGTCGTGACGGAGGCGGAAGCCTTCAAATCGATCACCAGCCAGCTGCAAGCGGTGACCAACCAGCTGCAGGCTGATCTGG
>JABSRH010000029.1 GCA_013215175.1 Parvularculaceae bacterium | reverse complement strand
GACTTTTTCGAGTTCCGGCGCCACACTGGCGATGTCCTCCGTCAGCACAGTGACCCCATCCCCTGACGGACGCATTCGAAGATGGTCGTGCTGCTCTCGGTGGTGATCGAACAATTATCGGCTTTGAGGGGTATCGAGAACATATCCAATTGCATCTGAAGCACCTCTGCGCGGCCAAAGCCAATCACGTCGAGCTGGGCTAAATCTTCAACCGATGAGGGGCGGCCCATCCGATCGAGATAATCCGAAGACGCATAAATGTGAGCCGTTGTTTCGCCTATCAATTTTGCGATGAGTTCTGATTGCGTTGGGCGGGCGTGGCGGATCGCGATGTCGGCTTCGCGGCGGGTCAAATCGCGGATATCGTTCGAGGCTACGACGTGAATGCGCAAGCGGGGCGCGATCGCGCGTACCTTCGCGAGTACCCGAGGGAGGTGGTAAGTCGCGACGCCGTTCGTTGCCGTGACGGTCACTTCACCCTCGACATCTTGAGCTTGGCCCGACGCGGTCAGCGCCACCTTGTTGGCAGCGTCGCTCATCGTTCCCACATGCTCAGCCAACCGACGTCCAGCGGCGGTGAGCATCATGGTCCGCGGGCCGCGCTCGAATAGGGTGACGCCCAGGTCTGCTTCAAGGGCCGCGACCTGACGGCTGAGCGTGGGCTGGGTCAGGCCCAGGGCCTTCGCAGCGGCGGAAAGGGACCCAGCTTCCACCGTCGCGAGAAACGCGCGGGCCTGGTTCCAATCAAAGTCGTTCGTGGTTGCCATGCATTTTCGTATAGCAGCTATGGGTATTACCGCAATTTACGATACGAATGCGCATGCCTAGCTCCTCGGTGTCAACAGAGGAGACGTTCACCGTGATAGCCCACCGCCAACTCGTTCCCGGCCGCTCGCCCCGTGAGGCGTCGGTGATTCCTGTGACGACACGTTGGGTGGGTTCCTGGCGGGTCTCGATCGATCGCAAGCCCTATGCCGCGCAAGAGCTGGCGCACCTTTACAACCGTTCAGCGTCGGGTTGGGACCGCCTTGTGGCGTTGCTTGGTACCTGCTCAGCCTACCAACAAATCTTCCAACGCTTGGTCGGCTCTGGTGCATTGGTGGCGCAGAACGGGCCGCTGAAGGTGCTGGATGGCGGCATTGGCACGGCGGCGATGGCCTTGGCGCTGGCGCAGTGCTGGCCAGGCGCGCTGGATCTTACCGGTGTTGATTTGTCTACGGACATGCTGTCCCGAGCCGCGTCACTCCTTGCTCAACAAGGGATCAGCGCCAACCTGCTACGGGGTGATATCGCCAGTGTTGAGCTGGTGCCGCAGAGCTTTGATCTCGCCATGATTGGCCACGTGATCGAGCACATGGCGGACCCGAGTGAAGCGCTGTCGTCGGTGTTAAAAAGCCTACGCCCCGGCGGGCGTCTTGTGCTTGTGGCCACCCGGCGGTCGTGGCTCAGCCTGCCCGTTCAGCTGCGCTACAGGACACATCGCTGGGCCAGCGCCGAGACCGCGCGGATGCTCAGATTTGCCGGATTTACCGACGTGGCGCCGCTTCACGGTGTCGGCGGTGCTGTCTTTCAGGGCCTGAGTTTCGCGATGACAGCTCGCAAACCTCTTGATACAGAATAGTAAGGAGAACAGTCATGGTTCATAGCGCGCGCTTTTGGGACAAGATCGCTGAGAAGTACTTTCGTGATCCCATCGCTGACGAGGACGCCTACAAGATCAAACTGCAGATCACGCAGGAGCATCTGCACCCTGAGATGCAACTGCTCGAGATCGGCTGCGGTACAGGCGGCACAGCGCTGCAACATGCACCTCACGTGGCGCAGGTTCGAGCGATCGATATTTCGAGCGCGATGGTGACGATCGCTCGCCGCCAAGCAGAGGAAAAGGGCGTCAAGAACGTCACCTTCGAGCAAGCCGATGTGGCGACCTTTGAGGCTGAGCCCGCTAGTTTTGGCGCTATCCTCGCGATGAGCTTGTTGCATCTCGTAGAAGACCGCACCGCTGTGATCGAGAAGATCCGTAAGCTGCTGAAGCCAGGAGGTGTGTTCGTTTCGAACACGGCGGCTCTTGGCGATCGCATGGGGTATCTCCGCTTTGTTCTGCCGCTGATGCGCTTGGTGGGGAAGGCTCCCTATGTTGAGATCTTCAAGGCGAAGCAGCTGGAAAAGGAGATCGAGCAGGCGGGTTTTCGCATTGTGCATCACTGGCAGCCGGAGAAAAGCCCCAGCGTTTTCCTCGTGGCGGAGCGCATAGACCAGTAACCTCTCTGCCCTAGAAGGACGGGCTGGAGCGGGAGACATCAATGCGCCGAGTGTTCGTAATCGTGACAGCCTTTTTGGCGTTGGGGTCGCTGGCTGGCGCCCAGGCTCAGGATGATGCTGAGCCAGGTCTCTATCGGGTGACCACGATGCGGGCAGCGCCTGGCCTTTGGAAAGACCTTCGTGTACTGATTGAAGGGCAAGGTGAAGCCGGTAAGACTGAGCGTCGTCGACGCACCCCGACTTATCGCATCCGCCATGCCCAAGGCGCGCAGTGGGACTTCATGCTGATCCAGCCTATGGACAGCATGGAGAACTATTTCAGCCGGAAGGTGCAGGAGCGCGAAGCGCCTTTCCGCTCCGCGCTCGTCGCCCATGTGGACTTTTCAGAGGATTGGATCGTGGAAGGTCCACCCCATGAGGTGTTCGCTAAAGCCTATCCCGATGCCGGTGTCTTTCTTGTTGAAATGTTCCGTGCACGTGCTGGAAAGATTGGCACTCTGGAAGACTCGCGTCACCGCGAGAATGAGGTGCTCGGTGAAATTGGTCGCCCACAGAACTTTGTCTTCACCGGCGTGATGGGTGCAGACTGGGATGTCATGACGATCGGCCTCTATCCTTCGTGGGAGGCCTATGGCGCCCAATCATCGGAGCTGACTCCGGAGCAGCAGGATGAGATCGCCCGCAAGCACGGCTATGACGGCATGGCCGACCTGGCGCCCTCGCTCCGTGCGCTGCTGACAAGCCATAGCGACACACTCGCGACGGCGATGCCATAGGCTATTCAGCTGGCGCTGGCGGGGTCTGGCGACCTAACACCCACTGCAACTGATCGATGGCGCGGTTGCGCCACGCGGTCTCGTTATGGCCGGTCCCTGGGTAAATGCGCATCAGGTAGTCGCCGCCTTCGACCTTGCCGGTCTCTTCGAAGTGGGCGCGCAGCATCGCGTGTTGCGGGCCATACATCGCGTCGAGACCTTCGGTGCCATAATCGAAGAACATCCGCGCACCTTCAGGAATGAAGATCTTCCCGTTGCGAATATCCTGTTCGATGAAGGTGACGTCTGAGGCCTCGTCTTCGGGTTGACCGGTAAAACGTGCGAGCATCTGCTCGGACAGGGGTACGTGGGTGGACAGACATCCGCAGGCGGAGAAAACATCGCTGTGGTTGATGACTAGGTACATGGACATCAGGCCACCCATGGAGCTGCCCATGGCGAAGGTGTTGTCGCGTTCGGGCAGCGTACGGTACTCAGCATCGATGCGAGGTTTGAGTTCCTCGGTGAGGAAGCGCCCATAATTGGGACCATTGTGCCAAGGGCTATAGTCTTGGAAGCGCTCAGCGGTCGACCATGTGGCGACGATGATCGCGGGCTCGAACAGACCTTGCTCCACACCAGCCATCATGGCCTCGTCCATGCCCCAGTCGACGCCGGTATTGGCGATGCGGGGGTCATGCAGGTTCTGACCGTCGGTCATGTAGATGACTGGGTAGCGCTTGTCCGCATTGCCGGCGTCGTCATAGCCTGGCGGCAACCAGATCTGCAGTATGCGGTTTAAGTTCAGAAACTCGCTCGCCACGTCTTCTTCGTAGATCAGCGTGCCGAGGACACCAGAGTTCTGCCAATCAGCTCGCATGTCCTCGGGGGAGGCCTTAAACGTTGTGATGTCGTGCTGCGCGCTTGCGCCTTCTTCGGCGGTCAATTGGAAGTTGGGGAAGGGGATGTTGTTGGGCTGAACGGCTTCGGTATCCCAGGTGCCCTGGGTGAACTTGTACTCGAAAGCATAGCCCTCGGGAAGCTCAACATTCGCCGTGCGGAGCGTGCCGTCACTCGTCATCTCTTGGCCGTCGGGTGACCATGGACCGAGGCTGGCTACATTGCCGGTGATGAATAGGGCGCCGGTTCCCTCGGGAACAGTGGCTTGGATCGTGACCGTGACATCGTCAGCTTGCGCTGCCGTGCCTGCCTTAGTTTCGTCGGCCTGCTGACTACAAGCAGCGAGTGTCAGGGTCCCTAGGGTCATCACGAGAGAGCGCATGGCTTAGTCCTTTTTCGGCAGGAGGCTGCGGAGCGCATCGCCCATAGCGGAAGTTGTCTTCGGCTGCGGTGCGCTGACGAGGTGAGGTTTGGTCTTGGCTTTGTCCTCAGCGACTGTGCCAGGCTTTTGCTGCTTGCGGCCCGTGGGGTTGAGGATCGCTGCGACGAAACGGTTGGTGCCTTCTTCGGTGGGCGGAAGAAGGTGATCCGATGCAGGACCGACATAGCGGAGGAAGTCGCCGAACCAGCCGTCACGCTCTTCCTTGGCGAAGTCCTTTAGCACGTGATGGGTGACCGCGTCCTTGCGGCCTGGATGCCCGACGCCGATCCGGACACGCCACACGTCGGGCGAGAGATGCGCCGATATCGACTTCAATCCATTGTTGCCAGCCAGCCCGCCGCCCTTCTTCACACGGAGTTTTCCTGGCGCCAGGTCGATTTCGTCATGAAAGACGAAAATGTCGTCGACAGAGACCTTATGAAAGCGTGCCGCTTCGCCGACGGCGCGACCACTTTCATTGTAATAGGTCTGCGGTTTCATGAGCAGGACACGCTCACCACCCAGGCGCCCCTCCGTTACCAGAGACTGGAACTTGGACCGCCAGGGCGGCATGCCGCGGTCTTCGGCGATGGCGTCGAGCGCCATGAAGCCTGCATTGTGACGATTGCCCAGATATTTGGCGTCCGGGTTGCCGAGCCCCACAAAAATAAACATCCGTCCTGTCTAGGCGCATCGTGGCGGAAGAAAAGCCCTGCCTGGCTAACCGCACGCCAACCTATCTTTTACCACTAGGTTGCGACAGTTTGGCAGGCCAGGGGAATGAGGGACAGACAATGCAGAACGCGAGCGGCGCTTTGCCAGTTGCTGAACAAGACCGGTTGCTCAGCCTAGATGTTGCTCGGGGCTTTGCCCTTTTTGGCATCTTGATCATCAATTCAACGGGGATGGGCCTCTACGAAGAGGCGGGCTTCAACTACAATGCGGGCGGTGGTGAAGGGCCTCTCAACTTTGCCGCTTGGCTGTTCATGGTGGCCTATGGCGAGGGGGCGATGCGTGGCCTGTTCTCGTTGCTGTTCGGCGGCGGTTTGGTCCTGTTCCTTGCGCGGCTCGAGGACAAGGGAGCCACCAATGGCGGGGATATCCATGGCCGACGCATGCTGTGGCTCATGCTCTTTGGTGTGATCAACGCGATCATCCTGATGTACCCCTATGACATTCTTCTTCAGTACGGGATCGTGGGACTGCTGTTCTTCCCGTTTCGGAAGCTTGGTGCGCCTTGGCTGGCGCTCATCGCTACGCTGCTGCTGGCGTTGATGACCCTCGGCGCTTTGGCGGACCTTGGCAGCTATAGTGAAGAACGCGCGGAGTATGAGACGCTGACGGAACGCCGTGATGCTGGTGAAGAGCTGAACGCAGACGAGATTGAGACCGTCGAAGACTTCGAGGACGGTCGAGATAGCTGGCAGGGCACGGACGAAAAGAAGGCTGAGGAAGCCGAAGAACTTCGCAACAGTGATATCCTGGCCTTCATGGGCCGTGCAGCGGGTGAGTTCGGCGACTTTCTGACCGACGCTGATTTCTGGTTCTATCTCATGGACGTCATCATGATGGTGTTGATCGGGATGGCGCTCGCCCGTTGGGGCATCCTGTTCGGTCAGGCTTCGGCGTGGGTGTACTGGTCGATGCTGCTGGTGGGCTACGGTGTCGGCCTGGGCCTAGGCCTTTGGCGAGCGTTTGACATGTGGCGGTTTGATTTTGATCTGGGTGCGTTGGATATCCATTGGGCTCTTTATCAGCCCCGTCGTCTGTTCCTAGCAGTCGGTCATTTTGCCATGATCCATCTGATTGTTCAGGCGGGCACTTTCAAAGCCCTGCAAGGCATCCTCGCGGCCGTCGGGCGAATGGCGTTCACCAATTATCTCATGCAGTCGGTATTCCAGGTACTGATCTGGTACGGTCCTGGCCTCGGGCTCACACAGCAGCTTGAACGCTATCAGGTGTTGCTGGTGGTCTTTGCAATTTGGGTGTTCCAGGGATTCTTCAGCGTGTTCTGGCTACGGATGTTTCGGTTTGGGCCCTTAGAATGGGTTTGGCGAGCGCTGACTTATGTCAGCTTACCGCCCATTCGAAAGAACGCAGCTTAATGGGTTGCCCAGCGGTGATCAGCGCTAAGAACTATAGATGGGCGGCGATGTTCCGCTGGCGCTGAGCCGGACCACGCCTCGCCGTCTAGAAACCGTAACTCGGCGCCAGCCAGGGCGCGGATGTCGAAGAGCCTCATGTTCACGCCAACCCGGTCTTGGTCAGGCTGGGAGCTGAGAAACTCCTCCGTTAGCGTCCAATGCGTGGTCTGGCCACACGACACGCAGGCATGAACGTCAACAGAGGGTTGCTCTTTGTCCGCTCGGCGATACCCGTTTGTGGTACCCGAAACTAAAACGGCAGCGCTTGGGTAGTAAGCCCAAGCCACGTTTCGGGTTCTGCATAAGGAGCAGTTGCAATCGATCAGGAAACTCGGTGCGGCCGCGACCGTTAGCGTGACCGCACCGCAGGAGCAGGCGCCTTGCAGCTCACCACGTTCGCTGCCGTGTTCAGGCACGCGCGATCAGAAGCTCTCGCGCGGCGCCGTGCTGTAGAGGTCTGGGCGGCTCAGAATGGCGTCCAGGAACTCGATATTTTGAGCCTCAAAAGCAGCCTCGGAGCCCAGCTTGGGTCCCTCGACTGAGACGGACATCGACGCCGTGCTGTTCAACGTCTGGCGCCACTTGTTCAACGTGTTGTCGAAGACATTGACGTTCACGAGGAAAGAGCCCGCCGTCATCCCGTGATCCGCGATGAGGTAGCGACGCAAAACGGTGTTGCCGGCCGCGGTGAAGACCATGGTCGGTGGGGTCTTCATGTTGAAGTCGTTGATCGTGCTGACCGGTGCCGTCCCCTGGACAACGGCGTACATCTCCAGGCCGACGCAATTCGGATTGCAGACCGCAGGTCGCATGACGATGACATTGGTCGCTGTCCTCAGGATTGCAACGCGCGTGTCTTCACCGATGGTGCCATTTTCGGGTTCCAGGCCCGCCAGCCGCATCACAGGCATGATGCTGTCCATATTGGTGTTGGGGATGATCTGCTGGGGGCCCATCTGCGCGTGGGCGCCTGAATAGGCTACAGCCGAAAGTGCGAGCGATGCCAACAATTTGCGCATGGTCTTGTCCCCAGAACTGGCGTGATCCTGTTCAGGGTATGCCGGAGGCGAGCTGGTGGCAACCTCTTGTTAACGGCTGACCTTGGGCGGTTGCGGCCGGGTGAAGGTCCACGTCTTGTCGTTTGAGAGGTCTGGCTGAAAGGTGTAGCCGCCGCCGTTGAAGTCCTTCAGGCCCTCCGGGCGGTCCACCCGTTGATCCACAGCGAAGCGGGCCATGCGTCCCCGAGCCTCCTTGGCGAAGAATCCGAGCGTCCGCAGTTTGCCGTTGTTTTCGTCCTTGAACTGACAGGTGATGATCGGACTTTTCAGGCCTTTCACCGACTTGAAGTACTCGTTGGAGGCACAGTTGATGAGCGGCGCGCCGTCGAGCTCGTCGTTCAGCGACTGGCCCAATCGTTCGCCCCAGAAATCGTAGAGGCTCTCGCCCCGGCGCGTCTTGAGCGACGTGCCCATCTCCAACCGGTAGGGCTCAATCACGTCCAAGGGGCGCAGGACGCCGTAGAGGCCTGAGAGAATGCGCACGCGATCTTGCGCGGATTGCAGGCCTTTCGCATCTAGGCTCTTGGCATCAAACCCGCGATAGACGTCACCGTTGAAGGCTAGGATTGCCTGCTTCTTCGACTGCTCGCCAAAAGCTTTGTAGCGCTCGGCATTCAAGGTGGAGAGGTTCTCCGACAGGCTCATGAGCTTCGCCAACTTGGAGGGGCTCTTCTTCTGCAAGACCTCCACCAGGCGACCCGTGTCCTCCATGAACCGCGGCTCTGTGGTCTTGAGGCGACCATCAGCAGGTTCGAAATCCAGGTTCTTGGCGGGGGACAGGACGATCAGCATCAGCGCCATGTAGGCCAGCTACGCCCGAGTCGGTAGGGGGCGAGGTGCCGCGATTTTCGGGGCGAGTGGCCTAAGGGGCTTGGATGATGTGGGCGATCATGGTCGTGCCCTCGAACACCGCGCGGTCCTCGACGTTGCGCTCGTCCACGAAGATGAAGTCGAAGACCTGATCGTTGTCGACATCTTCGTGGAGCATGATGAGGAAGGGCTCTCCCGAGCTGACCGGACGGCCCACCGTGATCTCGACGTCCGTGTGCGTACCAGCGGGCAAGTAGGTGGCCGCGACATAGTCTTTGCCGTCCGGCTTCCCGTCTTTGAACTCGTGCAGCACTAGGTAGCTGGCCTTGGCCACGGTCACTTGTTTCACCGTGAAGGTGCTGCCGTCACGGGTGAGGCCGCTCACGTCGATGCTATTGTCTTCGCCGTTACCCAGGGTGATGTCTTCACGGGCTGGCGCCCCACTAGCGGGCGCGTCGGTCGGTGCGCTGCTGCAAGCTAGCAATAGGGTGGTGAGTGCACTGATCAAAACAACACGCATGGAGGCCTCCGCAAGCACTCAAGGTGACAAGCTTGGTGCGGGGAAGCAACCGGCGGCTACAGGTTGAGCAACTTACCGGGGTTCATCAGTCTCTTAGGATCCAGCGAGCGTTTGATCGTGCGCATCAGATCCAGCTCGACCGGGTCCTTTCGGGTTTCGAGCTCGTCGCGTTTGAGCTGCCCAATCCCGTGTTCAGCTGAGATGGAGCCGTCGAGCGCCACGGTCACGTCGTGCACCCGGTGTTCGAACTCAGCCATTCGCCCACGGAAGGTGTCATGGTCGCCGTTAACAGGGCCGAGAATGTCGTAATGAATGTTGCCATCACCCATATGGCCAAAGGCGATGATGCGCGCTCCGGGCTCCATGCCATGGACCACGTCGTCGGCCTGCTGAAGAAAATCGGGAATGGCGGCGATCGGCACGCTGATGTCGCACTTCACGCAAGGCGAGGTGTCCTTCTTCATCGCTTCCGTGGCGCGATGGCGGAGCTCCCACAGGGCGTCGGACTGTTTCCCGTCCGCCGCGATGGTGCCGTCAACGACGAGGCCTTCCTCGAAAGCGGCCTCCAAGATGCCTTCAGCCATGGCGCGCAGCGCGCCTTGTTGGCCGGAAGCGAACTCGGCGAGCACGTAATAAGGCGTTTGCTGATCAACCGGATGGCTGAGCTCTGGAAATTTCTCCAGGACCAGGTCGAGCATCGGCCCGCCCATCAGCTCGAATGAGCCCAGCTGACCGCCGGAACGGGCTTGGGCCATGGAGAGCAGCTTTACCGCGGCATCGGCCGACGGCACCGCGAGGAAAGCGGTGAGGTGGTCGCGCGGACGCGGATAGAGCTTGAGCACCGCCGCGGTGATGATGCCCAGCGTGCCCTCGCCGCCCATGAAGAGATGCTTCAGGTCGTACCCGGTATTGTTCTTGCGCAGCGCATTGAGGCCATTCCAAATCCGACCGTCGGGCAGCACAGCCTCAAGGCCGAGGACCAAATCTCGAGCGTTGCCATAGCGGAGGACGTGCACGCCGCCGGCATTGGTGCTCAGCACACCGCCAATATTGGCCGTGCCTTCGGCGCCAATGGACAAGGGGAACAGGCGGTCAACATCCGCCGCGTGACCTTGCGCCTCGGCGAGGGTCACGCCAGCTTCGAGGGTCATGGTGAAGCCCTCAGCGGATATGTTCCGTACCGCGCGTAAGCGCTTAGTGGTGATGATAACCTCGCCACGAGCAACGCCGCCGCCAACCAGTCCGGTGTTGCCGCCTTGCGGCACGATGGCGATGTCCCGTTCGTAAGCCGCTGACATGATTTGCGATAGCTCAGCCGTGGAGCTCGGCGCCAAGATCAGCGGTGTCTGCCCAGGCCAACGACCGCGCCACTCCTCTAAGAACGGCGCATGCTGGTCCTCGGGGACCACCGCCTTCGGGTCACACACATCACGCAACGCGGACAAATCTCGATCATCGTAAGCCATGCTGGAGGGATTGCTCCTGGCGCCGGTTTAGCGCAAGGCCTAGAGGCAAGCTATTGGGAACGTTGTGGTCTCACGACCGGGGCGGTGGAGAGGATTCTGTCCATGAAGCGCCCATTCACCGTTATCGGAAACTGTCAGGCTCCGGTGATCGCTCAGAATTTGCTGGCTTGTCCTGCCTTCGCCGCCCACCACGAACTCATTCCGTTCCCAGGGGTCCATCTCCTGCACCCGCTCGATCGCGAGACCCTGGCGGCTGAGATCGCGAAGGCGGATTTAGTGTTGTTCCAAACGGTCGTTGACCGAGGCTTGTACGCTCCGTTCGACAGCGAGAGCCTAGCCACGCTTTGCGCCCACGCTGAGCTGGTGCGCATTCCCAACGTCTATTTTGATGGGTACACCCCTCAAGTGTTCGCCATCGGTGGCTTGCAGGGCCCGATTGCTGAACTGCACGATGCAGGGTTGCTGTTTGGGTTTCTGCGAGATTGGTCTTGGGAAGAGGCCCTCGATCGTACGTTTGCGCCAGATGCCCTGAGTGCGGATTATTGCCGAGCGCGGTGGGATACGTCCTTGCGCCTCCTCGCGGAGCGCGAAGAGCAATATGATGTCGTGGGACCCGTTGCGGGCTTCATCGCCGAACATGGCCGCCGTGAGTTGCTGATGCACCATTATAATCATCCGTCTGCGGCTGTGATGGAGCAAATCCAACAATCACTCTTGGCTCATCTGGGCTTTGGTGGCGAAGACCGCGCTGCAGCTAAAGGCGTGGCCGGTACCAGTTTTGCTCCGCACCCATCGGTGCAGGTGGCTCTGTCGTTGGACTTCGTTGAGCCCGCTGGTTTCTTGGTGCCCCACAACAAACCGCTAGCGACGGAAGACTACGTCCGCAGGGCGTTTGAGGTTTTCGCTGCCGCTGATCGCGAGCAACTCACCAAGGCGATGGAGCGCCCCATCCCTCGGGACATCAGTGACGAGTTGTCCGACGGTGACGGCGGCACCTCGTTGATCTCGGGATTGAAGGGTTGTTGGGCGGGGCGCTCTTCTTGAGTGTCGAGCACCAGTTCCACGCTTTGCGCCGTCAGCTCGAGGGCCGAGGCTGGCAGATCCATGCGCCGACTTCTCCGAAGCAGACGAACTTCGCGCCCGTGCCTAGCCAAACACGCGGCGGAGGATTTCGCTGGTGCGTTTCGCCGGGTTGGCCCGGATGGCTGCTTCTTCCTCGCCGATATAGGTGAAGAGGCCGCTGAGGCCGCGTTTGACGCCGTGGTTGATCAAGTCGCTCTTCGCGTCCGCGCCTAGCTGCGGTGCGAGCGGGATGGAGTCGAGGCGCGACACGAGGTTATCGAAGGTTTGGATCGCGCCGGCGCGCTGCAGGGCGCTGGTCATGATGGGGCTGAAGAGGTCGGTCAGGGAGCCAGTGGTCTCGCGTTGGAAATAGTCGGTGGCCGAGGTTGGGCCGCCCTGGACGATGCCGATGGCGTCGGAAATCGACAGTGCCTTGATGGCACTAACGAAGATCGACCGAGCCTGGGGTGCCGCCGTCTCAGCCCCGCGGTTCAGCTGGAGCTCGAGGTTATCAAGAGAACCCGACAGGCCAAACCGAGCCAGGCGATCGCGAATGTCGCCAAGGGTGCCCGGCAGGGGGATGCGGATGGTCGGGTCGCCGAAATAGCCATTGGAGCGGCCGACTTGGGCGATGGCTGAGCCTACGCCGTTCTCGAGCGCCGCACGAATGCCCGCCGCAGCTTCGGCACCAGAGAGCCCGGCGCGGCCTGGAAGACCATCGGCGCCGCCGATGACGCTACCCAGAACGCTGTTGATTTCATCGGTGCTGCAAGCGGCAAGGCCGACGGCTGGTAAGGCGGCCAAGATGGCACGGCGGTTCATCGATTGGGTCATGCGAAGGTCTCCCCAGAAATGCTTGTGGCTACAGCCTGCGCTGGCTTGGCGCTGCTGTCGAGGCTTTGCGCTGTGACGGGCACTGTTAGGGTTCGACGAAAGTCGCACTTGCCTTCAGCGATGGGGGCCGAGCACGACGCTGCCAACGATAAAACAACGGTGAGGGACCTTCCATGATTGCCAGACCACGCTTGCTCAGACCGCTTTCTGCGATGGCCATGGCTCTTGCCATGGTCGGCTGCCAAGCTCCTGACGATGGGCTGCAAACGCTGCCTGTGCTCGGCGATCGAGCGCCGGTGGACGCAGCGATCAACGACTTCGTGGCGGGCGGCGGCGTGCCGTTGCTGTACGTGCGGGTCGAGCGCTTTGACGGTAGCGTGGCCTATGAGCATTCTGCGGTGAACCCTCAGTTCACGACGCGTTTGCCCGATGGCGATAGCTGGTTCCGCATTTGGTCCATGAGCAAGAGCGTGACGATTCCGGCTATCCTCAGCTTGGAAGAGGATGGGCTGCTCAGTCGTAGTGATCCTGTTACGGATTATATTCCTGAGTTCGAAGGCCTGCAGGTGCTCAGCTCAACGGCGGAGGACGCAGATTGCGATGCTGATCTACGGGCGCCGAAGCGGGCGATGACGGTGGAGGATTTGCTCAACCACAATGACGGCTTCTATTATATGGGCACGCCTTACCCTTGCCTGAACCAGGCGCTTGCGGCGGCGGCGTTGCCAGAAGCTACGTCAACGGATGACTTGGTGGCAAGGATTGCGCAGCTGCCACTGCATCCAACAGGTGTGGGGGCGAACAATTATGGTATCGGCACGACGGTGCTAGCGCTCGTCGCCGAGCGGGCCGCTGGTAAGCCGTTTGATGAGGTGGTGGAGGAGCGGATCACCGGGCCTCTCGGTATCGACAGTTCGCTGAGCTACTATCTCCCTGACGGCGCTGAGACCTACGACCGTGTGGTGGGAACCGACGGGGAGCTGCGCCTGGCTGGAGACAACGATTTGATGATCTTCGGCGGGCCCGTGCCGGAGTATGGGCTTGATAACAATATCTTCCTCGGCGGCGAAGGTATGGTCAGTACCACTCGCGGCTATGCCAAGTTCCTGCGGGCCATGGGTAGCCACGGCGAGCTCGACGGTGTCCGTATTCTCGACGAAGCAACGGTTCGCGACTGGTATTCACCGAAGACCCAGCTTGATAATCCGTATGGGCACAATGGCTATAACATATGGGTGACGAGCGGGAAATTTGACGGCCTGCCGGACCAAAAGCCAGGGCTTCTTGTCGGTGGCGGCTATGAAGGCACGGCGTTTTGGATCGATATTGAGGGCGGCTATGTCGGCTTGATCATGTCTCAGGTGCAGGGCCCCGTGCTCAACGGCGTGGATGAGGTTTCACGCATTCGCGGTCTTCTCTATACGCACGTTCTCGAGCCGGACACGGCCGAGTGAGGTTACTAGCCAGCGGCCTCTCGCTGCTGGCTCACCACATTCTCCATGCCCCATTGGCGTAGTGCGATGAGGATCGGTTCCAAGGACCGCCCCTTGGCAGTGAGGCTATACTCCACCTTTGGCGGCACCACGGGGTAGACCTCGCGGGCGACGAGGCCGTCCTCTTCAAGTTCCCGTAGCTGTTTTGTCAGCACACGCTGCGTCACACCGCCGACGGCGCGGTTGAGCTCGTTAAAGCGCATGGTGCCTTCGAGCAGGTGGAACAACACCACACCCTTCCATTTCCCGCCAATGATCTCGAGTGCGGCCTCGACCGGGCAGCCGCCCGAGCAATGATAGGTGTCAAAGCGAGCCATCGCTTACGGTATCCTTTTGGTCGGTATTAGCCAAAATAGTGCGTACTTGCGCTTTCGAGCATGCACGTTAGCTGGGTCCTGTCAATTCACAGGGGGGCCTGGTCACGCCAGCGCCTTGTCACAGCCGGAACCGGAGGACGACCGATGAAAGCTATCGCTCACACGCAAACCACGACGCTCGATACACCGAATGCCTTGGTGGAGGTCGACGTGGAAACGCCGACGCCTGGCCCGCGCGATATCGTGGTGGACGTTCGCGGCGTTTCTGTGAACCCGGTTGATACGAAAGTTCGTGCTCTGATGGAGCCTGACGGTGATCATCGCATTCTGGGTTGGGATGCCGCGGGCACGGTGACCGCCGTGGGTTCTGCGGTCGAAAACTACAAAGTCGGCGACGAAGTCTTCTACGCGGGCGACATCACGCGCGCAGGCAGCCACGCTGAATTTCAAGCCGTCGATGAACGGATCGTGGGTCGCAAGCCTCAGTCGCTGAGCTTCAAGGACGCCGCAGCGCTGCCCCTGACAGCGATCACCGCTTGGGAGATCCTCTTCGACGGCTTCGGTCTTCAGGAAGGCGGCGGAGCTGGCGAAGTGATCCTCGTGGTCGGCGGTGCGGGCGGTGTGGGCTCCATCATGATCCAGCTCGCCAAGAAGCTCACAGGCCTCACCGTGATTGCAACGGCATCGCGGCCTGACACGGTCGCTTGGGTTGAGAAGATGGGGGCTGATCATGTGATCAACCACCGCAACCCCCTCGATGAGGAAGTGGCGAAATTGGGCCTGACGCCGAAATACGTCGCCGCGTTGACCCAGACGGAGCAGCACTGGGATGCGCTGGTCAAACTGATCAAGCCGCGCGGGCACATCGCGATGATTGACGACCCGCAAGAGATCGACCTGCCGTCCATCAAGCCGAAGTCGCTGACGCTGACATGGGAGTTTATGTACACGCGCTCGATGTTCGGGACCGACGACCTCGACGTGCAGCGTAAGCTCCTCAATCGGGTGTCCAGCCTGGTGGACGAGGGCACGCTGATCACCACAGCCAACCACGATGGCGGCGTGTTGAGCCTGGAGGCGATGCTCGAAGCTCATCGCTTACAAGAGACCGGGGCGGCCATCGGCAAGACCGTTCTTGACGGCTTTCTCAAGGCCTAACCTGCGCCAGCCCTGAACCTGCCATTGACTCCCGCTGGGCTATGCCATGCAATTCAGCGGCGAGTTGATGGGGCGAGGGGTGTTGTTGCGAGCTTGGTGGGTGGCCTTGGTGCTAAGCCTCGTGGCGGTATGGCCCGCTGCGGCTGAGCCCTTGTGCAACCCAACCGTGGATCAGGTCGCCGCGATGGACGACCTCGACATGCGTCGTCTGCCCATTGCGGATAAGCGTCGTGTGGGCGAGCTTTGCGTCGATTATGAGATGCTCGATGCCCGCAGCGTTGAGATTGGTCTCACCCACATCACCCACCCCGAGCGTCCCGATGGGCCTATTTTCGTAGCCCTCCACGACAACGAGCAGCAGGCCTTTCTAGCGACGGTCTGGGCCGTGTGGACGTTTGGCGGTCGAGGGGTGGCTGTCGACTTTCGCGATCGCCGCTACCTCAACATTCCGTGTCCACCGCTTCATGCGGAGTGTGATCCCAATCGTGTCTTCGGTCGTCGGGGTTTTGAGGCGTATACAGCGCGCTTCGACGAGCTTTTCGCTGAGCATGACCATATCGTCGCTATCCATACCAACCGGGTTCTCGGGCTCTTCACGCTGGAGACTGCCAAGTCCACCGAGGTTTGTGACGTGGGTGATGTCCGCGATGACTTTGTGCTGACCGGTGGGGTGCGGGGTGAGACGGATCTGTCCTGTGAGGCGCCCGAGATCAAGCAGCTCACGGACAGAGGCCTCAACGTGGCTTACTTGCTCTATGATCCGGTGAGTGATGCCGCGGCGGCTTGTCGGCAGGGCTGTGATTTACAGGCCTACGCCACGCGCGACCTGGGCAAGCACTATCACAATATGGAAGCACAGCGCGGCAATGCGATCGTCAAGCATCGCCGCCAGCTCTGTGGTGTTCTTGATCCGCAGTCGGAGCTATTTCCCTGCGCGGCCCTGGGCGAAAGCATGGAGCCCTTCCAGCCTTTGCTCGCCGAGCCACCCATTCCGCGGCTGAAGCCTCGTGGCGTGCCGATCCCGCGCCTGAAGCCTCAGCTGGCTAGCCCCGAGGCGCAGCCGCCCGCGTGAGACGGTCATTGATGGCTTGGCCGAGGCCATCGTGGGGAATGGGCGCTACAGCAATGGGTTGGCTTTTGGTGTCGAGTTCCCTCAGCATCGAGAACAAATTGGCTGCAGCGGCGCGCAAGTCTCCATCAGGCGCAAGGTCCATGGCAGCGCCCGGGCTCCCGCCGAAGCCGAGTAGCAGCTCGTCGCCCTCGGCTTGCTCGGCGTTCAGCCTCAGGTGCGCATTGGGCGCGTAGTGACTGGTCATCATACCAGGCGCTTCGATCCCTCCGCTAGGTGCTGCCAGCGGATGGCCGAGCCGTGCCTCGATGTCCCGCGCTGCGATCGCGCCTGGCCGGAGCAGGGTGGGGCGGCTCTTGGCCAGGCTGATGATCGTGCTCTCGATGCCCGCCTCGCAGGGCCCGCCATCGAGCACCGGCACTGAGCCGCCAAACTCTTCTTCGACATGCGCCGCTGTCGTCGGGCTCAGGCGTCCGGATCGGTTGGCCGAGGGCGCCACCAGGGGCGCGCCGGCAGCCTCGATCACTGCCCGCATCAGCGGATGCGCTGGCACCCGCACGGCCAGCGTTGCGAGCCCTGCGGCGGCTAGGCTTGCCACGGGCGGGGCGTCTTGCGCCTCTAGCACGATGGTCAGCGCGCCCGGCCAAAACGCTGCCGCTTGTCGGGTCGCGCAATGGTCCAACTTCACTACCTGGCCAGCTTGCTCAAGATTGGCGCAATGAACGATCAGCGGGTTGAAACTGGGCCGGCCCTTGGTTTCGTAGATCCTCGCTACGGCTTCACCATCGGATGCTAGGGCCGCAAGGCCGTACACCGTCTCGGTGGGGAGGGCGCAGATTCCGCCGGATTTCAAGATGTCAGCCGCTTCCGCTGCGCTCTGTAACATCATGCTGCGTCTCGTCACTTTGCTTTGCGGCGGGGTTTGGCCCATGAGGGGGACAAAGAGAAGCGTATCGTATTCTAGGGAGATCCTACGTGACCTATCACGCCCCCGTTCGGGACATGCAATTCCTGCTCAACACCGCCGCCAATTTCGACGCCGTTCGCGAAACCGGCGCGTTTGAAGACTTGAGCGATGATTTTATCGAGGCCATCCTCGGCGAGGCGGGCAAGTTCGCTGACGAGGTGCTGGCGCCGATGAACTGGACGTCGGACCAGCAAGGCGCGCGCCTCGAGAACGGCAAAGTGTTCACCACGCCCGGTTTCAAAGAAGCCTACGGCCAATACGTTGATGCAGGCTGGAACTCCGTGGCCTTCCCCGAAGAGTGGGGCGGTCAAAACCTGCCGAACGCCGTGGCCCTCGCCGTCTGCGATGCCATGCAAGGCGCCTGCATCAGCTTTGCCATGGGCACCATGCTGACCACCGGCGCGGTAAAAGCACTGCTCAACCACGGGTCGGAGGAGCAAAAGCGCCTCTATCTCGAAAAGCTGGTGACCGCGGAGTGGTCCGGCACGATGAACCTTTCGGAGCCGCACGCAGGTTCAGACCTCGCCACGGTTCGTACGAAGGCTGAGCCCCAAGGCGACGGTACGTACAAGATCAAGGGTCAGAAGGTTTGGATCTCCTACGGCGACCACGACATGACCGATAATATTGTGCACCTCGTGCTCGCGCGCCTGCCTGATGCACCGGAAGGTACACGTGGTATCTCGATGTTCCTGGTGCCGAAGTTCCGTGTCGATAGCGAAGGCCGGCTTGGCCAGCAGAACGATATCAAAATTGTTGGTATCGAAGAGAAGCTTGGTCAGCATGGCTCGCCGACCTGCGTCATGTCTTTCGGTGATAACGAAGACTGCCTCGGCACCCTGGTGGGTAAGGAGAACGAGGGCCTCAAGAACATGTTCGTCATGATGAACGCTGCGCGCATCGACGTGGGCATGCAAGCCGCTGCTGTCGGCGAAGCGGCGTTCCAGAAGGCGCTTGGCTATGCCCAAGATCGTACGCAGGGGCGTGCTTTCGGCGTGAAGTCGGGTCCAGCCGTATCGATTTGGCAGCACCCTGATGTTCGCCGCAACCTCTACACCATGAAGGCGCTGACCGATGCGAGCCGGGCGATCTGCTTGGCGAACATGGTGGCTTACGACGTGGCTCGCCGCTCACCGGATGAGGCGACGGCTAAGGCCGCGAAAGAGCGTGAAGAACTCCTCACGCCCCTGTCGAAAGCGTTCTCTTCAGAGCGTGCGATGGAGACCACAAACATTGGCATCCAGATCCATGGCGGCATGGGTTTTGTGGAAGAGACGGGTGCGGCGCAATTCAACCGCGATGTCCGCATCTGCGCGATTTATGAGGGCACAAACGGCATCCAAGGCATCGACCTGATCGGTCGTAAATTGGGCATGGGCCAGGGCAAGCTGGCCTATGACTTCTTGGACGAGGTCGACGAGAATGCGACGGCATTGAAGGCCTCCGGTCACGAGGCGTTGGTTCGTGCAGGAGAGAAGCTGGCCAGCGAAGTAGCGAGCCTTCGTCAGAATACCGAGTGGATGGTTGCGGCGATGTCGTCCAATCCTGATGACGGCCTAGCAGGCGGCACGCCTTACCTCGAGCAGTTCGGGTATGTGACGGGAGGTCATTACCTTCTCAAGTCGGCGCTCACGGCGCTGTCGATGAAGGGCGGCGACAGCGATGCCTATCTCGACGGTCGCATCCATATTGCTAGTTTCTATGCTGACAACCTCTTGCCGCGTGCAGCGGGCTTTGCCGCTGCTGTGACAGCCGGTGCTGGCACAGTGGCAGAAGTCGACCCAGCATTGCTGGCCGGCTAACCTCGAAAGGACGCTAGCGGACGAATTTGTTGTCCGTTGGCGTCCACATTATCGTCTGACATCCAGGCGTCGAACGCGGCTTTCACTTGGGGCCATTCTGTGTCGAGGATCGAATACCAGTAGGTATCTCGGTTCCGACCCTTCAACCACATGTCCTGGCGGAACACGCCCTCGGCCTTAAAGCCGAGCCTGATCGCGGCGTCTTGCGACCGCTTGTTGAGGCCGTGGGTCTTCCATTCACAGCGGCGGTAGCCGAGCTCATCGAACATGTGCCCAGCCATCAGGCTGATGACCTCGGTGGCGCCTCTCGTTCGTTGAAGCGCCTCGTTGAAGAGGATCGATCCCAGTTCAGCGCTGCCATGTTCTGGGCGAATGCGCAGGTAGCTGGCCATGCCGACTACATCACCCCGTGCATCCACAATGCCCATCACTTGGTGCGCCGCTGGTTGATTGTAGGCGGTCAGTTGGTCTTCCAGGGCTTTTGCAGAGCTCGGCGCAGGGTCCGTCATGAATTCCCAAAGACCTGGCGACACTTGGCTCAGCGAGTCGCCCATCGCCGCTGCCATGCCAGGCTCGGCTAGCGGTACCATCGTGACAAATCGGCCTGCGAGGCGTTTGAGGCCGGGAACGGCATCGGGTTGGGGCGTCCAAGTCATGGGGATCATTCTCGATAAAGCGTAACGCAGTGGCCGCTTTACCGCTTCGGCGGAACTTGCCAAACCCTGGCGGTCAGCGAGGATCCTTCCAACATGGACCAACCTTCAAAGCCATCGCCGTTTGGCTTGTTCGAGCGCACCTTGGCGCTGCGCTATCTGCGCGCCACCCGGAAGGGCGCGGGGATCAGCCTGATCTCGATCATCGCTTTTGCCGGGATCACCCTGTCGGTGGCGACGTTGATCGTGGTCATGTCGGTGATGCAGGGCTTTCGCTTCACGCTGCTGGATCAATTGCTCGGCGTGAATGGCCACGTGTTCCTTCAGCCCCAGGCGGCGGAGGTTTATCAAGACGACGGCTTTGTCGAGACACTAGAGGACATTCCGGGTGTGCAGATGGCTGTCCCCGTCCTCAAGATCGAAGCTTTCTCTGTTAACGGATCAATCGGCCAGGCGCCTGTTTATGTCCAAGGCATGGCCAAAGACGACCTCCTCAAGATCAAAGAGGTGAGCGGTCCCGGTGCGGTTCTCCAAGGCAGCTATGACGCCTACGGAGAAGGCCGCTTTGGCGGCAACGGGATTGCGATTGCGTCTGGCGTTGCGCGCAAGATTGGCGCTCAGGAAGGTGACATCATCACCCTCATTCGAGGAGGCGGCAAAGAGACCCCGTTCGCCAAACTGCCAACCACCCAGAAGAACTACCGTGTGGATACGATCTTCTCCATCGGCAACTACGAATACGACAACCTCTACGTCTACATGCCCCTGGTGCAGGCCCAAGTGTTTGCTGGTAAGAAGGGACAGATCACCGAGATCGAAATGCGCGTCGACAATGCCATGGAGATCGACGGCATTCTTCCCGCTATCGAAAGTGCGGTCGACAACAACTTCATCGTCTTCGATTGGCGCGATCGATTTCGAACATTCTTCAATGCTTTAGAAGTCGAGCGAGCGCTGGTGCGGATCATCCTCGCGATGATTATCGCGGTGGCGACGCTGCTCATTTTCAATGGTCTGTGGATGCAGGTGAAGGATAAGAATTCCGACATCGCTGTTCTGCGGACCATGGGCGCGACGAACGGCGCCATCTTAAGGATTTTCTTGATGATCGGTGGGCTGATTGGTGTGCTTGGTGCTCTGTCCGGCGTGGCGCTGGGGTCGTTGATTGCCTCGAACATTGGCGGGATTGAGAAGTTCCTCTGTGGGAATTTCAATACCTGCATGTTCCCGCCCGATGTCTACTACCTTGATGAGGTGCCCTCGATCTTCGAGCCAAGTGAGGTGCTGGGTGTGCTCGCCTTCACTCTGGCTCTGTCGCTAATTTTCTCCGCATACCCCGCGTGGCGAGCCTCGCGGCTCGATCCGGTGGAGGCGCTGCGGTATGAGTGATGCGTTGGAACTGGCCGAGGTCACCCGCCACTACGGCGACCTTGTGGTCTTCGACAAACTGAGCCTCAAGG
>JABSRH010000289.1 GCA_013215175.1 Parvularculaceae bacterium | reverse complement strand
CCAATCATCACGAATGGCATCATGCCGCCGGACTTCTTCGGCGCGGCTTCGTCGGTTGTTTCTTCAGCGGGTGCTTCAGCCGCGACCGGCTCTTCAGAGCCGTCGGCGGCTTCCTCGACGATCTCGGCTTCTACTGCTTCGTCGGTGGTCTCTTCTTCCGTGTCCGTTGCTTCGGCTTCGACAACTTCAGCGTCTTCGGTGACGGCTTCCTCAGTGGAGGCGGCCTCGTCGTCGGCCTTTGCGTCTTCGGTTTCGTCGTTCTTCTTGTTGTCGTCGGCCATCATCGGATCCCCGGATTGATCGTTGAGAAGCGTCGCCCATTCTAGGCGAGAACCTGCGCGACTTATGTGCGGCGCAGAGCGATGAAGTCAACGAATCGAGATGCCTCAACTGAGCCTGTGACGTGGATCTGATGGAAGACTTTCGTCGATCTTGCGGCCTCGGCGATCCGCTCACTCGCGCAGACGGCTGTAAGTTCGGGGCTTCCAGCGGGTGGCGTCGGAAGGTCGCCCAAATCGGCGAACACTGTCACGGCTCTAGCTGACATGAATGTCACAAATTTTTCGCGGTCATCGGCAAAAAAGTCACGAGCTTCTGCCGGCCATTCGGTCACCGCGCGTGCCTCGTAGACGGGCACGCGATCGTAGTGGATGCCCCTTGTCTCGAACGCTGCGGCGAGATCGCGCGACAGGTGTACACCTGCGGGGTGCAGGAGGCGGGTGTCGGGCGGCACCAGGTTGACGAGCCGCTCATCGGCTCGCCCCGGCCCGATGGACGTCACGTTGTAGCCTGCACCATGGGCGGCCATCGCGGTGGACATGCCCACCGTATAAGTTGGCAGATGCTTGACTGCCAATGCTCTGGGTACGGCGCGAGCGGATGTGAGCAGGACGGCGTCAGCGTTGTCGGCGTTGAGTTCAGCGCCCTCAACGTCGACGATTTCGGTCATCGGCGCGAGGTAGGTTGAAACGTCGTTGTGCGGAGCGAAATGCTCAGCCAGGGTGGCCCCATCGGGCGTGGGTCTTGTGATGAGGACCGCCGCCGAGCGCTCAGGCATGGCCTAACGCCTCCCGTAGGTTGGCCGATGAGCGGTCGAGCAGCGAAAGGGCTAGATCCCTGCCACGGGCGCTTGCCTCCATGATTTGATCCGCATGCGATCCCTCAAGGGCGATGGTGACTTCGTCGGCCTCGGCCTCGCGACCGTCGGGGCTGAGGATCTCGGCGCGGAAGCGAAGGCCGCCGTGGGTTTCTTCGGCAATGCCCGCCATGGGCGTGCGGCAGGAACCGTCGAGGGCTTGAAGGAAGGCGCGCTCGGCAGCGCTGATGCGCTCCGTAGACGGACAGGAGATCTTGGCACAGAGCTCTAAGGCTTCCTCATCATCCGCACGCGCCTGAATGCAGAGGACGCCTTGGCTGATCGCGGGTAGCATTTGGTCGAGGTCCACCGGTGTGCGCTTGACCTCGTCATGGCCGAGCCGGTTGAGGCCCGCTTGCGCTAAGAAGGTCCCCTTGGCCTCGCCACTGCGAAGCTTGCCGAGCCTGGTGCCGACATTGCCGCGAAACGGGATGATCTCGACGTCGGGGCGAAGGCGTTGCAGCTGCGCCGCTCGCCGGACGGAACTGGTCCCCACCACAGCGCCTTGGGGCAGATCGGTGAGGGGGCCGCCATCGAGGGTGACGAAGGCGTCGCGCGGATCTTCGCGCGGCGGCACGGCGGCTAAAACGAGCCCGTCTGGCATGACGGCGGGCATGTCTTTCATCGAGTGGATCGCGATTCGCGCCGAGCCGTTCAGCAGGGCGCCTTCGATCTCTTTGACGAAAAGACCTTTGCCGCCCACCTCGGAGAGAGAGCTGGCTAAATTCTTGTCGCCCTCGGTGACGTGGGTCTCGAGCGGAAAGGCCCGCTCCCACTCATCTTCGGGCAGGTCTGATGCCTTGCCGAGCATGGCTCGGATGGCGATGGCCTGGGCGACGGCAAGGGGTGACTGGCGGGATACGAGCGCAACGGGATTGTCCATACTGGTGGGGATGCTAGGCGGCGCGGATGAAGAGGCAAGCGCAAGCTGTGCGCATCGTTCTAGGAATCGAGTCGAGCTGCGATGATACTGCGGCTGCGGTGCTGCGCGTCGGCGATAAAGTCGAGGTGCTTTCCTCCCAGGTTTTTGGGCAGGACGAGGCGCATGCGCCCTTTGGCGGTGTGGTGCCAGAGATCGCGGCGCGGGCTCATGCGGACAAGATCGATCAGGTGGCGGAAGCGGCCTTGCGCGAGGCTGGGATCTCAGTGAGCGAGATTGACCTGATCGCGGCCACGGCGGGACCGGGGCTGATCGGCGGTGTGATGGCCGGCTTCACCTTTGCCAAGGGCTTGAGCTTGGCCACAGGCGTGCCTCTGGTGCCGGTGAACCACCTGGAAGGCCATGCGCTGTCGGCTGGGCTCGAGGCGGAGATCCCGTTCCCTTACCTGCTGCTGCTGGTCAGCGGTGGGCACACGCAGCTGCTTGAGGTGCGAGGGCCTGGTCAAGCGAAACGGCTCGGCACCTCCATCGTCTATGCTGCGGGGGAGGGTTTCGATAAGACGGCGAAGC
>JABSRH010000288.1 GCA_013215175.1 Parvularculaceae bacterium | reverse complement strand
CGGAAGGGTCGGTCTCTGCTTGGCTGCCGATGAGGATCAGCATGGTGGCGTCGCCGCCATCGTCCAGGATCATGTTGGCCAGGCTGCCGTCTTCCCACTCCCAAAGGCGGTCGGCGAAGTCCCAATATTCTTCCAGCGTCTCGCCTTTGTGGGCGAAGACGGGCGTGCCGTTCGCGGCGATGGCTGCAGCGGCGTGGTCTTGCGTGGAGTAGATGTTGCAGCTCGCCCAACGGACGGTGGCGCCGAGCGCTTCGAGGGTGCGGATCAGCACGGCCGTTTGAATGGTCATGTGCAGCGAGCCGGCGATGCGCGCGCCTTTGAGCGGCTGGGCGTCACCGAATTCGCGGCGCGTGGCCATCAGGCCCGGCATTTCGTGCTCCGCGATGGTGATTTCCTTCTCACCGAAGTCGGCGAGGCTAATGTCTTTGACGGCGTAATCCTGAGCCATGGGGGGGGTCTCCATTGTCTGCCGCCGCCGCTAGCAGGGTGTGTGGGCGATATAAAGCTTTCTTTATATCGCAGCTGCGGCCCGCTAGGGCAGGGCGTCTCCCCGCGTCCGTTGTTGTGCTAGATCTCATTAACCATATTTGGAGGGGATTTCTCATGAAGCGCTTCATCGGTGCAGCCGCTGCGCTGCTTCTCGGCAGCCAAGCTCACGCCGTCACGGTCTCTTGGACCGATTGGCAGACATCAGCCGGCAACACGACGGCCACCGGCGTCATCACCGTGGGCACGGAAACTGTCGAGGTGACCTGGAACGGACCGCAGGCTTCGTTCGTTCAGCTGAGCGGTGGTATCGACTACTGGCAGAATGCCCGGAGTGGCCGCAATGCGGCGACGTCTGCGTACACCAGCACGGGGCCGAACGGGAATGACAACATTCCAACGGGTACGGATATCATTGCTCAGAACTTTGGTGGCACCAACACGCTAACCTTCTCGAAGGCGATTACTGGGCTCTATTTCAGCTATGTCAGCATCAACGGCAACACGATGACGTTCGATACGGACTTCGAGATTTTGAGCAACACCAGCTTCAACATCGATGGTGCAGGTGCGGATAACTCCGGCTACTGGGGTTCGGGCGCCGTCACGAAAAATGGCACGGCTCTTACCGCTAACGGCGAGGCACACGGAACACTGTTCTTCGCTGGATCGCTCACCCAACTCGTTTGGACGGATGTGCGCGAAGCTTGGCACGGTTTCACCATTGGCATTGCTGATGTCTCAGCTGATCCGGTACCTGTTCCTGCCGCAGCCTTGCTCTTTGCTCCGGTCGTCGGTCTGTTCGCCGCTCGAAAGCGTCGCAGCCGATAATCAATCCTCGCACTGATTGAATTAGCCGGCGCTAGTGCTCACTGGCGCCGGTCTTTCTTTGGAATTTTTTAGCTATGACAAGCGGATTCAGCGAAGACAGAATCCGGCATGCGAGTCGGGATCGTTTATGAGTGCTCATGTTTTTGAGGCAGCCCTTGCGACGGGCGAGGAGTTATTGTGGCAGGGGCGGCCATCGACGGCGCTATTCTATTGGCGTTGGTTGGACCTCTATTTCTTGCCATTTGGGGTGTTGTTGACGGCTTTGATGGGTCTGCCAACACTCTTGCCGAACAGCCCTGAAAGCCCATATCAATCGCAAGACATTCCTCTCGGATTAGGATTTGTGATGCTGGGCCTCTACCTTGTCTTGGGGAGGTATATTGTCGATTGGCAGCGTCGCCTACGGACGTTTTACGCGGTTACCGGCCGTAGGGTGTTGCTGAAGCGGCCATTTGCTGCCGTCACATTCCTGAACATAGGGCCGGAGTTGGAGACCTCTGTGGAGGGGGCCACGGTCTGGTCGCTGCGCATAGGCAAGAAGCCTTTCGATCCACTGCTCGGTGAGGCTTTGCAAAAAAACCTGGGGCTAGGTCCCTACGGCATCGTATTCGAACGGGTGAAGAACGCGCATGCTCTGCAAGAACTGATCCGCGATCTCCAGAACAAGCAGCTAGAGGTTTAGCTCCTCATCTTCTGCCAGCGCGACACCCCGAAGGTCGAACCACATCCATATGGTGGCATCGCTAAGGCGGCTAACCCCTTCTATGCGGAGGATCTCGCCGGTGACCATCTCAACCTCGCGGCTGATACGGTAGTTCGTCGGGTCTGACAGCGCCGCCGCGAGCCGTTCACGCAGCGTTTGTGCGGCGAAGGCCTCCATGTCGCAAAAGCTTTTTCCTATCCACAAAGGCGGTGCCAGCGTTCGTTCGCCGTCGCCGCGTTCCCATCCCGCTTCTTCGAGATCAACGGGTACCAGCTTCTGACTGCCTGGCCGCACGCCGTAGAGCCGTAGGCCGCAATGGCGCGCCTGTAATGTGCCGCGTGCGGATGGGGCGACATTTCGCCAGACGCCATTGATCACCGTTTCTTCAAGGCCAAAGATCTCTCTGTCCGTGAATAGGAGCCAACTGGCTTGATCTGCGCTCTCGGGGCGCGGTGCTCGCGCACCACCCAAAACGCCGACAAAAAACATGAAAGTCACGAACAGGATGGCCAGCCCGCCAACGGGGGGCAACTTGAAGCCTTTGGGGCCTTCGTCGTCTGTTTTCACAG
>JABSRH010000287.1 GCA_013215175.1 Parvularculaceae bacterium | reverse complement strand
CGTGAACGGACCATCGCTGTTCAGCGTATCGACCAAGTCAGCGGCTTTCACCGCGGCGACGAGGGTCGTGAAGCTGTCGTTGCTAGCAGCAACGCCCACAACTGTTGGGACTTTTTTGGCTTCAGTCATAGCATGGTGGTCATTCGCCACGGCTGCGCCATTGATCAGAGGAAGTGCAGCAGCTCCCAAAAGAGCAACACCGAGTTTCAAAGCATTCATTCTGGTCTCCTGTCGTTCGTCGACACGCGAGACATAGATAGGCTTTTTGTTCGGATCGACCGCGACACCTGCGACGAAGCCGCCTAAATGAGCTATCTTGAGGCTAAAGATCCGTAAGCTTTCTAAAATGAAAGGCAACAAGCCATGACCTTGACTATTTTTCACTCGCGTTTTGCAAGATCCGTCCGTGTGCGCTGGTTGTGCGAGGAAATGGGCCTGCCGTACGAGCTGAAAGTCGTGCCCAACGAGAAGAAGTTCCTCGCCTCAGACGAATATTCTCACATCCACCCCGGCGCCAAGATCCCCGCGATCGATGACGACGGTCTCATTCTCTTCGAGAGCACCGCGATCATGGAATACCTGCTGACTAAGCCCGGTGGTGAGGCCCTGGCGCCGCAGCCCGGCGATCCGCTCTACGGCCCTTACCTTCAATGGCTGCATTACGGTGAGGCCGGCATGGGCATGTACATCACCCTCGCCCTTGGTCACAACGCCATGTTCCCCGAAGACAAGCGCATTCCTGCGATGGCGAAATACGGCCAACGCGAGGCGGAGCAGATCTATAAGGTGCTGGACCTGACCCTGTCGAAGCAGGACTACCTCCTACCGACAGGGTTCTCCGCCGCCGACATTTCGGTCGTGTACATGCTATTGCTGGCGAAGTTTGCGAAGATCTTTAACGACGCACCGCAGTCGCTGAAAGACTATTTTGATCGGTGCACCGAGCGTGAGGCTTGGAAAGTTTCAACCGCCGACTAAAGCCAATGGACAACGGCTGGGTTTGCGGCCCAGCCGATGCTCACGACTACATCCGGTCGATGGCGTATTCCAGCTGACGCTTTTGATTGCGCGTCAGTGATGATTCTTCGTGGACGAACATCAGCACTTCGGTTTTGGTGACGTTACGCATACGAACATTACGTTGCTCGGCTTCGCCATCACTGTTCAGGTCGATCACCGTCTCGTACCGGGTTGGGAAGCGTTGAGGGTTGGGGCGCTGATGGATGCTCGCCATTTGCGTCGGCGACAGACCAGCATGAACAACACATTCCGTGGTCAATGAAATCGACTCACGCGCCGTTTCACCTTCATGAGCCTTGACCGTGCGACGCTGAAATTTAGCAAGTTGCGTCTCTTCCGTCTCCATACAGTAAGGCGAACCATCAGCCGTCTTAGAATCGACACCCACCGGAATGAGGTTGCTACCGCGCAGGCGGCGAAGCCCATCGAAGTTCAGCTCATCATCCGGAAAGAGTTCGTCAGCGTACCATTCCCAGTCTTGGCGCTTCCAGTCTGATCGGTTGGGGTGGTCGGACGAAATCAATTGCGCGATCGTCTTCGACCCGTCCTTCTCAACCGTGAGAAAATTATCGCCGTCGACTTCGACAAGCTTGAGGGTGAAGGCGCCCGTTTCCGGAACGGGTGCAGGACGGTCGGTGACACAAGCACCTAAAGCGAACGTGGCGAACAAGGCGACTGCAACGCGCATGAACAAAGCTCCCAAATTGAATCTCAGCTCTGAGATGCAAGCGGCGGGCCACCATCACTCAACGGTTGTCAGGCGCGGCAACAACGCCCGTCAGGATTTTTTCTACATAATTTTCATAGACTAAGATCCGTCGCTCCAACGCCGCTCTATCGTGTGCCGTCCAACTGAACACGCTATCCGGAACAGTCTTCGGGAGCATTCCCTTGTTCGGCACACTCTTCACGTGTCCCAGCTGCGGACTCGATCAAGGTCTCCAGCATAGCGCCCATGCCTGAGCTGTCGCCGTAATTGGTGAACAGCGCGACCGCGATATCGTCGTTCGGCGCAACGATGGTGGTGACGTACCACATCGTGTTGGAACCCGAATGGCGCAGGGCGCCGTCCTCGAGCAGACCCCATCCGAGGCCATAGTCCGCCAAGTCGTCAGGGGCCGTGGCGATGAGCTTGTAGCTCTCAGCGGTGAGCATCGCGGCCTCGTCGCCCTGTTGGCCGAGCAGCTGATCCAGCATGAACCGGCTATAGGCCGCCAAAGGGTAGCTGAACGTACCAGCGGGCGACATGATCCGCGGATTGTCCGCGCCTGGCGGAGAAACCTCAGGCGGTGAGCCTCGGTGCCCCCGAAAGCCGTCAGGGCCCGGCTCATCAGCGGCGCCGATCATGGCCCCCTCCATACCGAGTGGTTCCCAAATGCGTTCTCGCAACAGCACTTCGTATGGCTTGCCGCCCGCCACCTCGATCATCTCACCCGCAATGGAATAGCCATAGTTGGAGTACTGATATTGCTCGCCGGGTATTTGAGCGGGTGCTTTCTTGAGCACACCCTTCAGGGCGTTTTTGCGGTCCTTCGAAGGACCATCCTCGCTCTTCCGGCCGAAGGCAATGTA
>JABSRH010000286.1 GCA_013215175.1 Parvularculaceae bacterium | reverse complement strand
CTCAACCCGCTTCGGCAAGCCGACCCGCAGCGGGAGAAGCTCGTCCAGCGCGGACGTTTGCACATCGATGCGGTGATCGACCTGCACGGCATGCGCCAAGAAGAGAGCGACCGAGCCGCGGCAGCCTTCATCAGCCGCTGCGTGACCGCCGGTCATCGCGTGCTGCTGGTCATCACGGGCAAAGGCTCAAAGGACGGCGAGCAAGGCCGCGGCGTGCTGCGCAAGCGGTTCTTGCAGAATGTCGAGCTCGGCCTCTTCGGCGGCGCCGTCACCTCGGTCCGGCCTGCACACCAAAAGCACGGCGGAGGCGGGGCGTTCTACGTTTTCCTGCGCGGTAAGAAGCCCAATCGTGAGACCGTCACAAAAGCGTCGCGCACGAGCTCTAAGCGCGCCTGAGTTTTTCGCTCGACAGCATCGATTGCAAGGTGACAGCCGTGGACAGCATC
The DNA here is from genome assembly GCA_013215175.1 of Parvularculaceae bacterium. Classification (GTDB taxonomy): domain Bacteria; phylum Pseudomonadota; class Alphaproteobacteria; order Caulobacterales; family Parvularculaceae; genus Parvularcula. Next base: position 2,150 of record JABSRH010000286.1, on the reverse strand, counting down.
AGCCTCTTTGGCTTGGAATTTTGGGCCCTACTGGGCTTCACATTCGCCGCGTACGCGGTGGTCGGCAATGATGCGTTGCAGACGCTCGGCACGTTCATCAACTCCAACCGCAACATGTCTTGGCTCATCCTGTTCGGCTTTGCTGGCGCGGTGCTGATCGGCACCTTCACCTACGGCTGGGTGGTCAACGGCGGCGATCCGTCCTTTGGTCGCCTCGCCAACACCTCGAAATATCCACCGATCCAGATCGAATGGTATCACACGCTTCCACCTTTGGTCTTGGTACTGATCACGAGGCTGGGCATTCCCGTCTCGACGTCGTTCATGGTGTTGACGATCTTTGCCACCGTCTCGGGCCTCGGCTCGATGATCGAGAAGTCGCTGATCGGCTATGCCTTAGCCTTCGCCTTGGGCCTCGGCGTGTGGCTGGCCATTGGCCGGACGCTGGAGAAGTGGTTCGAAAATTCAGAACTCGACACGTTTGTTCCGTTCGGCCTCATCGCGATTGTCGGATCGGCCTTCTTCGCATCGCAGTTCTACCTGTTCGGGACGATCGAATCCGCATCGGTCATGTGGACCGGCATCGGCCTGACGCTAGCGGTCGAAGCGGTCGCCACCAGCCTCGCGCTCACCCGCAGCAAGGGGCTCTACTGGATCGTCACGCAGTGGGCGACCACGGGTTACCTCTGGTCGGTGTGGCTGATCCAAGACTTCGCCAACATCTTCGTGTTCCTGCCGCGCGAGCTTTCGGCGGCGCAGGGTTTCACCGCCATGGGCGTGATCTTGGTCTTCCTCGCGATCACTTTCGCGAACGCCGGTGGCCCTGTGCAGCGCATTCTCCGAACCAAGACGAACGTCATCGACATCCGCTCGGCAACGATCATCGACTTCTTCTACGCGACGCTGCTCTTCTTCTTCAAAGAGCTTTCGGATATCCCTATGTCCACCACGTGGGTGTTCCTGGGACTGATCGCTGGCCGGGAGTACGGCTTTGCCCTCACCCGAGCGTCGACGCGCTTGACGATGGCCGTCATTGATACCGCTGAGGACGTCGCCAAAGCCTTCGTGGGCATTGTCATCTCGATCGACCTGGCGCTGGGTTTGCCGCTGATCGCTCAACAGGTGGCGGGTCAGAGCGTGACCTTCGGTGATGCGTTCCCGACAACAGGGTTCTTGGGCTTCGTGACTGTGATGAATGTAGCGCTAATTCCCGTGGTGCTGTTTGCGTTCTCACGGCCTGAGGATCACCCTGAGCATAAGAGCCGAAATTTCGCGATCGGCGTGGTCATCCTGTTGGCCGCCGTGTTCGGCGGCACTTTTGGGTTTGGCGTGCTGGGATAATCCTGACGCTGCTGGCCCTCGTTTTGAGAGAGACTGGCATGCGCATGTTGCTCCTTTCCCTCGTAGGTATCATCAGCTGGCTGAGCGTCGCGACGGCGCAGCCTCTGACCACCAGCCAAGTGTCCTTCGAAGCGAACGGCCAAGAGCTTGTGGGTCTGCTCGATGTACCGACGGATGGCGAGGCGAAGGCCGTGGTGATCTTTGTCCATGGTTACGGCGCCACCAATGTCGTGGAGCAGAACTGGTACTACGGGTTGAGGGCCACCTTCGCTGCGCGCGGGATCGCGTCGCTGGTCTGGGACAAGCCGGGCAATGGCCAAAGCGAGGGTGAATTTGATATCAACCAACCCGTGGCTAGCAGCGCTCGCGAGGTTTTGGCTGCAGCAGCCTTTCTTAGGGATCAGAACGTTCCGGGGTCGGACAAGATCGGCTTTTGGGGTGTCAGCCGCGCAGGTTGGATCGTGCCTCTGGCCATGAGCCAAGACCCGGGCCTTGCCTTTTGGATGTCGGTCAGTGGGACGGACGACAAGGAGAGCTTTGGCTATCTGCTCAGAACGAACTGGCGCATCAAGGGGTATGCGGAGGATCGGATCAACGTCCTACATGCCGAGTGGGGGCTCGGCAATCGGATCACCGCTGAGGGGGGCTCGTATGACGCGTACCTGGCGGCCACCCGGCGCTACCATGCGGACCCTTTTGTGCAGACGTTCTACGGGGGACAGGACGAACCCGGCCGCGCGGCCTACGAGGCGCAGAGGGACGCATGGCAGCGAGATCCACCGCGCTTTGACAAAGCCACGGGCCTGAGG
>JABSRH010000285.1 GCA_013215175.1 Parvularculaceae bacterium | reverse complement strand
TGGTCGCATTGACCATGGTGACGTCGAACGAGTCATCCATTGCTTGGCCCTGGAGCACGGTTGATGATCCGCGTGGGCGGAAGCGCATTGGTTCGATATCGAGCGTGTTGCCACGTGTGTTGTTCTCGAAGTCGACCATGTCGTTGGTAAAGGTTTCCCATAGCTTCGCGTAACGACCGCTGGTTGTGCGGTTCGAGTTCGAGCAGACCGCGTGTGCGCGGCGGGTGCCGTCATCGATGTAGTACATCGCGGAGCCGGACATGCCGCCCCAGACTGTGTCGAGGCAGTTGCCGCCGGTGTTGAGCTGGAGTTGGTTACCTGGGCAGCTGTCGATTGTACCGTTCCAGTAGTACATATCCAGACCGGTATGCAGACCTGGTGTTGGGCAGTTCTCGGTTGGGTACGAGAAGTTGTTGTATGAGCGGGACTGGATGTCGCCGCAGCTAAAGCCCCATGCCCACGCGTAGTACCCGGTGAGTGCACCGACGTTTCGCGATGAGCCACGCGAGAGGCGGATACATCCGATATCAGCATCGAAGTCGCCGTTGTTGATGTAGTTGGTACCTGCGATAAACGAGGTGCCGAAGGCGTACCCGAAGTTCTGGATGACTTCGTCGCCGTCAGGCGCGCTGAACTGACCGTTGTTGCTATCGCCGTCCCACGCTGGGTAGACATAGACGATGTCAGCCCAATCGTTGATGGTGAGCCCGTTGGGAGTGCGTGCGTAGACACAGTGTGCAGCAGAGAGCACGACCCCTGGGTCCTGCATCGAGCCTGAGCACACGAACCAGCGCTGGACGCCGCCGGTATCTGTGAATCGCATAACGAGTTTGACGTTGTACGATTGAGGGAGTGTGGTCAGACCACCGGTGATGCTCATGTTCCCGAAGCTTCGCGAGTTCTCGATCGAGGTATCGATCAGGTTGTTGTACCCGTGGTACTCGGGCTCAGCGCTCACGCCGCTTTCAGCTCCGGTGTGGAATGGGAGTGCTTTTTCGTACGTCTCGCCGGTGAGTGCGTCATGGAATGTGACGGTGGATGGATTCAAGTGCATCGGTGTTACGCCGGGTGCAACAGGTTCCGGCATCGGCATCTCGGGGATCTCATCGATCGGCGGATGCGGGATGTGGACCCGCTGATCGAATGATTCTCGTGCGAGGAAGCTCGCGTTGAGGTGGTTCTCGCCCGAGACCGGCATGACCGAGCCGCCGTCGAGCGCGACGGGTCTCATCCCTTCACGGAGATCGTTCTGGGCTTGCTCAGCCGTGCTTGCGCCGACCATGCTTCCCAGGGCTGCGATGAGCGCAGCGGTAGCAGTGATTCGTTTCTTCATTTGAATTGGCCCTCTCAAATAGTCCGATTAGATTCGAACAGAGCGTGAGGGGACACAAAGAGCACGAAACATGTTGTTCGAAGACGATCCGAACCAGTGTGTGCTGGACAAGTTCCGACTTCCCCTCAATATCTGCCACGAATCGGATTCGTGTCGGGTATTATAATTGAATTACCACACCCGTGGGTCGTTTGATTGTGAAGAAAGTGATTGCATTCTGTGTCTGTGAATGAATTCGAGTCTCATTCCGGATTCGTAATAAATTACACCGGGGATTACTCGCGGAGTCTGCATGGCAAAGAAACCAAAGGCACTCAAAGATCTGCACGTCATCTATGACGCAAAGACGATGTGGGTACTCGCGTCGCCGATCCGAGTTGATGTTCTGAGTGCTGCGTGCGCTCTTGAGGAGTGCTCGGTCGCTGAAATCGCAGACTTTACGGGCAGATCCCGCACATCGCTCTATCCGCATATCGAGCAGCTCGTCGAAGCAGGGCTCCTGATCGAGGGCGAGAAGCGTCTCGCAGGGAAACGCTACGAGCAGCTCTACACACCGATCGCGCGCAGCGTCGCGACAAAGCACAACATCAAAGATTCTGACAACGTCGCGTACCACCAAGCCTACGGCAACGCGGTCGGGCGGCTCATGTCACGATTGCACGAACGTGCAACCGCGGACCCGGACTCAAAGGTTCGCGGCGCATCACGCGATACGCACGCGGGGATCTTTGGGGCGTGGGTTGATGACGATTCCCTCGGGGAGATCAATGAGCTGATTGATCGGCTGTGGGAGATCTGCCGCAACTCGCACCCGGGTGAAGATAAGCGCCTGGTCAACATCGGCGTGATGCTCGCGCCGGATCGGCGATCATAAGAGCAAGAACGAGTGGGTAAAAAAAGCACCGGCCGAAGCCGGTGCTTGTGATTTTGAACTTGTGTTGCGACTTACGGGCAACCAGCGTTGAACGCGTTGAGGAACGCGGACACGTCGAAGAAGTTGAACATGCCGTCGCCTGTGAAGTCGGCTGCTGGGTCCATCGTGTTGTACGCGTTGAGGAACGCAGACACATCGAAGAAGTTCAGCACGCCATCGCCGGTGAGGTCAGCTGGGCATGGGTTGACCTTGAGTTCAAGTGAACCCATGTCCATGTCCATGACCGGGCTCTTGCCGTTGGCGACCCATTCGTCGTAGATGACCTGACCAAGGTTGTTGGTCGTGTTCTCATCACGGAGGAACTCGATGTACTCCTTGCTGGTGAGCTGGTAACGGAGCTTG
>JABSRH010000284.1 GCA_013215175.1 Parvularculaceae bacterium | reverse complement strand
CAGGCAGAGATCGACTGTTCCATGCGGCCCATTGTTTTCAACTACTCGAAGGCGTTTATCGAAGCGCCGTTGCTGCGCTACCTGCTCAATGGCGTGATCGTGACGGTGTCGATCTTTGTGATCCAGGTGCTTGTCGCGCTTCCTGCTGCCTATGCCTTGGCCAAACTGAAATTTTGGGGGCGCGAGGCGGTCTTTGGGCTGGTGCTCTTCTGCCTGCTGATCCCGGTCCATGCCATCGCTTTGCCGCTCTACATCATGCTGGCAAAAGTCGGGTTAACGAACACCTATGCCGCGCTTGTCGTGCCGTGGACGATCTCGGTCTTTGGGATTTTCCTGATGCGCCAGTTCTTCATGACCGTGCCAGACGACCTGATTGACGCTGCCCGCATGGACGGGATGACCGAGTTTGCCATTGTCTGGCGCGTCATGCTGCCGACGGCTGTCCCCGCTCTGCTCGCCTTTGCCATCTTTAGCATCGTCGCCCATTGGAACGACTATTTCTGGCCCCGTATCGTTGTCACCGGGTCCCGCGATCTGTTTACGCCGCCTTTGGGTCTGCGGGAATTCAAGGGCGACGCGGACGGGTCGTTCTTTGGACCGATGATGGCCACCGCCACCATCATCGTCACACCGCTCATCGTCGCATTTCTGATCGCACAACGCCGCTTCATCGAAGGGATCACGCTGTCTGGAATGAAATAGGGTGGGATTTCTCCCACCCTACCTATCGCCCAGCCGGGCGCATCACCGGGGTCTGCCAATCGCCAAACCGTCAGCCCCAACAACTGGAGTAGATGTAATGAAATACACAGCAACTGCAATGGCTGTGGCGCTGTCTGCCACCGCTGTTTACGCCGAAGACAAGGTGACCATCGAGTTCGCCTACCCGTATAGCCACCTCTTTGACGTGACCTATGAGGCGATGATGCCAGCCTTCAAAGAGGCGCATCCGAACATTGAGGTCAAGTTCCGCGCGACCTATGAGTCCTACGAGGACGCGACCAACACTGTGCTGCGCGAAGCTGTGTCCGGCAACCTGCCAGACGTGACAATGCAGGGCCTGAACCGCCAGGCACCGCTGGTCGACAAAGGCATCGCCCAGTCGCTGGAGCCGTTCATCGCCGCTGAGGCCGATTTCGAAAAAGACGGCTATCATCAGGCGATGCTGGCGCTGTCGACGTTTAACGACGAGGTGCACGGCCTGCCTTTCTCGATCTCCCTGCCTGTTGGCTATTACAACATGGACATCCTGAACGAAGGCGGCATCTCCGAGTTGCCCACGACGTGGGATGAGGTGATCTCTGCCTGTAAGACCATGAAGGCCAACGGCATCGACAACCCGATCTTCTGGGGCTGGAACATCACCGGCAACTGGTTCATGCAAGCTCTGCTGTGGTCTCAGGACAGCGCCATCGTGGACAATGGCCGCGTGACGATGGACAGCCCTGAAGCGCTCGTCGCACTGGAGCAGATGCAAGAAATCTTCACCGAATGTGAGATGAAGAACCTCGAATGGAAAGCCGCGCTGGCATCCTTCTCTGCCGGCGAGATCGGCATGATGTTCTGGTCCACCTCGGCGCTGGGTGCGGTTGAGCGCAGCCAGGGTGATTTCGAACTGGTCACTGGCCCCTTCCCGGGTCTGGACGGTGCGCCAATGGGCCTGCCTGCAGGCGGCAACGCAGCGATGTTGACATCGACATCCGACGACCCGGCTGTGCGCGAAGCAGCTTGGACGTGGCTCAAGTACATCACCTCTGGTGATGGCGCCGCCGAAGTTGCCAAGACCACCGGTTACATGCCGCCAAACAAAGCCGCAAACGAGATCATCCTCGCGGACTTCTACGAGCAGAACCCAAACAAACAAACCGCTGTGGACCAACTGCCGCTGCTGCGCGACTGGCTGGCCTATCCGGGCGACAACGGCTTGGCGATCACTCAAGTGATCTATGACGGGCTCGAGCGGATCGTGACAGGTGACGCCACCGACATGAAAGAGCTGCAAGAAGAGCTGGTCGAAGAAATCGCCGACCTGCTGCCGAACGGCTAAACCCAATGGCTGGTCGCCCTTTGCGGGGCGGCCAGCTTTCTTTCGAAAGGCACTGCGATGAAACTCGTCCATATCTCCGACATTCACCTAACCATTCCAGGCGAGCGGATGGGCGGTCTTGATCCCCATCGTCGTTTTGCGCAGGCCTTGGATGAGGTGCGTGGCAAACACCGAGACGCGGATCGTATCATTATCACCGGCGACCTCACCCATTGGGGCGAGCCGGATGCCTATGCTGCGCTCAAAGACGCGCTTGTTGACCTCCCCTGTCCCGTGTGCCTGCTGATGGGCAACCATGATGACCGAGCGCATTTTCTGTCAGCCTTCCCTGATCACCCGCGTGACGAGAACGGCTATGTCAACTACGCCGAAGATGTAGAGGGCACGCGGCTTGTCTATCTTGACACCACGGCGCCACGGACCCATGCGGGCCATTTCGGAGACGACCGCATCCAATGGCTTGAGGCGCAAGTGCACGATTGCACCCGCGCACGCCTGTTCATGCACCACAACGTCATGACACTGGGCCAACCGGCTGAGGACAAGATCGCGCTGGTGGAACCGG
>JABSRH010000283.1 GCA_013215175.1 Parvularculaceae bacterium | reverse complement strand
CCGGTCCGCGCTAGCGCAGGGATGCGCCCCCCACCCTCTTGGCACTTGTGACTCATCACCGGCTGCTCCGGCTTGTCGGCCGAGCCGAAGTCCGTTCGGCAGTTGGACGGAGTAGTGATCAGCAGGTGTCGGAGGACCGCGTCGAAGGGGAATTCGAGCCGATGACGCCGGCCGAGGTGTGGGATGTGCTCGTGGCGTGGCGCGACTTGGACGTGAACTGGCGGCCGGTATCGCTCGTGATGGTGCAGTCGAACCGCCGGGGCGATGATCCGGTATACAGTGCGACGATCGGGTTCGCGAACCGATATGTGTCCACGAGTCCTGAGTAAACGGGGATCTGCCATGACCGCTCTTCGACCGCTTGCCATCATCGCCTTTGCCGGAGCGCTCGTGGCTTCGTCTGCTCTGATCGGCTGCTCTGCGACTGCGGGCAATCGAGGCTCGGATGCGGGGATGCTCGTCGACGAAGCCGCGGCTGATCGGCTGCTGGCTGAGGCGAGGGTGCTGTTTGACGCAGGCGATCTCGAAGGAACCGAGCGTTCACTGCGACTTGCGATCGATGCGAATCCGTTCGACGGGCGGGCGCACTACAACCTGGGCGTGCTAGCCCTGCGCGAGGGACGGTTCTCAACCGCGGCGGTAAGGTTCGAGCGGGCCGCGGAGCTGATGCCGCGCGATGCGCGGCCGCAGTTGGGGATCGCGTCGGTCTTACTTCAGACGGGGCGGCATTCCGCGGCGGCGGACGCGTTCAAGCGTGTGCTCGAGCTGGATCCGAGCAACCGCGCGGCATCGGAAGGGCTGGTTCTCGCTCTCGATCTGCAGCAGCAGGAGCCCAGCCACCGCGCCGACCGATAGGGCCTTCCTTCTGCACCTTGGGGCGGGCTGGCGCGGCAACCTCGCGCCGAGCAACTGGCTCGACACAGACAACCGCCTTCGCCACCGGTTCACGGACCATCAAGCTGATACAAGACAGATGGCAGCGTCTGGCCGTGCCGTTCTTCAAACCAACAGGCAACGGCGTATGGTGACTCGCTGCCGTCTGAGATAACCCAGCAAAACATCAACTGGGTGTCTTTACTGAGAGCGTCGGTCTCAAACCGCCGCCAGCAGAACCCACCTACGGACGGAGCATCGGGCCCGTGCTTTCCCCACTCAGGCACCAGCGTTGTGTAGAGCATGCTTGGCTCCCCGCCCTTTGCCCACGTCGACTGCGAATCTACTAGCGCTTGCCAGTCACTTTCTGAAGTCTCAAGGCGAAACAGGAACCAGGGATCCCGGCCGAACCAGATTCTCCAGTCTGTGACCCTCGCCCCGGGTGCGAGCTGAGCGCCGATTAGCCTCTCGGCACCGGCCCGCACCTTCGCCGTGTCAGATGCTGATGCCGAGCCGATGTTGTTGTCATTGTCGCTGACTTCGGGCACCAAGAAACTGACGTCGCACATCAGCAGCCCTCCCCCGCAGATGAGGGCGATTGAGCCGAGAGCAAGGAGTCGAAGAATCGCATGCATGAGTCAGAAATCCTCTGGTGACGGGTACGGCTTCGGCTTGTTAGGGCAATGGTACCTGTGCCGGAGTCCAGCGACGCCAAGCCTCGCGCTTCCATTTAAGCAAAATGCTGACGCGCCCGTGGACAGGAAACTCCCTCGCCGGATGCAGTATCGAACTGTGAAGCTCCGCCATCTCGCCGTCCATCACAAGACCACCCCCGTCAGTTGAAAACCTCTTCCAGTCATAGAAGTCATTTAGATTCAATTCCCATAGCATCGTGAACTCGTCTTTGCACTTGTAGACAATGCCGCGGCCCCATGTTTGATACCCATTTATGGAGAAAATCCAGTTTTGGGTGGACACGCGACCCAAAACCTCATCCGTCTGGGTGATCGGGACGTACTCCTCTTCCCGAGCTAGCATCTCCGCATACTTCATTGCCTCGCGGAGCTGTCCTCGGTAGTGAACCTTCGCTCCAGTATCTTCGCTGATTATCCGACTGTACTGCACGTGCTTTGCGTTTCCGCTGCCCCCGAGGAAGTGCCTGAAGAAGTCAGCAGCATCTGGCATATTCTCGAAGCCCCGCAAGATGCCCGCAAACGGCCCGCCAAGTGCAGTCAAACGCGCTCTGATTTTAAGCCCGAGGGCGTATCCAGGATCACTATCTACGAACGGCGAGCCTGAGCGGAAGAGTCGATCGCTCTCCTGCTTCAGTCTCCTCCATTCTAAGTCTGGTGGTGGATCGGATCCTTCCACGTATGGCGCTAGTCCGAGCGGATCACGCAACCGAACCGCGCTTGATGCAGCGTACTCGTAGAGATACATCCCCCCCGCGTAGCCGATCGGATCCCGGCTCATCCAACGTCCGAGCGCGGGAGAATAGAACCGGTTTCTCGAGATATACATCCCGGTCGCGGGCTCAAAGATGTACCCCGCGTACCCGATGATGTTCCCACTCCCCGACAGGCTTCCTCGTGAGATCGTGTCGCCGCTGGCAGTCGAGTGCAGAGTGAGGGCCGTCAGATTCACGGCCCCGTCGGAGTTCCAATCCGCCTCGACCTTGTATCCGGTTCCGCCGAGGCTCGTGCCGAACGCGCCGAGTATGCGATTCAGTTCGGCGAGTCC
>JABSRH010000282.1 GCA_013215175.1 Parvularculaceae bacterium | reverse complement strand
GCTTGAGCACCTGAACGGTGTCCTCGACGAGGCGGGTTACTTCTATCCCCCTGACAAGCGATCCATTCTGGAGCGGAACATCCGGACGCTGTTCACCCACGCCGAGCTCACCGAGCCAGAGGTGCGGTTGTTCCGAGGGCTGGTCCGCCAATTTGCCCATTGGGGCCGGCGCGGCGAAACGCCGAACACCTGACACAGGCGCTTGCAGAACGCCCACGAAGAGCGCCAGGAGAAGGGATCGCAACGGTGAGCGGGTACATCTCATGAAAAGACTGGTGGGCGTTTCCAACAGAACAGCGGCTGGCGGACCCAAGGCGGGCGGACTCGCGGTAGCCCTCTGGGACGCGTTGGTGGACCGCAAAGGGCTTTGGTTCGGGTGGTCGGGCGAGGTCGCCGACGTAGCCCGCCGGGGTGTTGAGATTTTTGACGAAGAGGGCGTGTCCTTCGCTGTCGCTGACCTCACGCACCAAGAGTATGATGGCTATTATCTCGGCTACGCCAACCGCGCCTTGTGGCCCGTTTTGCACTACCGCGTCGACCTCGCCAACTTTGACGAAGATCAGTACACGTGCTACCGAGGTGTTAATCGGCGCTTTGCCAAGCTGCTCTACCAGCGCCTCAACCCCGATGACATGGTGTGGATCCACGACTACCACTTCTTCCCCATGGCCCAGGATCTTCGCGATCTCGGCTGGCGAGGGCGGACGGGATTTTTCCTGCACGTCCCTTTCCCTCCACCGGAAATCTTCAAATCGATCCCGGATCATAAGGCACTCTGCCAAGGCCTGTGCGCCAACGACGTTCTCGGCTTCCAGACGATTAGCGACTGCGAGAATTTCAAGAAATATGCCATCAGTGAACTGAAGGCCGTACCAATAGACGACGATGTCATCGATGTGAACGGCCGTCCGATCACCGTGCGCGCCTATCCGATCGGGATCGATGCGGAAGAATTTGAGCGGCTCGCGAACGCCGATGAAGCCAAGAAGGCAGCCGCGCGGATTGAGCCGTTCCTCAACGACGGGCGCGCCCTCATCCTTGGCGTGGACCGGATGGACTATTCGAAAGGCATCCCCAACCGCTTTCAGGCTGTGGGCCGAATGCTCGACGACGATAAGCATTTGTCGCGGAATGACGAAAGCGCGTTACAGGGCAAAGTGGCCTACACGCAAATCGCCCCGCCCTCGCGCACAAAGGTTGATGAATATGCGGAGCTTCGCAAGCAACTCGACTCCCTCGCAGGACAGATCAATGGCGACTATGGTGACCTCGACTGGATCCCCATTCGTTACCTCGCTCGGTCCTATCCGCGCGAGCAGCTAGCAGGCCTCTATCGCCTGGCGCGCGTCGTCCTCGTCACACCGCTGCATGATGGTATGAACTTGGTGGCCAAGGAATTCATCGCAGCCCAAGATCCCGAAGACCCCGGCGTCCTCGTTCTCAGCCAGTTCGCGGGCGCTGCGGCGCAGCTGGCCAGCGGATCGATCCTCGTCAACCCGCACGACATCGCGTCAACGGCGGACGCCATCCGCGAAGGCTTGACCATGGGCCTCAGCGAACGCAAGCGGCTTTACGAAATCGCGCGTAAAGTTGTGTACGGAGAAGATATTGCCTGGTGGCGCGAGTCCTACCTTCATGACCTCGATCCAGACCTTGCCTCACGGAACTCAGCCTAATCCATGACGACCCGCCCTGCCCCTGGCCTTCTTACAAACCGGTCAGCGCTCTTCCTCGACTTCGACGGCACACTGTCGCCGCTTCAAGATGACCCCGATGCCGTAGCTCTTCCGGAGGGCGGCGGAGAAGTCCTTCAGGCTCTGGCCCAGAAACTAGGCGGCGCCGTCGCCCTCGTCTCCGGCCGTGACGCACGCGATCTGTCCAAACGCGTGCCTCTCAACCTTTGGCGCGTTGGCAACCATGGCGACATCGAGTTGGCCCCCGGCAAGCTCGAACCCGATATGATCCAAGAGCCGCCCACGGAGCTTTTAGCGGCCGCGAAGGCACTCTGTGACAGCCTTCCTGGCGTGCGCTTAGAACAAAAGGCCCGCGTGATGGCCATCCACACGAGGCACGCCCGCGAGCATGCCGAGGCGGTCGCGACCGGGCTCGCCGCGCTGGTGGCTGAACGAGACAACTACAAGCTGCAGCAGGGCAAGGATGTCGCGGAACTCAAGCCGCTGGGTATTCATAAGGGTGTCGCCATAGAGCGTCTGATGGCCCAGTCACCCTTCGCCGGACGTAAGCCATTGTTTTTAGGCGATGACACCACCGACGAAGATGGCTTCCGAACCTGCCTGCAGCTTAACGGCTCCGCCATTAAAGTCGGCGAAGGTGATACTGGGGCGCCCTATCGCTTGAGCGGCCCCGACGAAGTTTGGACTTTTTTGAAGGGGGCTCTGCATGACCTCGCTTGAACTCGGCATCATCGGAAACGGCTCAATCGCAGGGCTGGTGGACGATCAGGGTACCTATCAGTGGATGTGCTTGCCGCGCTTTGATGGCGAGCCGGTGTTCAACGCCCTTCTCGGCGGCAGCGGTACCTTCCGCTGCGAGCTCGCCGGTTTCGAAAGTTCTGAGCAGAGCTATTTCCGAAACACAGCCGTCCTCAAGACGACGCTG
>JABSRH010000281.1 GCA_013215175.1 Parvularculaceae bacterium | reverse complement strand
GCCAGCGGTCCTAGCCCGATTTCGCGGGCGGGGTCGTCGCCAGGTGTTGATCTCGGTGGCCCATTTATCCATCCAGAAACAGAAAAGTGTGCCGAATCTTGTGGAAGACCAGTGTAGAATGGAACGCCGGCGCCAATTTTTGGCCCTGGGTGGGACAATTGTACTACAGCGTAGCTGGCGGCAGTTGTCCAACACGACCCCGAAAGGGCCTCTCTTTCGATTTGCGTTTTCCGGGCAGGGTGCTATGCCGCGCCTCCCACGCGGGTATAGCACAATGGTAGTGCAGCAGCCTTCCAAGCTGAGGATGCGGGTTCGATTCCCGCTACCCGCTCCAGTCCTCTCACAATTGATCTGCGCTACTCAGCCTTGAGGTAGTTCACCCCGCGCAGCGGCACGGAAGATGTCAGCTCGATCGCGGTAGCTCTTTAGCGGCGCAGCGGTAGGCGCAGCTGGCGAGAACAGCACCACGCTACCAGCTGGCGCCATCTCGGCCACTTGCCGGACCGCGTCCTCATAGGTTGGGACAAACGCCTTCAGTCCTCGAAGTAGTTCGCCCGCAGTGCCATGCCCGATCGCTCGCACGCGAGCAGCACTTTCGAGGTATTGCGACAGCTTTTCGTAAGACTGGCCGCGATCGGCCCCGCCGATGACCATGAAGACATCGCGATCGGCAAACCGGTCAAGCACGGCCATGGTGGCTTCCGGTACGGTGCCCAGTGCGTCGTTAACCCACAATCGACCATCCGTACTCGGGACAATTTCCTGGCGACAGGGGAGTCCTTGCCACTCGGTCGCAACGCTCTCGACGGCTTGAAGCAGCGCGGTGGGTGACAAGCCTTCATGCGCTGCCGCCGTAGCCGCGGTGAGTGCCATAGCCAGCGGTCCCGCATGAAATCCAAGTTCTGCTGGGCCTAGGTCCGCCGAGGATCCCCCTACGTGGAGGCGGCCGTCGCGGACGACGGCGACGTCCTCGATCGCGGTCACCGTCGAAGGTAAGTTGTACTCAGCGATGACGGATTTGGGCGCCCAACCTCGGTTCGGTTTGGTCCGTCGGAACGGCCGTAGCTTTGCGGCCCAATAGGCGTCGACGGTACCATGCCAGTCCATATGGTCGGTGTACAGTGAAGTAATGAGATGAGCATGATCTGTCTGCGGCGCATCATGCATCATGAAGGACGATACTTCGACGACAGGATGGCTCTCGGCGGGCAGGGGTGAGCTGAGCGGTGGACGACCAATATTGCCATAGGCCGACGATGATAATCCCGCCGCTTCCCAGAGTGCCGACAGCAGCGAACTGGTTGAGCTTTTCCCTTTGGTGCCCGTGACAGTGATCGTCGCTTCGGGCGCATAGTCTCTCAGCCACAGCCCGGTAGGCGTGGTGGCCAGCGGCGCGGCGGTTTCTGCCGCTTGCACAAGCCTGTGCGTGGGCGGAATACCTGGTGACCTGAGGAAAATGTGGTCGGACAACGCGGTGAGGGCTTCGTCTGCGGTGAGTGACTGAACCCCGTCCATCGCTTGGCCGCCATCGTCGAAGCTTGCCAGCCGCACGCCATCTTGCGATTGCAGATAGTCGATGGCGGCTCGGCCCTCGGTACCCAGGCCGTGAATGAGATATTTCATGAACTCATCTCCATTGCAGCCTGGTACAGGTCACGCGGCAAAGCGCCAGCTGGCTCGGCCTTCAGAGCATCAGTGGCCTGACGGTCGAGCGATTCAGGATTTGTCAGCTGCATGAGTTCGGGCAACAACTCTCTCATCACGAGCGTCGTATCCCAATCCGCCTTTTTGGAGGCAAGGTAGAGAGCGGCTTGGCTTTCCGAAATCGTACCGACGCAGTCCCACGGCTTTTGCTCAGAAAGCCCGAGCAGCTCACGATAAAACGGCAGAAGTGCCTGTTGGTCCAGCATGATCCGCCCAAAGATTGTCAGCGCTTGCTCGCGAGAAATGAAGGGTGCCAAGATCAACGAGGTGAAGGCGCACTTCGCGCAGGCGCCACACCAGCGCTTGTCGGCGTCGCTAGCAAGCCGGAAGTTGCGGTTGCAGCTGGTAAACCGCCCAAAGGCGCTCTCGATTTTCGCAAACTGTTGACCGATCCAGAGTTCCGAGAAGGGCCGCAGGACAGAGAAGACTTGCGGTGCCGAGGGCGAGACCTCGGTCACAGCTTGGCGAACCAGCTTTTCGAAGGCGCTCGACTTGGAATACTGGTGGTTCGCCTCCGTGCCATGTGCTAGCACCATGGTGGGCTCGTCCGCCGATCGTTCGTTGGCAAACAGAATGGGCCCTCGGCCTTCCAGAAGCCCAACAATGGTCAGCACCAAGATGTTGATCGCCGTGATCGGCACATGGCCGTTGAACGCGCCGTTTAGGGATAGCAGCTTCGGGTCCAGTCGACGCTTGATGAGGCGGGGCGGGTGAGGGGCCGTTCGGGTAAGCACTGCGCCCACCGTATCGGCCAGGATAACCGAGGCAAAAGTCGGTTGCTCACCGAACGCCATTTCGGCGATCGTGCCCGCAACATAACTATCCTTGCCGCCGCCGAACGCCACAAGCGGGGAGCCCGTACGCGGATCGCCGGAGCCGGCGACTTCATCCACCTTGCCGCTGAATTCCGTTGCTGCCGGATAGT
>JABSRH010000280.1 GCA_013215175.1 Parvularculaceae bacterium | reverse complement strand
GGCGGAAGGTCCGTTCCTTCTACGGATGAACATGACGGCAGGTCATGGCGGTTCGGCGGCTCGGTTCGAGCGGTTGAAGGAGCGTGCCGCGGATTATGCCTTCGCCCTCGATGTGATGGGCCTCAAGGATGTCGAGCCCGATCGGGGCCTTTAGTTGTGCTGGGGTTTGCGCGGGAGGATAATGGGCTAAGTAGCAGCAGCTAGTTCAGGGAGAACCCCATGCTGTTGAGCCTTCTTGCTTCCACCGCGCTTGCTATGCAGGCGGCGCCAGCGAATGCCCCGTTCGATATCGAAACGATCGTTGATCTTGAGCACCCTTGGGCGATGAACTTCCTGCCTGATGGCCGAATGCTGGTGACGGAAAAGGCCGGTGAATTGCTGGTGGTGAGCCAGGCCGGTGAGGTCGAGATGACCGTGACCGGTGTGCCCGAAGTGGCCTTCGGCGGTCAGGGTGGTCTCGGGGATGTGATCCTCAGCCCGGACTTTGCCGAAAGCGGCAAGATTTACCTGTCCTACGCCGAAGCGGGTGGTCGCAACGTCCAGGGCGCTGCCGTGGCCGTGGGTGTGCTCGACCTTGAAGAGGGCGCGCTCAGCGACGTTGAGGTGATCTGGCAGCAGAACCCGAAAGTGCGCGGGCGTGGTCACTATGGTCACCGCCTGCGTTTCAGCCCGGACGGAGAGTACTTGTTCATCAGCTCGGGCGAGCGGCAAAAGTTCAATCCGGCCCAGTCGATGAAGATGAACCTGGGCAAGATCGTTCGTCTTTATCCCGACGGCTCGGTGCCCGAGGACAATCCCTTTGCTGATAAGGGCGGTGTGGCAGCCGAGGTCTGGACCCTCGGCATGCGCAACCCGCTCGGTATCGATTTTGACGCTGAGGGCAACCTTTGGGAAATCGAGATGGGTCCGCGCCATGGCGATGAATTCCAGCGGATCGAAAAGGGCGAGAACTACGGCTATCCGACGGTGTCGAACGGCGATCACTATTCAGGCCGCGAGATCCCTGACCATGATACGCGTCCGGATCTTCGGGCGCCGGACGAATATTGGGTACCAGCGATCAGTCCATCGAGCCTCGTGATGTACAAGAGCGGCACCTTCGCCGACTGGACCGGCGACGCTCTGATCGGTGGTTTGTCTTCGAAAGCGTTGGTGCGGGTGACCCTGGACTGCGATCCGGAGGTGGACCCGGACGGCATTTGCGAAGCGGAGCGCTACGAAATGGGTATGCGTGTTCGCGGTGTGGTCGAAGGGCCAGCGGGCAATGTCTGGTTGATTGAGGATGGCGGCAGTCGCGGCGGCGAGGGCCGGATTTTCAAGCTGACACCGAAGCCGTAACCCTTTAACAGCATTCCCAATGACAAAACGCGCCTCGGCTTGTGCCGGGGCGCTCTTTTTTGGGGTGAATATGCTCGATCAATCGCCAAGCTTGGTTCGCAACGATTGGACCAAGGAGGAGATTGAAGGTCTGTTTGATCTTCCCTTTACGGATCTTTTGTTCAACGCGGCCCGTGTTCATCGCGAGCACTTTGACCCCACGGAGATCGAGGCCGCGCAACTCTTGTCGATCAAGACGGGTGGCTGTCCCGAGGATTGTGGCTATTGCAGCCAATCGTCGAAGTTCGACACGGGCCTCAAGGCCGACAAGCTGATGGCCACCGAAACGGTGCTGGCCGATGCAGCGAAGGCCAAAGCCAACGGCGCCACGCGGTTTTGCATGGGAGCGGCTTGGCGATCGCCGAAGAACCGCGACATGGATGCGCTGGTTGCGATGATCCGTGGCGTGAAAGATTTAGGCCTAGAGACTTGCATGACCCTAGGCATGCTCACCGATGAGCAGGCTTCGGCGCTCGCGGAGGCTGGGCTCGATTTCTACAACCACAATATCGATACCTCCGAAGAGCACTACAGCAACGTCATCACCACACGGACCTTTGCGGACCGTCTTGATACGCTCGAGTCGGTGCGTCAGGCGGGGATGAACGTGTGCTGCGGCGGTATCATGGGTCTTGGCGAGGCGCGGGCGGATCGCATTAGCTTTGTCCACACCCTTGCGACGTTGCCGAGCCACCCTGGGTCCGTACCGATCAACGCCCTGGTCCCGATCGAAGGGACGCCTTTGTCGATGGCTGAGCCTGTGGAGCCGATTGAGCTTGTCCGGGTGATTGCGGTTTGCCGGATCACCATGCCTGAAAGCGTCGTGCGGCTTTCAGCGGGTCGCGAAGGCATGTCCGAGGAGGCCCAAGCTCTGGCGTTCCTCGCTGGCGCGAATTCCATCTTTGTGGGCGACGCACTTCTGACCACCCCCAACCCTGAGCCGCGCAGTGATGCGGCCTTGTTTGCCAAGCTGGGTCTACGCCCCGCTGCATCTTCCGTAAGTAAGGTCTAGCGAAACGGCTGCGACATTCTTACCTTCTGTTTATCGATAAAATGATCAGGCAGGAGATTAGAGATCATGGATTGGACTTGGGGCTTTCCACCGCTCGGCGTTTTTGGCTTCATCATCGCGATCGTCTTTATCGGATCGCTGTTCAACTACCTGAAGGCGAAGTCCGCCCACGAGACCATTCGTGATCTCGCTGGAAACGGCCATCCCATTGATCCGGAGCTTTACAAGAGCCTCGACGCCGAAGGCGGGGCGAATAA
>JABSRH010000028.1 GCA_013215175.1 Parvularculaceae bacterium | reverse complement strand
GGGCCTGCTCGGCACCTTCTGGGGCCTCCTCCAGACCGTGAACGGCGTGGCTGATGTGATTGGCAGCCTCGCTGGGTCGTCCGATGGCCAGTCGGGCTCGGATGCCGTGGGCAGCCTTATCGCCAACCTCAACGCGCCGCTGTCGGGCATGGGTGCCGCGTTCAGCTCGTCGCTTTTCGGCCTTGGCGGCAGCTTGATCCTGGGTCTGCTCGATATTCAAGCGGGCCAAGCGCAGAACCGTTTCTACTCGGACCTTGAGGACTGGCTCTCCGGCATCACCGACGTGACCACCGCCAAGTCGGGCCAGACCGCGAGCCTTTCTGGCGAGTACGACATGGACGAGACGCTGGCGCGGCTGGAGATGGCCATCAACCGCCTCGCCGACAGCCAAGACCAGGGCTCGGTGGCGGTGCAGAAAGAGATCCGCCAGCTCGGTCAAACGCTCCTCAAAGGGAGCCGCTAACCCATGGCCCGACGCCGTTCCCGCGGCGGCGACGCCGCCATATGGCCAGGCTTTGTGGATGGCCTGTCCTCGCTGATCCTTGTGCTGATGGTCGTGCTGTCGCTGTTCGTGGTTGCACAATTCTACCTGGGCGAAGAGCTGACGCAGAAAGATAGCGAGCTGGCTCGCCTGCAGGATCGTATCCTCAGCCTCGCCGAGCAGCTGGGCCTGGCGGAGCGCGCGCGTGATGAGCTGACGGCGCAGATCTCGGTCCTGCAAGCCACCATCGAAGAGAACGAAACCGAGATCGCTGACCTCACCGCGTCGCTAACCTCCAGCCAAGCGGCACTCGCCGCGAGCCAGTCGGCTGTGGCTGCTTCGGCGGAAGAGCTCGAAGCTGAAAAGGCGCTCACGGAAGATCAGAAGTCGGAGATCGCGACCCTGAACGCGCAATTGGCAGCCCTGCGCAAGCAGCTGGCCAGCTTGCAAGAGGCGCTGGAGGCGGCTGAAGCGAAAGACCTCGAACAGCAGGCGCAGATCCAGAACCTCTCCCAACGCCTCAACGCCGCCCTCGCCCGGAAGGTTCAAGAGCTGGCCGAAGTCCGCTCGCGGTTCTTCGAAGCGTTGCGCGAAGCCCTCGGCGATCGTGACGACGTGCGGGTGGTGGGCGACCGGTTCGTCTTTGAGAGCGACATTCTATTCGGTTCTTGCTCGGCGACGATAAGTCCGTTGGGCCAGGTGGAGCTGCGCAAACTGGCGCGGGTGCTGCTGGATATCCGCGGCGAAATTCCCTCCGAGGTCGCGTGGGTTCTCCGCGTCGACGGGCATGCTGACCAAGAGCCGCTTGGGCCATCTTGCCGTGCACGGTTCGACAGCAACTGGCACCTCTCGGCGGAGCGGGCGATTTCCGTGGTGCAGTTCCTGGCCTCGCAGGGCGTGCCGGAGAACCGTCTCGTCGCTGCAGGGTTCGGTGAGCATCAGCCTCTGGTTCGCGGCTTTGACTCCGTCAGCCTTGCTCAAAACCGTCGGATCGAGTTCAAACTCACTGAGCGCTAGGCGCAAGGTGAGAACGCGATGACGAATGGCCCCCTGACGGCGCACGACTTTTGGCAGCAGGCGGAGCATGCTCGCGACAAACAGTTGTTTGTGGAGCTGCTGACACTGAGCGAGCAGCGGCTCGATGTTTTGCCGCGAGAACTGGCGGCGAACCTCGCCAAGGCTGAAGCGCTGATGGGGCTTGGTCGCCTCAAGAGTGCTGCGTCGTTCTATAGTGCTGCCTTTGGCCTCGCGCGGGAGCAGTTGCCGGAGCAGCCCTTTACGCAAGCTACGTTGGTGAAGGCGCAGACCACGCTGCAAGACTTGGGTCGTTTGTTTACAGAGCGCCTCGTGGGCGGGATGCAGAAAGCGGGACTGAACAATAGCCCCGAGCATGCGCGGGTGCGCCAAGCGGTGGGCATGATGATCGGCCAAGCTCAACGTCAGCCCACGAATGAGGCCTATACGTCTGAACCGACGGTTCTGTTTTTTCCGGGACTCGAGACCGTACACTTTGCTGATAACGGCGCCTTCCCGTGGATCGACCAGCTGGCTGCAGCCACCGAAATCATCGACGAGGAGCTCTCGGCACTGATCAATGCCCAGCATCCGTTTGAACCCTATTTGCAAGGTAGCCCTCTCGCGCCGGTGACCTATGAGCATAACGCTGTGGGTGACGATGGTTGGGGGGCGATGCACCTTTACAAGGTGGGAGAGCCGATTGAGGAGCACCTCAAGCTCTGCCCACGGACCATGGAGGTGTTGCGCGAGCTTCCCATTCCTGACGTGCCCGGGAAGTCGCCGAATATTTTGTTTTCACGCCTGAAGCCCGGGATGCATATTCCGCCGCATCATGGCCAGACCAATGCCAGGCTGATCGGCCACCTCGCTTTGCGAACGCCGTCCTCTGGTGCCTGGCTGCGCGTGGGTTCGGAAAAGCGTGAGCATCATCGCGGCGAGATGATGCTGTTTGACGATTCCGTTGAGCACGAAGCCATGAACGAGAGCGACGAGGATCGGATCGTGCTGATCTTTGATGTGTGGCGACCGGAACTGTCGACTGAAGAGCACCGGTTGATCGGTGAACTGTTTTCTATTGTTCAGTCGATGGATTGATCCTCAGCCAGCTTGTGGCGGCTGGCTTCGCCTGCCGCCCTACTTTTGGGTGCGCTATCGGCTTTTTGGCCTGTTTGAGCGGGTGTTTCGTTGCGCTATCGCCTTCGGCTGTTTGAGCGGGTCCTTCCTGGCGCTGTCGCGTTCCGCTTTTTGAGCGCAGGGTATGCGAACCATCCGCTTTCGCGGACCGAGAGAAGTCTGGGAGGCCCTGGCGCGCGTTGCCGCTGCGAATGGGTTTGATGAAGGGGGTGCTGCGGCATGAGCCCGTCCCACCGGGTCCGTGCGCCAGAGCAATGCAGGCTCTCTACGTACCGAACGGCCTAACTTGAAGCTCACGCTCGATACAGTCGTCCTACGGAGCTTTGCATCACGACAAGCGCTCGTTGACGATCCGGAACGTCCCAGCCCTGCCGATAAGGGGGTTGTAGCATGGGTACGGCCTGGGGGGATAAATTGGTGTGCGGTTTTTTCTGGATGGATGGATTCCGGATCAAGTCCGGGATGACGGAAATGAGGTTCCCCCTCTCCCCAAAACCGGAGATTTGGACCTCTCCCGAGGGAGAGGTCTAAGCAGCTGACCTCAACGGTCGGCGCGGGCGATTTCGATGGCACGGTCTAGGACGATGTCCGTCTCACTCAGGAGACTGTCGACCGTTTCGTCGACCTGGACATCAGGCTGAATGCCGTAACCGACGAAGTCGCGACCGTCGGGATAACTGTCGCGTTTGGTCACCAGACGTCCTCTAATCTTGCCCGGTAGCTCGAACAGGATGGGCTGTCCCGTGCTGCCGAAGGTGGGTTGCCCCACCACCGTAGCTGAAGGTAAACCATCTGCATACACCAGAAAGTCTTCAGCTGCCGACGCCGTGCCGGGGCCGATCAAGACGATGAGCTTTGCAGATAAGGCGTCAGGGTTTTCTCGGATGGGTGAGAACTGACCTTCTAACCAAACGTTGCCGCGATAGGCGTCGACAAATTTTTCGAAGTAGCTTCCGCCGTAGAGCTCGAAGCTGTGCCCCCAAGCCACGTGGGCTGAGTTGGTTTGACGTGTTCGCCACGCCGAACCTTGCAGCTCGCGTTCAGCGAAGTAGCGCAGGACGCGGACACCGTTCCCCGTGCTGCCGCCGCCATTGCTGCGCAAATCCACAATCACGTGCTTGGCTTTCGTAAGCTCGCCGGCGATTTCTTCGAACTGATCAGCGGCACTGCTCGACGCGAAACTTGGCAAGTTCACATAAGCCAACTCATCGTCGATCCAACGGTACTCGAAGTTCGAACTGGGCCCTGAATCGGTCATCCAGTCGCCGCCACGTAAGTCGTGGTCGGATTGATTGGCGTCTCGTTTAACACGCACCGTAACACGCTTGCCCTCTGGCGTCCTGAACCGGAGTTTCGCCATACTGCCCGGCTCGCCCACGAGGGGACCCCAACCAATTGACTCAAAGCCATTGATGGCTCGAGCGCGCCTCACATGCTCAGCAGACTGCGCAACATAGGGATAGACATCCTTTTCGAGGATGTCGTTGATATCGCGCCCGTCGATGCTGAGAAGCTCAGAGCCCAGTGGCACACGCGGCAGGTAATCCTTTGGCTTGCCGTACAGGACAGGCTTTCCGCTGACGGAACGTAAATCTATGGGAACATAGTCGATGTCGTGGGCAATGCTGGGAACTGCCAAGCCAGTGTGACCGTCATCAAGATGCGCGATGAAGCGCTGGAGCACCAAGCCATATTCGAAACAAGTCTCAGCGGCCAACGATTCGGTCAGAGCCGTGGCATACTGAGCATCCCAATCAAGATCGGGGACCTGATCGAAAAAGGGAAAGTGCTGGTGCGCTAAAGACCAGATTTGAGAAACGCCGAAGGCTTTCTCTGCGCTCGACAAGACGACCGGACTCTCCGCTGTCTCTGTCGCGCAGTCAGCGGTGTCGAATGGTGGCGCGAGAGGTGGATGGATTTGATGGTCGGCTTGAGCCTGTAACGTGGCCAATACGGCAACAGCAGCGTTCAACACAGTGAACCCCCTTCGTTCGATCTAACGATGTGATGCCAGCCTAAGGTGACCAAATGTCGCACCACTCTGTCAATGGTCGCACCCATCTTTACCGTCGCTGAGGGGGCATGGCTTCGTGGGACATTTGCGAAGTGGCCAGGAACATGGCGTGGGACGAGCAGCGATTGTTCACATTCGCTTAAGCTTGATGGCAGGTTTACAGCGTCGATTGCGCGAACCTCATGGAGAATACACGCAGGATTTTAAAATAGTTTTCGTTACTTAACTAATTCCCACGATTTAACACATCTTCTGGTTGATTTTCCCACGATTGTGCGGCACAGCATATGCATTGGAGGCCGCATGCTTACCACCGAGACACTTTTGCGCCGTGCGGAGCGACTGAGCGACGTTAGCGGCCTCTCTCTCACCACCATCTCTCGCAAGCTCTTGAACGACGGCAAGGGGCTCGCACGCATCAAGAACGGGGGACGAATGACCGCCAAAACGTTGGAAGCCGCAGCGGAAAAGCTGGACGCGCTTGAAATTGCTGAGACACCTCGCGCCGACGAGCTGCTCTCGCCGGAAGCCATGACTCACCTGGACCGCCTCGAAGCGGAGTCGATCCACATCATGCGTGAAGTGGTCGCCGAGGTTGAGAACCCGGTGATGCTGTACTCGATCGGCAAAGACTCCGCGGTGATGCTGCACCTGGCGCTGAAGGCGTTCTACCCTTCGAAGCCGCCCTTCCCGCTCTTGCACGTGGATACGACGTGGAAGTTCCGCGAGATGATCAAATTTCGGGACAACCTTGCTGAAAAGCTGGGCCTGGAGCTGCGCGTCTGGACGAACCAAGACGGTATCGAGCAAGGTGTTGGCCCCTTCACCCACGGTTCGGCCGTTCACACGGACATCATGAAGACGCAGGCGCTGAAACAAGCGCTCAACCACTACAAGTTCGATGCGGCTTTCGGTGGCGCGCGCCGTGACGAAGAAAAATCTCGCGCAAAGGAGCGAATTTTTTCGTTCCGCACCGCTGATCACCGTTGGGATCCGAAGAGCCAACGGCCTGAGCTCTGGAACGTCTACAACACCCGCACAGCGGTCGGTGAGTCGACTCGTGTGTTCCCACTGTCGAACTGGACTGAACTCGATATCTGGCAGTACATCGCTCGCGAGAACATTGATATTGTTCCGCTTTACCTCGCTGACAAGCGCCCCGTGGTGGAGCGCGATGGCACCCTGATCATGGTCGATGACGACCGGATGCCGATCCATCCTGGCGAAAAAGTCGAAGAGAAAATGGTGCGTTTCCGGACGCTGGGCTGCTACCCGCTCACCGGCGCCGTTGAATCGAATGCGAACACGCTTCCGCAAATTATTGAGGAAATGCTGCTATCGCGCAGCTCGGAACGCCAAGGCCGGGTGATCGATCACGATCAATCCGCGTCCATGGAGAAGAAGAAACAAGAGGGATATTTCTGATGGACGGTTCAGTCTTCCAGGATGGCGACGATATCCATGAGTATCTCGCGAAGCACGAACGTAAGGACATGCTGCGGTTCCTGACCTGTGGGTCTGTGGACGATGGCAAATCGACTTTGATCGGTCGTCTGCTTTATGATGCCAAGATGGTCTTCGACGACCAGCTCGAAACCCTCGGTTCGGACAGTAAGAAGTTCGGTACCCAAGGCGGCGAGATCGACTTCGCGCTGCTGGTCGACGGACTGGCTGCTGAGCGTGAGCAAGGCATCACCATCGACGTGGCTTACCGGTTCTTCTCGACGGAGAAGCGTAAGTTCATCGTCGCCGATACACCGGGTCACGAGCAGTACACGCGCAATATGGCGACGGGTGCTTCCACCGCTGATGTCGCGATCATCCTGATCGACGCTCGCCAGGGCATGCTGCCGCAAACGCGTCGCCACAGCTTCATCTGCTCACTGCTGGGCATCCGCCACGTGGTGGTCGCCGTGAACAAGATGGACCTGAAGGACTATCGCGAAGATGTCTTCCGGGGCATCGAAGACGAGTATCGCGAGTTCGCGAAGCCACTCGGCTTTGAAAGCATCACGTGCATTCCGCTGTCGGCCCTTAAGGGCGACAACATGCTGACGCAGAGCCCGAGCACCCCTTGGTACGATGGTTCGGCGCTACTGCCTTATCTCGAGACCATCGATGTTTCGCGTAAAGATGATCAGCCGTTCCGCATGCCGGTGCAGTGGGTGAACCGTCCGAACCTCGACTTCCGCGGTTTCGCTGGCACCGTGGTGTCAGGCGAAGTTCGTCCGGGTGATGAGATTGTGGTTCTCCCATCCGGTAAGCGCACGAAGGTCGAGCGCATCGTGACGCGCGATGGCGACCTGGACATGGCGGACAAGAACCGCGCGGTCACCTTGACGCTGGCGGATGAAGTGGACGCCAGCCGTGGTGACATCATCGCTGCGGCTCAACAACCGCCTGAGCAATCGGCTCAATTCCAAGCGAAGATCCTTTGGATGGACGACGAGGAAATGCTTCCTGGTCGCCAGTATATCCTGAAGTCTTCCAACCGGATGATCCCTGCGCAGATCACTGATCTGAAGCACCGCATTGACGTCAACACGCTCAAGGAACTTTCAGGCAAGACGCTGAAACTCAACGAGATTGGCGAGTGCAATCTGTCGCTGACCCAGCGCCTTGTCTTTGATCCTTACAAAGATAACCGTCAGATGGGTAGCTTCATCCTGATCGATCGGATGACGAACCACACCGTTGGTGTGGGCATGATCGACTATGCCCTGCGCCGTTCGAAGAACGTCCACTGGCAAGCCCTCGAGGTGAACAAAGAGTCGCGTCAGACCATGCTGGGCCAGAAATCGGCCATGCTGTGGTTCACGGGCCTCTCCGGCTCCGGCAAATCGACCGTTGCCAACTTGGTCGAAAAGCGCCTGCATGACTTGGGTCGCCTGACTTACGTTCTGGACGGGGACAATGTTCGCCACGGCCTGAACCGTGACCTTGGTTTTACCGATGCTGACCGTGTGGAGAACATCCGCCGGGTGGGTGAAGCCGGTAAGATGATGGTGGATGCGGGTATCATCACGCTCGTCTCCTTCATCTCGCCATTCGAAACGGAACGCCAAGCGGTTCGTGAGCGGATGGATGAGAACGAGTTCATCGAGGTCTATATCTCGACACCGCTTGAGGTCGCTGAACAGCGCGACGTCAAAGGTCTGTACGCCAAAGCACGCAAGGGTGAGATCAAGAACTTCACAGGCATCGATAGCCCTTACGAAGCTCCCTCGAACCCAGAGATCACGGTCGATACCTCTGAAGTTGCAGCCGAAAAAGCAGCTGAGCTGATCGTAGAGTATCTCGATAGCAAGGGCTATCTCGGCAACTAATTTGTCCCGGTAGAGACGAAGAAAGGGCGGCCCGCGGGCCGCCTTTTTTTATTCGGGCGGCAGCATGGCCTCTAATGCGGTGAGGTTGTCGGCCTCGCCTGAAGGTTTGTCCCAACGCAAACGATTGATGCGGGGGAACCGCATGGCCAGGCCAGATTTATGGCGTGTGCTGCGGTTTAGGCCTTCAAAGGCGACTTCGAACACGAGCCCGAACTCCCGATCAGCGCGGACAGACCTGACAGGCCCGAACCGCTCGACGGTGTTGTCGCGCACGAACTTGTCGATCTTCTTCAGTTCTTGGTCCGTGAACCCCGAATAAGCTTTGCCCACGGGCACTAGCTCATCACCCTGCCAACAGCCGAAAGTGTAGTCAGAGTAGAAGCTGGAGCGCTTGCCATGACCGCGCTGCGCGTACATCAGCACGGCGTCCACCAAGCGAGGGTCTTTCTTCCATTTCCACCAAGGTCCCTTCGGTCGTCCGGGCACGTATTCACTATCGAGGCTTTTTAGCATTACCCCTTCGATGGCATCGATGGGTGGGTTCGCTCGCAGATGCGCCAGCGTTTGCCAGTCATCAGCCTCAAGACGAGGGCTGAGGTCCACGCGTGCGAGGCCTGGCCCGATCAAGGCCTCAAGGCGCGCTCGGCGTACGGATAAGGGAGCGCGCCTCAGGTCCTGTTCACCGCACCACAGAATGTCGTAGGCCCGCACGAACGCCGGGTTCGAGGCCATCATCTTGGCAGAGACTTTCTTGCGGTTGAGACGCTGTTGAAGGTCATTAAACGGACGAACGGCAAACTGCTCGGTGATGTTGGGATCAAAGACCAACAGCTCGCCATCGATCGCGGCGTTGACGCTAAACCCCTCAATCACATCGGGAAACGCCGATGAAATATCGTCACCTGTGCGGGTATAGAGGCGCGCTTCATCGCCTTCGCGAACCAGCTGAATGCGAATGCCGTCCCATTTCCATTCTTTCGCCATTGTCGCCAAGTCGATCCGGTCTTGATCGCCCTCTTCGATGGGGTGGCTGAGCATCACTGGGCGGAAGGGTGCCAGCATGGCGTTGGTTGGCTTCTCCGCCTTACCCTCGAGCCAGGCAAAGAGATCAGTGTAAGGCGCTTCCAATCCGTGCCAAAGCTCCTCTATTTCTTGAGGCTCTTTGTTGCCGAAATCGGCGAGCGCCAGTTTGACGAGGCGCGAGGCGACGCCGATGCGCAAGCCTCCGGTGATGAGTTTGATCAGTGCCCATCGCCCATCCGCATCGAGCGCATCGAACCAAGCCTCGACGAGCTTTGGTGCTTCGGTGCGGCTGGCAGCGTTGAGTTCCTCCACCACTTCGGTTAGCGTCGGGACCCGGTTGGCACCGTGACGCTCTGGCCAGATCAGGGCCGCCGCCTCGGCCGTGTCACCCACGTAATCGCGGGATAAGTTGAACAGGACTTCATCGACGCGGCTGGCGATGATCTCGCGGATGGCGGCGAGCTTCACTGATCGGATTTCGAGATCGCGGGTGATTGCAGCAACAGCCCACCCTCGGTCAGGGTCGGGCGTCTCACGAAAATAGTCCGTCAGTAGTCGTATCTTACCGTTGCGCGACGGTGTGTAAATGAGCCGATCGAGCAAGGCGGCGAAGCGGTTCACTCGCCGTCCTCCTCATAACCCACCAACCGCATCGCCTTGGCTTGCCTGCCTTCCAGCTCAGCCCAGCGGCAGAGCGCGTCCTCGCGACCATGGGTCACCCAGAGCTGAGCGGGATCAACTTCTCGAACAGTATCAGTGAGTTCGGCCCAATCGGCATGGTCTGACATGATGAGCGGCAGCTCGACGCCGCGCTGCTTGGCCCTCTGGCGCACGCGCATCCAGCCACTGGCGAAGACGGGCAACGGGTCGGGAAAGCGGCGGGCCCACGTGGTCTGAATGGCCGAGGGCGGACAAATGACGATCTCGCCAGCGAAGCGGCTCTTCTCCACCTTCCCGCGTTCGACCGTTGCGGTTTCGAGCGGACCGAGAGAGACGCCGAGCTCTTCGTACAAATCACAGAGCTTTTGCATCGCGCCATGGATGAAGATCGGCTTATCGTATCCCTCTTCGCGGAGGTGACAGATCACCCGTTGTGCTTTGCCCAATGCGTAGGCACCCACGAGGTGGGTCCGTTCGGGGAATTGCTCCACCGACCTTAGGAGCTTGCGGACCTCACTTGCCGTGTCCGGATGATGGAAGACGGGAAGGCCGAAGGTGGCTTCGGAGATAAAGACGTCGCAAGCAACTGGCTCGAAGGCATCGCAAGTGGGGTCACGACGGCGCTTGTAATCACCGGTGGTGACAATCCGTGTACCCTGGCGCTCGACCACAGCCTGAGCGGACCCCAGGACGTGGCCCGCGGGCGATAGCCAGACGGAGACGCCACTCACATCGATCACCTCACCTAAGGGTAGGGCTTGCCTTTGTTGGGTGAAGCCCTCGCCATAGCGCACGGCCATGATGGCTAGCGTTTCGGGCGTGGCGAGGACGGCACCGTGGCCTGCCCGCGCGTGGTCGGCATGGCCGTGGGTGATGACCGCGCGGTCCACGGGTGCCACGGGGTCGATGTAAAAATCCCCAGGCGGACAATAGAGCCCCTTGGGAGTGGGATGGAGGAGCGCTTCGGGCTTCATGGTTTCAGTATAAGCGACGGGGTGAGGTGCTCAATGCGGCCAACAAACTTATCCCCCTCGCCCAGGGATCGGCGATCATGGTGCTTACGCTTGGAGGTCGTCTCATGTCGGAATCATCTCAACGTCTTGATTTACCTTACCTGATGGAAGCGCAGGCGCAGAAGCATGTGACGGTGAACGAGACCTTTCGTAAGCTCGACGCGTTGCTGCACCTCAACGTGAAGACCGTGTCGGAGGCCGTCGAGCCTGCTTCGCCGAGTGAGGGGGATGCCTATGTGCTGCCAGCAGCGGCGACGGGGGCCGCTTGGGATAGCTTCGCAGAGAACGATGTCGCGGCCTTTCAAGACGGTGCTTGGGAGCGGTACCGCCCCATGGTGGGTATGACAGCGTATACGGAGGATGTAGGCATTCAGTACGCGTTCGACGGCACGCGGTGGCGGCCGATGAACCAACCTGCGCAAGTTGGCGTGAACGCTACACCTGACGGCACGAACAGGTTGTCCGTGAAGTCGGATGCGGCTTTGTTCAGCCACGATGACGTGACGCCCGGTTCTGGCGATATGCGGTTGGTGGTCAACAAGGATAGCGCCGCGAAGACAGCGTCAATCCTGTTCCAGACAGCGTTTCAGGGTTTTGCCGAGTTCGGCCTGACGGGCACGAATGATTTTGTGATCAAGGTGGCGGACGATAGCGGCACGTTCCGCGACGCTATTGTCATTGATCGGCAGACGGGGGCGGTTAGCCTCCCGCACACCAGTTAGGCGGCCGCTTCGTCCTCATCTGGTACGAAGTACATCGCTAGGCCATTGTTGCAGTAGCGGAGGCCCGTCGGGTCGGGGCCGTCCTTGAAGACGTGACCTTGGTGACCGCCACAGCGAGCGCAGTGGTACTCCGTACGCGGATAGATCAGCTTATAGTCTTTTTTGAAGCCTAACGCGCCGTCGATATATTCGAAGAAGCTCGGCCAGCCTGTGCCAGAGTCATACTTCATCTCAGACTTATATAGCGGCAGGTGGCAGCCTGCGCAGATATAAGTGCCTTTGCGCTTTTCCTTGTTGAGCGGCGAGGTGCCTGCCCATTCGGTACCCTCTTTGCGCAGGATGCGGAATTGATCCTTGGTCAGGCGCTGGCGCCATTCGTCCTCAGTGATCGCTTTCCAATCCACATCGCTCTCACCAAAGGGCACGGGTTTCGGGGTGTCCGTCATGATTTCCTCCTTCGAGCGTCGCGCAGCCACAGCTGACAGAGGCACGACGGCCATAGCGCTAGCGCCTAGCAAGACGGTCCGACGATCCCAACGAGGCATAGGGTCTCCTTCAACTCATGGCCCATAAAGGACTGACCTAGATGGCAAACAGCGCCATCGCGATGGTCAGTCCTGGCCAAATGTTCGCTTTGAACAGCTGAAGGTTACGCGGGGCTTGGCTTGGCTCCAACGCGACAACCTGCGCAGCGAAGTGGAGCGCCGCCGGTGCCAGCAACAAGGTCCAGGTGCCAGCGCCTTCGAGAAGCATCGCTGCGCCGATCAGTGCGATGGTTAAGCCGTAGAACGCGGCAACGCCTGCCCTGACGTTGCTGCCGAGGCGGCGGGCGCTGGACTTGATGCCTGCGAGCGCGTCGTCCTCGATATCCTGCAGAGCGTAGATCGTGTCGTAGCCCAAGGTCCAAAAGACTGCCGCCGCGTAAACCATCAGCGTGGTGACGGAGATCTCACCCGACGCTGCGGCGGCGCCGACGAGAATGCCCCAGTTGAAGGTAAGGCCGAGCCAGACTTGCGGCCACCAGGTGATCCTTTTGGCGAAGGGATAGGCGGCGACCATGGCAAGCGAGCCGAGGCCGACCATGATGGCTAAGGTGCCGAGCTGGACGAGGACCGCGAAGCCGATGAATGATAAGGCGACGACGAGAGCCAGCGCGGCCTTTGGCTGAACGGCACCGCTGGCCAGGGGGCGATCCTTGGTGCGTTCCACGGAGCGATCAAGGTCGCGATCGATATAGTCATTGTACACACAACCAGCCGAGCGCATGACGAAGCTTCCGATCCCGAAGAGGATGGCCAGCGTCCAGAAGCGATAGCCGTCCATGTCGGTGGGGCTGGCTAGGATCAGGCCCCAGAGGCAGGGAATCCAGAGAAGCCACACGCCCACCGGACGATCAACGCGCATCAGGCGCAGGTAGGGCTGGACGGAAAGCGGCAGCCGGTCGACGAAACCGGGTTCAGCATCAAGGGTCTTGGTCACTACGTCAGTCATGTAGGCGCCCTAGCACCGACTGGCCGAAGTCAAAACGTTCCCGATAAAGTGATTTGGTAGCGGCGATTGTCGTAGCGGGACCGCCGCTCTATCAATTCGATGGGGGCCTCGTTGCGTATGCCAGCATAGCGGACACGATTGACGTCAAAGTCACGGTTCGCGAGATTGTTGCCGCTCAGCCGAAGGTTAAAGCCGAAAAAGTCTTTGTGCTCCACAAACAGGCGGTAGTCAGGCGCGCTCTCTGAATTGGTGATGATTTCGTTGAAGCGGCGAACTTTGGTGTCGTCTCTGTCGCGCACCCTACCGCCCCAAGCGTAGGGCGTGTCCGGAATATCTTGCCGAAAGTCGACACGATAGAACCAGTCTTCGACACGGTTGAGGCCGCGCTGCTCTCCGGTGATGGGATCTTCGATGCGACTGCCGATCCGGCCGTAAGAGAAGTCTATGCGGCCACCAGTCACGGACCACCGATCAAGAAGCAAGGTGCCTTCGGTCTCGAAGCGGACGACTTTCGCCTCGTCGATATTACCCACGGCGTCGTTGCCGTCGATCAAGATCCGCTCGACACGGTCCTCGATCAGCTCACCGATGACCCGGACCACGATCTTCTCGTCGTTGCCAAAGCGTTTCTCGGCCTCCACCTCGCCGACCCAGGCCTGCTGGGGGACCAGTTGCGTGTTGCCCGAGACATCACGATCTTCGGTGAGGTCCACTGAATCAATGAACTGGAAGAACGATAGCTGCCCCACCGTACGCTCAACGCGGCCTCGAATGTCAATTTTATCCGACCACGGATAGGCGAACGAGACAAGGCCCTTGGGACGCAGGAAGGTCTGCTCCCGGTCGGCACCCTCACTGTCCACCGTCAGGCGCGACCACTCGCCCGCGACGGAAGCCTGCATGGTTAGCTTCTTGCCGAACTCGAACCCCCGGGTGACGGAGGCTTGATTGCGCAGTTCCTCGACACGAATGTTCGGGAACACGGACAAGTCCGTGGTGCCGTCTTCTTCCACGGTGAACTGGGCATCGACGTCGAGGAAGTTGTACGCGGTTTCCACAGCCACTTCCCAGGCAGCGGCGCCATCGCGCTGCCAGGCGTATTCCGCCCGCGCAATCGTTTCGCCCTCGTCGGCTTCTTGATCAAAGCTCGAGATGACGTCGGGCATGTCGGCCACGACCGTGCGTGTACGGTTCGTCGTGGGGCTATGCTCGTAGCGCTGGTAGCCGATGAGTTTGAGCGCGCCTGGCCCTAACTCTCGGGTTAGCTCGGCAGAGAGATCGGCGTTCCACTCATCCTCGCTGTTCAGTGCGAAGCGCGAATCCTCAGAGCCGATGGAGCGCTCTCGTCCCTCAAACCCGAATGACGTGGCCGAGCCCGTCAGCGCGAGCGTTGTCTTCTCGCCGAAGGGATAGTTCAGGGCCATGGTGACACGAGGGACCTCTCGCCAGGACGTGACGTGCTCCTCTCGAAGATCCAGGAGATTTCCGTCTGCATCGAGACGTTCTTCTGGCCCCTCTTCAAAACCGCGCCAGGCGCGATTTTCGAAACCTAGCGTATAGTCGAGTTTACCCGCCTGCCCTGACACCGACACCGACCCCGCGGTGAGGCGCGGTTTGACCTGGCTACGAAAGGTGGGCTCCCACTCAAAGCTGCCGGAGATCTGCGAACGGTCGAGCACAACGTTGGCCACCTGACCGTTCAGGCCCGTCACGCCGAGCGTCGCTGCGTCGGTGATCTCGATCCGCTGAACCGTTTGCGCTGGCGTCTGGCGGAGGATGTCGATCACGTCCGTATCCTTCGACGTGATGCGCTCACCGTTGATCAGAACGTTGGTGCCGCCCTGGCCCAAACCACGGCCACCGCCCGTGGAACGCACGGCGAAACCCGGAACCTGGTTCAGCATGTCCTCCGCTGTCTGCGGGGCGAAGCGCTCAAAGTAAGCGGGTTCAAAGACTTGAAGGTCGCGCTGCGCCAGCGCGTTTGTCGGCACCAGCCAAGCGATCGCAGCCGCACAGGTGAGAAGGTTGCGCAAGGGGTTATCCTCCGGCGAGTGCCCGGGCTGGGCTTTGTTTTTATCGTTATTCGAGAGGGCCCTTAACAGCGTAACAACCGATGTGACAACTGTCGCACGACGAACCTGTCGATAAATTTATGGTGAGCCTTGGGTTGTGCCCCACAGCGCCAGGCGACGACTGGCGGACTGGACACGAAGGCCCTGTCAGGTGTTAGTTCCAGGCCACGTTCGTTGAGGATATAGAGTTCATGGCCGCGCGACATCCTGCCCGCCAGCAGCCCGAGAGTTTCGCTTGGACCCCCGACAATCAGACTTGGTGCGAAGCGCAGGTCGCGAAGTATCCTGAGGGCCGTCAGGCTTCTGCTGTCATTCCCTTTCTCTGGAGGGCGCAGAAACAAGAGGGTTGGGTGTCGATCCCGGCGATGGAGACCATCGCGGCGCAATTGGGTATGCCCTACATCCGCGTCTATGAGGTCGCGAGCTTCTACACGATGTTCAACCTGACCCCCGTCGGGAAGTATTTCGTCCAGCTCTGCGGCACGACGCCTTGCGCGCTTCGCGGTGCTGAAGCGCTGATCGATGTTTGCGAAGAGGTGATCGGCCCACAGAACACCAAGACCGACAACGGTAACTTGTCGTGGCTTGAGGTGGAATGCCTTGGCGCCTGCTGCAACGCGCCGATGGCCCAGATCAACGACCATTACTATCAGGACCTGACCCCTGAGGTCTTCAAGGACATCCTTCTGAAGCTGAATCGCGATGAGTATGTCGAGCCTGGCGTGTTCAATGAAGGTCGGCACACGTCGGACCCTGAAGGCGAGAATACAACGCTGACGAATGACAGCATCTACCAGGGTGACCAGGCTCAGCCCATCAGCAAACTGCCGAACAGCGATGCAGCTTAAGGCAGCTGTTGCCGGACTGGCGGCCCTGGTGGTGGCCATCGCTGGGCCTGCCCTCGCGCAAAAGCGGATTGCGCTAAGCTTTGACGATGCGCCGCGCGGCGATGGCGCGGTGTTGACGGGCGACGACCGGACGACCCAACTGATCGAAGCGTTGGCGAAAGCCGATGCGGGGCCGACGGCGATCTTCGTGACGCCGCGCAACTTCCCGGCTGGCCAAAACGGGCGTGCACGGATTGAACGGTTCGCCGCCGCGGGGCACTTGATTGCGAACCACACCAACACGCACCCTTGGCTGTCGCGCACCGAGCTGGACGTTTACCTGGCTGACCTCGACAAGGCAGCGGAGCTGATCAAGGATTTCGACAACACGCGGCCTTGGTTTCGTTTTCCGTTTCTGGATGAAGAGCGGAACGACGTGGCCAAGCGGGATGCCATGCGGGCCGCGTTGGACGAGCGCGGCCTATTCTCCGCCTACGTCACGGTGGATACCTACGACTGGCACATTGCGGGGCGTTGGGTCGAAGCTGCCCGCGCTGGCGTTGAGGTGGACCGCAACGCTCTGCGCGATGTCTACGTGGCGATGATCGTCGATGCAGCTGAGCATTATGCTGAGCTGTCGGAGATTTGGCTCGGTCGGCAGCCCGCGCATGTGCTGCTATTGCATGAGAACGACCCGGCGGCGTTCTTTATTGGCGACGCGCTCGCCGCGCTGCGGGCCGAGGGCTGGGAGATCATCTCTCCTGACGAAGCCTATGCTGATCCCATAGCGAAGCAGCTACCCGAGACCCGGTTCAGCGGCATGGGGCGGGTATCCGCCCTCGCCTTTGACGCTGGTGCACGGGGCGCTGGGGTTTTCAACCATTGGTCCGTGGACGAAGCAGCGATCGACAAGCGGCTGGCCGAAGCAGGAGCTATTCCGCTTCCAGACCCCAACTAGGGTTACCATCGTCAGCGTTGGCAGCGCACACGGAAAAACCCCGGCGCCATGGCACCGGGGCTTCTTTGATCCTGGAAGTGGTCGACGCTTACTTCGTGCGACGGCGACGTGACGCGACAAGACCCAGACCGGCAGCAAAGAGCGGCAGCGCGGCAGGGACAGGAACTGGCGCCGTGGCGGCGCCATAGGCCAGGTTATCGAACGCGGTTTCTTGGCCGGTGAAAACAATCTTGTAGATCGGTGCCGACGACACGTAGGAGAAGAACTCCATCACGCCAGCCGCGCCCCAGCCGTCAGCGTCCGTGAACGAACCAATCGAGTTGTCATCAGCGTCAAAGAATTCGACGTTGTCCGAGCCAGCACCAGCGGCCGATGCCCAGAAGCTGAAACCCGAAACGCCACCAAGGGCGGAGAAGTCGAGCGAGAAGCTGCCGTCGCCGAACTGCGTGCCGAAGCGGATGCCGGAGACCGGAACGATGTCTTCGCCCGTCCGGAAATCGATCCAATCGCCTTCGTTAATGGAGGTATGATTCACCGTACCAGAAACAACAGCCACATCACCGCCGAAAAGGCTCGTAAGGACAGCGCGACTTCCGGGCGTACCCTCATAGTCTTCCGTGGCGGTGGGCGTGAACGCACCCGACGAAACGGCAGCGTTCGCGATGCCGGCGAAAGCGATGGCCGCCACTGCGGCCGTGGTGAGAAGCGATTTCATTTTTATCCCCTTATTCAAATGATCAGAGGATAATATCACATTATGTGTAGCGTCGAAAGATCTGGGTAAGATAAATGGAAGGTTAACCGGTCCACTAGCCCCAATTGAGCTTGCTGTCGTCCCCGCCAGCCCACGCACGCACCTTGGGGTTCATCACCGAGAACCATAGCGGCGGGAACAGCGCGAGCCCGAAGCATCCCGGATAGCCCGAAGGCAGGCGCGGCAGCTGCTCGAAATTGCGGAGGCACTGGTACGGACGCTGAGGATGAGCGTGGTGGTCTGAGTGCCGCTGCAGGTTGATCGACAGCATGTTCGAGACGAGATGGTTCGTGTTCCACGAATGCTTCGGCTGGCATGGTTCGTAGCGGCCGTTCTCCCGCCTCTCGCGCTTGAGCCCGTAATGCTCGACATAGTTCGCGAGGGTCAGCGAGAAATAGCCGAAGAAGTGGTGGAGGATCAGCCACGGGACCACAGCCCAGCCGAGCCAAGCGATGGCGCCCACAGCTAACGCTGCGGTGACGGCGTAGCTCTGCAGGATTTCGTTGTGGTGGCTGAACAGGGGAAGTTTTTTGTTCCGTAGACGTTTGGCCTCTTGCTCCCATCCCCCGCGGAAGGCGCCAATAATGTCACGAAGAGTGAAGGCATAAATCGTCTCGTTCATGCGAGCGGACGAGCAGTCCTCCGGCGTTGCGACGTTCACGTGGTGGCCGCGGTTATGCTCGACACAGAAGTGCCCGTAGCCGACGATGCCCAGGGCGAGCTTGGCCCACGTACGTGAGCGCGTATCCGTGCGGTGGCCCAGCTCATGCCCTAGATTGATCGCCTGACCACTGCCGATACCGCCGGCGTAGATGACCAGCGCTGCCGCCCAAATCGGCAAATCGCCGAGCACCAGCACCGCCATCACGGCATAGAAGCTCAGCACCAGGAAGGGAACCGTGGCGTACATCACCCAGTTGTAGAACTCGTCTTTCTCCAGATCGGGAATGTCTGCGTCCGGCGGGTTCGAATGATCTTCGCCGATGACGGCATCGAGCAAGGGAATGGCGACGTAGAACCAGACGAAGGGGATGATGGCGGCCCATACAGCACCATCAAGCGCAAAATAGAGCAGCACACTGACGAGTGATAAGGCCGCGTTCGGAATAATCGCGGTGAACATCCATCGGCGCTGGGGCTTGGTCGTGATGACCGCCCGCGGCATTTCAGTGGTACTGGACATGGCACGTCTCCAACAAATCGGCGTCCAGATTAGTCGATCCGAGGAAATCTCTCCACTACTCTGCCATCGAAGGCGCTGAACATTGTTATGGCCCGCTATCGACCAATAAAAAAACCGGCCTCGAGAGGCCGGTTTCTTGGTTAATGAAAGCTGTGTGCCCGTAGTTACGCAGCGCGCTTACGGCGCAGTGCCGCCAAGGCTGGAACAAAGAGCAGCGCCGCCGCAGGGACTGGAATCGCCTGCGTGTCGAATGTGAAATCGTTGTAGGTGTGACCCAGGGCGCCTGAGCCGCGGCCATCCAAAACCACGCGCGCGATGCCCGTGATACCCGTGAAGTCAGCAAACTCGTCAGCAGTGAACGTGAACTGAGCCAGTTCATTGTCCATGTCGTCAAACAAGGTGGCGACTGTCGCATCGCCACCACCGTGTGCCGAGGTGCCGAAACGCAAATTGGAGACGGCCTCGTCGAACAAGATTTCAACCCAATTCGAGCAGTTGATCCCTCCTAACTCGGTCACACCACAAAAACTGCCATTGGCTCCACGATCTGACAAAAAGACGAGGTCGGCGCCGCTCAGGTTGTTGATGGTGGCATTCGACAAGGTTGCGGTCGTTCCGCCAACATAGGTTACGCCGCTGGGAGCAATCTCTTGGAAATCCAGGACGCTTGCGCTGGCTGCACCAGCCCCAAGAGCCGCGACACCCGCTAGAGCTCCGATAACATTTTTGATCATTCGATCCCCCTCAAGGTTAACAGAGTGTTACACCTATCAGTCTTAACCGGTCCTGTCGAACATCGTGTCAGACCACACTCTCAGCCTCAGGCGGTGCACAAAGCGAGAGCTGCTGCGACGCGAGCTTGTTCGAGATCCTGCGCCGCTTCCAACGGCCGATCGGTGGCGATGATGTCCAGACCGGTGTCAGCGAGCTCTTTGTAGAGTCCCCGCTCACCATTTTCCGCACGTTCGTCGAGGTAGCGCAGGGCGCCCCCCGAGGCGGCGATATCCCGATCATCGAGCACACCCACGAAGCTCTCATCCACATCGCCGCGGGTGATGCCCGTCCAAATCACGAGCCGATCATCGGTGGCCCCTGCTCGCGCAAACATGTCGAGGTCGCTGCGCTCGTCCGCTCCGGCGATCACGGTGACATCGTCGGAGGACTCCAGGACGATCCGCGCTCCTTGATCCGTGTAGGTGATAATCCCGGCATAGCTCTCGGCATTGGCACGCTCCACCGCGCGGATGACTTTGCGCAGGCCCACGCCGCGTTTGACGTCCAACTGGAGTACCGTCTTGCCGCGCATCGCGGTGAGCGCCTCGTCGAGAGTGGGGACCTGGAAGTCGGTCAGCCGCCCATTGTTGTCCTTGAGGCGCAGGGCCTTCACCTCTGAGAGAGTCATGTCCGCCAAAAGGCCCCTGCCATCCGTCGTGCGATC
Source organism: Parvularculaceae bacterium (assembly GCA_013215175.1). GTDB lineage: Bacteria > Pseudomonadota > Alphaproteobacteria > Caulobacterales > Parvularculaceae > Parvularcula. The sequence goes on along the minus strand of JABSRH010000028.1, from coordinate 1,306 downwards.
AACAGTGTCGTCATGCAGCAGCACCAAGACACCATCGGACGTTTCCCGAACGTCCACTTCCATCAGTGCGGGGATCATGGAGAGCACGTGATCGAAGGTCTCGATAGCGTTTTCCGGATAGCCGGGCATGGGGCCGCCACGGTGCGCGCTGACCAGGACGGCTTCGCCCTCGAGGCAGGAAAGGAAAGCACCGGCGGTCTCGTAGCCGAGCGCGTTGAGCACCGGCACCTCGTCCATGGTCTTGGGCGGTTGGTTGGTTTCGACCCCACAGGCGGTGAGCGCGATGAGTGAGATAGCGGCGGCGACGTTCTTCATGGATCCCTCCAAGCTCTAAGCGGCGGCCTAACCGGCGCCTCGCCATCGGACAACCAACAAGCCCAGCCATGAAGCGGAAGGCCTGCTTGCGTCAGGTCGCGCCACCCCGTAGCTTGAGGGCTAGTTCGTAGTGACCCCCAGGACGCCCATGCTCCAGGATAAAGACCGGATTTTCCAAAACCTGTATGGACTTCAGGACCCCTTCCTTGAGGGCGCGAAACGGCGGGGCGCGTGGAACGCGACCAAGCTGATGCTGGATCAGGGTCAGGACTGGATCATCGAACAGACGAAGGCTTCGGGCCTTCGCGGGCGCGGCGGCGCGGGTTTCTCGACGGGGCTGAAATGGTCGTTCATGCCGAAGGAAGTCGGCGACCGTCCACACTATTTGGTGGTCAACGCTGATGAGTCGGAACCGGGCACCTGCAAGGACCGTGAGATCATGCGGCACGATCCGCATCTCCTCATCGAGGGCTGCCTCGTGGCGAGCTTCGCGATGCGAGCCCATGCTTGCTACATCTATATCCGCGGCGAATATATCCATGAGCGTGAGCAGCTGCAGAAGGCCATCGATGAGGCCTATGCGAACAAGCTTATCGGCAAGAACAACGTGCACGGATGGGATTTCGACCTCTACCTGCACCACGGCGCTGGGGCCTATATCTGCGGCGAGGAAACCGCGCTGCTGGAAAGCCTTGAGGGTAAGAAGGGTCAGCCGCGGCTGAAGCCGCCCTTCCCTGCGGGCGCTGGCCTCTATGGCTGTCCGACCACGGTGAACAATGTGGAGTCGATTGCGGTGGTGCCGACCATCCTGCGTCGCGGCGCGGAGTGGTTCACGAAGTTCGGGCGACCTAACAATCACGGCACGAAAGTGTTCTGTGTCTCGGGCCACGTGAACAAGCCGTGCAATGTCGAAGAAGAGATGTCGATCCCGCTCAAGACGCTGATCGACCGCCATTGCGGCGGCGTACGCGGCGGCTGGGACAACTTGAAA
>JABSRH010000279.1 GCA_013215175.1 Parvularculaceae bacterium | reverse complement strand
TGCGATAGACACGACCCGTGCTGACAGACCAGCCAGCTTCACGAAGCAAGGCTGTGATCCGGCGATAGCCATATCGGCCAAACCGCTCCGCCAGGGATATGATGGCCACTGTCAGTGCGCCCTCATCATACCGGGGTGGCTTCTCGCGTCTTTGTGTCGAGCGATGCTGGCCAACCACGCGGCAAGCTCGGCGCACGGAAACGCCGAGCTCTTCCACCACATGATCGACCGCAACGCGTTTACGTGAAGGGCTTAGTACTTTCCCCGGACAACCTCCTGCAGGATTTGATTATCCAGTGTGAGATCGGAGACGGCCCGTCGCAATCGAGCGTTCTCCTTCTCGATCTCCTTCATCCGCTTGGCCTGGCCAACACGTAGGCCGCCGTACTCTTTGCGCCAGCGGTAGAATGTCTGCTCGGTTACGCCGATCGCGCGCACAGCTTGCGCAATCGTTTCGCCCTGACTCAGGCGCACTTCAACTTCGCGCAGTTTTGCAATGATCTCTTCAGGCTTGGCTCTCTTGCCCATGGTTCAACTCCATATCAGAGCCGACCCTAACTCAAACTATGGGCCAGTTTTTCTGGTGCAGACCAGCGAGGGCTTCCGGCCGCTCAAACTCTGGCATGACCAATTCACTCGATTCGACATAAGGTGTCCGAACTTCTGCGCAGGTGGTCGTTAGAAGCGCACAGTAAGCAAAGAGGAAGGCGTTGCGCCTCATGCCAATAAGATAACCGGATTCGGCCTGTCGGCATCCCTAACCGAATATCCGATACGGCGAGAAGGGCGACGAGATGAATAAGACGACGAGCGCAATCACCAATCATGCCGCCCCACCCTTTCGGTGCATAGTCGGGGGCATTATTCCAACTCATACCATTTGTTATCTTGACTATCGCAAGCATATTGGAACAAGGAGAACTCGGTTTTAGTGGGGCTCAATGTTCAAACTTCGTTTCTTGACTATCAGCGCAATTATTGGAGGCAATAAATCCCATGAAAACGCTTAGACGAATTGATGTTGTGGATTTTTTGCCCAGGACAATTCTCACGTCGATATTTGTTTCCCTTACTTTGTTGATTGCGCCAATGACATCAGCGCAGACTTTTGATGAGATAAGAAGTGCCGCTCAGCAGGGTGATATGGCGGCTCAACACAATCTCGGGCTCATTTACGACACCGGACGGGGTGTTCCTGAGAATGATGCCGAAGCCGTGAAATGGTACAAGCTCGCCGCTCAGCAGGGTTATATGGGGGCTCAATACAATCTCGGGCTCATGTATGCCAACGGAGAGGGTGTTCCTAAGAACTTTGTCAAAGCATATTCTTGGAATTCAATCGCTAGTGCGCAAGGCTATGCGCCGGCAGATGCCCTTAAGTCATTACTAAAAGAAGCAATGTCGCCCGAGCAGATGGCCGAAGCGCAAAGCCTGTCATCAAGATGTTTTGCTTCGGATTATGAGCTTTGTGACTAAATAATAAGTCCCGCTGAGGTGGCCAATCAATTTTTGCTCTACCAAGTATATAAGCCCTGAGTTTCGTGCAGATTATATAAAACGGCGCTCGAAGGAGATGGTCGCCTAGCTTGCTGTTGTAGCTTTGACAGGATACATTATCCAGAACGCCAACGGGTTATTCGACCTTCCCTCAGCTTATTAAAGTCACCCCACATTCCCGACCATAGCTTGTCCACCATCATGGACGTGCACGTGTCGCACGTTGACCGTTTGTGATCCACCTCGTTTCATTTTCTCGCGCGCCTCTATTTGACGGGCAAAGACGCTTGTGAGTTTGGCGGCATGTTTGAGGTTTAGGTCTCGCCCTTCAAAGGTTTGGTCATGCCGCATCGCCCGATCCATGCACGCCATAGAGGCGGTATGCACGGCAACCATTTGCGCGCATAGCATGGTATCTGCGCCGCCTTGCGGATCTAATTCATCTAAAAGTGCTAGCGATTCGTTAGCCGATCTAACATTTCCGTTCTTGATCGATTCGAGGGACAGATTGGCGAGTTCTAGCAATATCTGATTGCAGGCCTCGGTATTGCGTAGCCCCGTGCTGGCCAGTGACTTGAGATTAATCAACGCCTCCGATGTCCCAGAGAGGGCTAGCCCAGCCGATCCGTCGTCACGCTCTATCGCTTCAAAGCTTGGAGGAGAGCGCCCGTCCTTACGCACCGCATGAATACGCTCCGCCGTCCTGTGTGGATGGCTCCTGCATTGCAAGGTCTTTTTCGAGTTTTCGGCGCACCTTGGTCTGGTACTGACCTGTGTCCGGCCTGTTTGCGCGGAGCTGTTCCGCTGGCCCTTATGGTTTCCGTGAGCTGAGTCCCAAACCGTTTTGCGGACTTTTCATGTCCATGACGCTCGTGGGGTGGCTTAGCTCCCGGGCTGACCCGGATGACCATAAACTCAATTCGTCCTTGCAAGTCTCATAGTCTGTTTGGTTCCTTCGTTCGTTAGGCAGCGGCGCTGTGTCTAAATGGCTCGCCCCGCGAGAGCACCGCCCAGATTATGCGCGCAGTCTTGTTGGCCATCGCGACGGTTGCGAGCCGAACCGGCTTCTTCGCTAGTATAGATGCAGTCCAAGGATCAACGCGGTCAGGACGCGATATGGCTGCGCTAACACGTGAGGTCATCGCGATCACTAACAGCTTTCGCAGGTATTTGTTTCCCA
>JABSRH010000278.1 GCA_013215175.1 Parvularculaceae bacterium | reverse complement strand
CTACGGTATTCCGCACCCGGCTGTTTTTGTCGTCGATGAGAACGGTGTCGTGGAGGCTAAGCTCTACGAAGAAGACTACGCGTCGAACAAGAAGAGCTATCGCAACCGCCCAGCGGTCGAAACGATCCTAGAGGCCGTGCAAGACGCTGACTGATCGGGACGCTTGACCTCAAATCCACCCCGCATAAGCTCTTGCTATGCGGGGTTTTTCTTTGCCAGTTCTCCGGCGCACGCGGGCTTATCGGCGCCGGTCAGAAGCGTTGCCAGCGATGGGGGCTTACACGCTCGCGGTGATGGTCTTCATGCTGACATGGGTGGTATTGCACCTGTTTCTGGTGATGATGGTTGAACCTCCGGCGACCTGTGCGTTTTGGGGAACCTACGCCTACGAGGACTACAGCCTGGCTGACGCCTTTGTCGTTCTATACGCCGTTTTGGCTTTGGGCACGCTGGTCTTCGCTCGGTACCAGTCAGTGGCCGAAACCGTGTTCCAGTTGTGCCTCATCGTCTGCTTTGCCACTGCCATGGAGGGATACTTCGCAGCTGCTACCAACGAAGGTAGCGCATATGGCGAACGTTTGGTGGAGCGGGTAGAGCAACAGTGGGAAGACTGGTGGGTCTTTGAAGATGCAGAGGGGCGTTCGGGCTTCGCTTCTCAAAACATCTGCGAATCGCGCCCGTTCCCGTTTTAGGCCCAGGCGAAGCCTTGGTCCAACACGACGTCGGCGGGGTCTTGGGGTTGTTGGCCGTGGGTGATGAGGGCGCGCTTCGGTTTCCAAGCTTTGATGGCGTTGAAGTCGTTGCGGAGGGTTTTCCGCTTACCCGCGAAGATGGCCGCGAGGCGCATCTCGATGGAGGCGCTAGGCGGGTTGCCGGTGGCGCCGCCTGACCAGAGCATGAACTTGGTGAGGGCTCCCGTCACACGCGATAGCTCGAAGTTTTGGACGAGGTCGGTGAAAATGACCGAGCCTGAAGGCTTGTGAAAGAAAACACCCTCCGTCCACGCACCACCGTCGGCGATTTGCACGTCGGTGGTTGCGCAGAGTGCTCCATTGCCAAAAGTTTGCGTACGGTGCGGTAGGCCTGCCTTTGCGGGCATCACCGGCGCGGCGAAGATAGAGGCTCCACGGAAATGGTCTGCCCAAGTGTTGAGGTTGAGATAGTGAAAGCTGTTGGGCGCGATGATGCCGCTGACGCGACCGAGCTGCGCGATGGCGTCAGCAAGTTCGGCGTCAAAGGCCGTGGGCGAATGAATCATCATGCCGCCGGAACCATCGGTGAAGATGGTCATGCGGGTGGGGCAGGGGATAGTGATGCCGGCAAAGGTATAGCTAACGCAGGGGCCATCCACCGTCCACAGACCTTCGTCGATGGCTGTCAGCGTGTTCTGAGGAAGGTAGGGCGCGTAGGTCATTGTCGAACCTAGCGCACCGACATTCGGTTAGGCTACTGTCATGAAGTCGGGGACGTGATCGCCAAAACCTTTGACATTGTCCGCATGCTGCATGGCTGGAACCTCTTCGCGGCGACCGCGACCTCGGCCACGACGTTCGGAACGATCTGAGCGCTCAGGGCGATCGGAACGGCTGGACCGGTCTCCGCGTTCGCTGCGGCGCGGGCGGTCGTCGGCTTCGTAGCCTTTGAAGAATTCCGACAGGTCGTCCTCTTCAATACCATCCATTTTTGTGGTCTTGAGAACGGAGTCGTAGGCTCGGCGATCGCCAGGGCAGACCAGCATCAACGCTGTACCCTTGCGGCCAGCACGGCCTGTTCGGCCAATGCGGTGGACATAGTCGTCGGAATTCACGGGTACGTCGAAGTTGAAGACGTGACTAACCTCAGGGATATCGAGGCCCCGCGCGGCCACGTCCGAGGCAACGAGCAGTTTCAGGTCGCCGTCGCGAAACTTCTGCAATGTTTCCATGCGGAAGGACTGAGCCAAGTCGCCGTGAATAGGGCGCGCTTCGTAGCCATATTTCTGGAGGCTCTTGGCGACAATATCGACGTTTTTCTTCCGGTTACAGAAGATGATGCCGTTCTGCAGGCCTTCAGCATTGTCGATCAGCTGACGCAGCGTGGCGCGCTTCATGCGCTCATCGTTACCGGGCATGCGGACGATTTTCTGGGTAATCGTCTCGGCGGTTTGCGCAGGGCGAGACACCTCAACGCGGACAGCGGCGGAGAGGAATTGCTCCGTAAGCCGTGTGATTTCAGGCGGCATGGTGGCCGAGAAGAAGAGCGTCTGGCGCGTGAACGGCGTCAGTTTGAAGATGCGCTCAATGTCCGGGATGAAGCCCATGTCGAGCATGCGGTCGGCTTCGTCCACCACCATGACTTCAAGGCCGGTGAGCAGCAGCTTGCCGCGCTCAAAGTGATCGAGCAGGCGGCCTGGCGTGGCGATCAAAACGTCGACGCCGCGGGTCAGCGCGATTTCTTGGTCTTTAAAGCTCACCCCGCCGATGAGCAGCGCCATGGAAAGCTTGTGGTGCTTGCCGTACTTCTCGAAGCTCTCGGAAACCTGCGCTGCAAGTTCACGGGTGGGCGCAAGGATCAGCGTGCGCGGCATGCGCGCTTTGGCCCGGCCGCGGGCCAAGCGGTGAATCATTGGAATCGTGAAGGCGGCAGTTTTGCCGGTACCGGTTTGGGCGATGCCTAGGACATCACGGCCCTTCAGGGCTTCGGGAA
>JABSRH010000277.1 GCA_013215175.1 Parvularculaceae bacterium | reverse complement strand
CCGACGACGGCCGTGGGCGGCGGCTATGCAGCCGCTGGGTTTGCCTTGTTCTGGGGCATCGCCGCGACGATTTTTGGCTTCATCGGCGGCCTGTTCGGGCGCGATCGCTACTAGCTCGACTTCCAAGGCCGGACGGCGTGGCCCATCTTGCGGCCCGGGCGCGCCTCACCTTTTCCATAGAGGGTGAGGTCGATCTCACTGTCCGACGCTAGGGCGGCCCAATCGTTCGCTTGAGCGCCGACGAGGTTGAGCATCTCCATGGGCCGCAGCGTTTTGGCATCGCGCAAAGGCCAACCGGCAACGGCACGAATGTGCTGTTCGAACTGACTGACAGCGCAGGCCTCCAACGTGTGGTGGCCGGAATTGTGGACGCGCGGCGCCATTTCGTTCGCCATCAACGCACCATCAACGTCAAAGAATTCAACCGTCAGTACACCGACATATTGGAGATGAGTGAGTACGCGCTCCGCAGCCTCTCGAGCTTGCGCCGTCACGGCATCGCTAGCGGCCGCAGGGATCTGGCTCAGCGCTAGGATACCGTCTTTATGCTGATTTTCGCAGAGATCAAAGAAGGCGATATCGCCGTTGGCGCTGCGCGCCGCGATGATGCTGAGCTCGCGCTGGAACGGGGCCATGGCTTCGAGGATCCACGGGCCGCCGCCGAGGTCGGCCAGGACCTGAGCGGCATCTTCGCCCCCCTTTAAGCGGGCCTGGCCCTTGCCATCATAGCCAAAGCGGCGGGTCTTGAGGATCGACGGCCCTGCCTCGGCCAAGGCGTTGGTGAGGTCGTCAGCCGTCTCGATGTCCCAAAAGTCCACTGTGGGAATATTCAGCGAGCGGAAGAGGCTCTTCTCTCGCAAGCGCTCTTGGCTGGCTGCCAAGGCGTCAGCGTTCGGTGCCAAGGGTTTGCCAGACTGGACCACCGCAGCGGCGGTTTCAGCGGGGACATTCTCAAACTCGTAGGTGACCACATCGCACGCGCTGGCAAAGGCTTGCACGGCGGCGAGATCTTGGTACGAACCGCTCACAGCGTGGTTGGTCACGTGGCCCGCTGGGGATCGATCCGCATCAGGACCAAAGACGGCTGTCCGGAATCCGAGTTTCGCCGCTGCGGAAGCCAACATGCGTCCCAGTTGGCCGACGCCCAAAATGCCGATGGTGCTGCCGGGAGGAAGCATGCTCACAGGACAGGTTGATCCGTCTGCGGCGCTTCGACCACCGAATCGGTCTGCTTCTGACGCCATGCTTTCAAGCGCATCGACAGTTCCGAGTCGCCCAGGGCGAGGATCGAGGCGGCCATGATGCCAGCATTCTTCGCACCCGCTTCGCCGATGGCCAAGGTGCCGACGGGGACGCCGCCGGGCATCTGCGCAATGGAGAGAAGGCTATCGAGGCCCGACAGCGCCTTCGACTGAACCGGCACACCGAGCACGGGGAGCGTCGTCATGGAAGCCACCATGCCGGGCAAATGCGCAGCGCCGCCCGCGCCAGCGATGATCACGGAATAGCCTTGGTCCTCCGCCGTCGTGGAGAAACGCACGAGGCGGTCAGGCGTTCTGTGGGCCGAGACCACCAGGTCTTCGTGGCCCACGCCGAGCTCGTCGAGGATGTCAGCCGCCGCTTTCATGGTCGGCCAATCGCTGGTCGATCCCATGATGATGGCCACAGGCCGCGTGTCTTGCACCATGTTCCGCCCTCCGGCGCTAAAGAAGCGCGGCGTCTAGCGGCTCATGGCGTTTCGGGCAACCTTACTCTGGGCGATCCGGGGGCTGGGGCAATTCGGGGTCGTGGCGGTGGTTCCAGATTTCGACGATTTTGCCTTCGTCGTTGAACCGGAAGACGTTGATGATGGCGACGCCCTCAACGTCGAAGAAGCCCATCTGGCGGGCCTGCTCGTTCGGTGTGATGTCGACAAACCAGCGAGTCGCCACCTTGTCACCGTCGGCGATTTGGTAGTCGATCCGGCCAGTCATCTCGCCGAAGCTGTGGAAGAAGTCGGCGATCTCCTTCTGGGAGATGGCCTCCTCCGTCACGCCTTTGCGCGGCCCGAGGTCGTGGACCACGTAGGTATCGGCGACATAGTCGACATAGCGGTCCGTGTTCTGGCTGAACCAGAGGTCCTCGTAGAACTTGGCCGCGGTTTGCTTGTTGCGCTCTTCGGTGGCGTCGGTCGCGTCGGTGCTCAGCGCGGAGCACGCCGCGACGAGCGCGGTGGCAGCGATCAGGCTGGTACGGATGAACATGGTTGGTCTCCCCTTTGATTGGAGGATAGAGGTGCTTGGCCTCACCACCAACGAGAAAAGGCAGTCTGATCAGGTACCGGGGCGAGCGATGGCGATTGACGGATTCAGTACCACCCATCACGGTCACAGGATGACTGTTCGCCTCGTCACCTACTTCGTGCTCTTCGGCCTGTTGCCCGGGCTAGCCTATCAATTCGTCCAAGACGATTTGCGCGTCTGGGCCGCTGAGGCAGGCAGCAACCTGGTCGCGCTGTACCTGCTGGGAATTGCACCGAACTTTCTCGGCGGCGTGTCGTTGACCGCTTCGATGGGAGCCATCGCGCGCGAGGGGAGCTTAGGACAGCACTCTTGGCTGACCTTAGAAGTCGTGGCTATCGTAGCTCTTCTTGGTCTGTGGGTGTGGGAGTTCGGACAAAAGTGGTTCCCGAACGGAACATTTGACGGGCACGATCTGG
>JABSRH010000276.1 GCA_013215175.1 Parvularculaceae bacterium | reverse complement strand
TACGAGCGGAATTGCTCAATTTAGTACTGCAGCGTGACTGGAAAAACCATATGTCAGCAATATCGCCAAAGCTCTGTGTCGCGACGTTCTGTGGCGTGATAATGCAGGACGAGGAAGTCCCGGATCCGTTCATACTCCTGTACCGTGAGCCTATTGTACTCTTGCTGAAGCAGGGGCGACATATCTGTGTCAGGGAACAGAACCAGTAGGCGCATGATCGCATACTGAATAAGGTGAAGGCTCGTGGACTCCAGTGGCTCCATAAATCCAGCCGATAAGCCCACCGACACAACGTTCTTGTTCCAAAACTTCCGCCGACGTCCTGTCACGAAACGAATGGTCCGCGGGTCGGCCATAGGTTTGCCATCGAGGTTCGCCAACAGCGTCTCAATCGCTTGATCTTCTGAGACAAAAGCGTCGCAATGCACGTAGCCGTTGCCCGTGCGGTGCTGCAGCGGAATGCGCCATTGCCAGCCCGCTTCTCTCGCGGTTGAGCGTGTGTAAGGCGCCATCGGCCCGACCTTCTCGCAAGGCACAGCCACCGCTCGGTTACAGGGCAGCCAAGGCGACCAGTCTTCATATCCCGTTCGTAAAGCCTTCTCGATGAGCAATCCACCGAACCCGGAGCAGTCAACGAAAAAGTCAGCTTCCAGCGTCCGCCCATCCTCGAGTTGCACGTCTTTGACGAAGCCGCTCTCTGCATGGAGGCTTGCCGTCTCAATCCGTCCTTCAATGCGTTCGACACCAGCTGCCTCGGAGAACTTGCGTAAGTATGCTGCATACAGACCAGCGTCAAAATGATAGGCATAGTCAAAGGTCGACTGCATCTGCCTGCGGTCTTGCGTGGGATGAGAGAACTTTCCGGCGCGCGCGGCCCCCCAGGCCATACAGAACTCGTCAATTCTGTCCGCCCGCCCCGCAAGGTGCTCGCGCATCCAATGATGATAGAAGGGCACCACATCAAATTCGGCACCATACTGACCAAAGGGATGGAAGTAGGCCTCGCCTTTGCGGTTCCAATCCACAAATTCAATGCCGAGCTTAAACGAACCCTGGGTTTCCCGGACAAAGGTTTGCTCGTCGATGCCGATCCGTGCGTTGAACGTCCGGATGGGGGGAATGGTTGCCTCACCAACACCCACGGTGCCGATGGCTTCAGACTCGACCAGCGTAATCTTTGTCGATCGACCAAGGTGTGACGACAGCGCAGCGGCCGTCATCCATCCGGCGGAGCCGCCTCCGACGATGACGATACGTTTCAGTGGCTGGCCCATACGCAAACTCCCTAGGGCGGCCTTTCTTTTGGAAGACTTGCCCGGTCTCATGATGGCCTATCCGGCCCGCTCTCACAACCAAATCAAAGCCGAGCGCGACGATACGATGCCCCTTGTGATCCCCTAAGGATGGCCGATAAACCAGGAGCAGGAGGCGTTATGTCGGACTTTCAGCTTAACAGCGATCGGCAAGAGAGGCTCACAATCTTGGGGCACGAAGGTGCGCCGCTGTTGATCGTCGATCACGCCTTCGCTGAGCCGGAAAAGCTTGTCGATCTCGCTAAGTCAGCGTCCTTCCAGCGGGTAGAGGGCAACGGCAATCACTTCCCCGGCGTGCGGTCAGAACTGCCGGACTCGTACCCAGCGGCGCTCCTTGCGCTACTCGATGCGCATAAGGAACAATTCAGTCTAGCTGACCTGCAGCCACATCAAGTGACCCTCAACCACCTGCAAATGGTGACGACACCGCCAGCGCAACTGAGCTTGCCGCAGAGGTTCCCCCACTTCGATACGTTCGATAGCCGGCAGATCGCCTTCTTGCACTACTTGACCGAGGACGACCACGGCGGGACAGACTTTTATCGCCACCGCGCGACGGGTTTCGAGCGAATTCACCCCGACCGCTTTCGTCCCTATACAGGCAAGTTGGTCGAGCAAGTTACTAGGGCAGGTATGCCGCCAGCGGACTATATTCGCGAGTCCAACGACATGTTCGAGAAGATTGAGAGCGTTCCATCTCGCTTCAATCGCTTGATCGTCTACTTCTCCAACAGCCTCCATTCGGGCTTCATTCCGAAGATAACTGACCTCTCAGCCGATCCAGCAAAGGGCCGTTTGATGGCTACATCGTTCATTCACTTCCCGGCCTAGCGCGCGTCAGTACGCAGGGCTCCCGACTTTTCCAATCATCCTCATCATTCGTTTAGCATTGCAACCTTAGGGTGTTGATGATGAAGAATGCTCGCTTCGTTGATGGATGGTTCTCATGTTCACCTCTCTCGGCACCGCCTTTTTTCTCACCTCACTGACCATTGGCTTAGCTGCCGCTTACGTTGCTCTGGAACGTCGCCGCGTCTTGGCAGAGGTGGAGCAGGCCGTTCGTGAGCGGACGAGCCTTGTGCGCGCTGCCGCTCATGAGCTTCGCCAACCGCTCACGACAATTGTCGGCCTGGTTGAGCACCTGCGCAGTTCGGGATCCGGCGTAGAGGGTGAGGCTCAAACGGCAGAGCGCATCCAAGCCTCCATCGGTGAGCTCGACGCGGCCCTCAACAACACGCTTGAAATCTTTGACTTGGCCGGAGGGCAGCTGAGCATCCACAAAGAAGCCGTCGAACTGCGGACCGAGACACTCCTCCTGATCCGGAAGATCAACAAGCGCCTCCTGTCGCAGAAGCAGCCGATCCTCGTGCAGGCTGATCATCTGCCT
>JABSRH010000275.1 GCA_013215175.1 Parvularculaceae bacterium | reverse complement strand
GAACTCACCATCCGTATTCGCGATGACCAAGTCTCCGCCAAAGCCGTTCTCGACGCTCTTGCTTTTAGCACTGAGGCAGCCGCGTTCCGAGCAATCTTCGACTCCTCCCTCTACGTCGAATCCGAAGCGAGCCTCTTCAGTGACTCGATCTGGCAAACACGCAGCACCTCGCTCGGTGGCAGCATCCAGGCGCTGGGTGATATCGATCAAGATGGCGCGGATGATTTCGCTCTTGTTCGTTATCGTGAAGATGCCTCGCTTGCTCGCGGTGCGGTCCTCGTCTACAAGGGTTCCGTCGACTGGCGTGAAACAGGTGTTGAGGCCGTAGATGCTTTTAACTCAGCTTCCTTCCGATTCAGACAGGCAACGGACAACGAGTTCGGCTCAACGTCCTTCTTCAGCGATCTGCAGGTCACTGCTGGTGACTTCAATGGAGACGGCGTCTACGATCTTGCGATCGGCCGCACCGAGTTCACTCGCGTCAGTGGCCAACAAGATGAGTTCGAGCTCGTTCAAGTTCTTAACCGCGGAACGACGGGTGCAGCCTTCCTTTTCTTCTCGATTGGCGACAACGAGATTCCAACGCTGTCCTTCCGTGACGCGCATCTGATCCTCGAAGGTCAAAACGAAACCGACCGTTTTGGAACGCTTTCCAAGACTCCAAACATGGATATCAACTCGGATGGCTTGCACGATCTCTTCATCGGAGCGGCCACGGCCGACGGCACAATCGGTGGAACGCGTGTTGATGCAGGTCGCCTCTATCTCATCTATGGCAACCGTCTCATCCAAGAGATTCCAGACCGTGGCTTCGATATCCTGACGAACCGTAGCATCGCGGGTCTTGGTAGCTTCCTCGTTGATACTGGTATCGGTCGCCCGTTTGCCTTTTACGATGCCGACCTTAATGAAAACGGCATCCTAGATACAAGCCGTTACACATTGCTGCCGGGCGAGTCTTACAAGTGGTATCGCTTCTCGACACTCGGCGATGGCGCTTTGGGTGATATGCTCCGCCTCGAGCCAATCGCAGGTGTTGAAACAGAGACAGTCATTAAGGGCTTCTCGGGCGTGATTACCGGAACGAGCCCAGCGAATTACTCACTCAACCTCAGCGGCCTCGGACTGACCCTCAAGGACGCAACGGATATTGCCGTCCTCGAGTTCGATCTCAGCGCCTACCTCTCCGCGATCGATGATCCTGAAACCCTGAAGCAGGTTACACTACGTATCGCTGGTTTGAGTGGCGAGGATGCAAATATCCCAACAGGCATCGAGAGCATCGTGAAGAATGGCGATGAAATCTTCTTTACTGCTCGAGACACCTTTGGATTTGCAAGCCTATGGTTCAGTGATGGCACACCATTCGGCACCTTGAAGATCGTCGATCTGCAAGGACTGGATCAGAGCCTCGTTGCGAATGGCGATCGCGTCTTCCTGACGACTTTGACAAATGGTCGCTATAACGTGTTCGAGGTGAACGAACCACGCACGGCATTGCGCACAGTTGCAACTGGCTTAGCGCTGGCACCTACGAACATTGTTTCCAGCGGTGACGTGGACGATAAGGATGAGCTCTACTTCCTTGTTGGAACAACCGTCTACTTCTCTGACGGTAGCGACGCCCCTGTTGCGGTTAATAATACAGCCGATGTCACGAACTTGTATTACGTCTCGGTCTCGCCAACAAGCGACTTCTTCTACGCTGTTTCGGGAACGAACGTCTGGAGCTTGGATGATGGCAGTGCGGCACAGATTTCGCGCTCTGCACTCTTTAATGACGCGAGTGGCATGGCCCTCGCTGGTGACTTTGTCTACTTCCGCGCGGCGTCTGAGGGTATCCCAGTTGTTTGGGCATCGCGCCTAACAGGCAGCGGTGCAAACGGTGGAGCCACGGAGCTCGTGTTGTCTGGTAGTAGCACCAACATGTCCAGCTTCTCTGAAGTCTTACGCGTGGATGGTGTTACCTACATGATCGGAACGAGCACTGCAGGGGTCCGCAGCCTCTTCATCTTGGATTCTGACGGGTTTACATTCTCTCAAGCTCCGGGTGCTCCCGTGAATCCGGTCGGTTTGACCGCAATGAAGAACAATGATTTGGCTCTTGTTGGTGGTGCAACAAGTAATCGAATTGTGATCTATGATCCTGACTCCGTTACCTCGGCACCGACCTCTGTCGCTACGGGTGCGACGAATATTCAGAATCTATTCAACACAAGTGGCACGAACTTCCTCTTCGCGGGTAGCACAACTGCACATGGCTTGGAGCTCTGGAAGCTTGTTTCTGGAACCGCTAGCCGTATCGCTGATATCAATACAGGTGCTGTCGATTCACTGCCATCCGAGTTTACTCTCTACAATAGCCGTTACTACTTCTCCGCTGAGACGGCCGCGAATGGTCGCGAGCTATACTCCATCTCCGCGACTGGTCTGAACAACCTCGTATTTGCTCGCGATGTCTATGTCGGTGCTCGAAGCGGTCAGGTCAGCGATCTGAATGTCGTCGATAATACGCTGTTCTTCCGTGCAGTTGAGAGCGATACGGACGGCTTCCAAATCTTCTCCTTCACTGGAACAGCCAATACAATCACGGTTGATCCGATCGGCGATAACAACGCGCTTACCTTCACAAAGAGCAACTTGAACGGTGGTGAAACGGTGCGTTTTGAAAGCGGCAGTGCAATTAGCCATCTTGAAACCTCTACGGGGCTCG
>JABSRH010000274.1 GCA_013215175.1 Parvularculaceae bacterium | reverse complement strand
GCCGTGACGAATTTGGCCCATAATGCTTCCTTCCATTCCAACGAATGGATCGCACCATCAAACCATGGGATCAAACAAATAGGGTCTGTTGACGTTGAGGATTCATATTTGATGTTATCTCTGATTCAAGGTTGTAAACAAGAGGAGAGCAGCCTTGATCCGTTTCGTTCTAACCGATGCCCAGTGGGCGCTGATTGAACCCCATTGCCTTGGCAAGGTATCCGACCCCGGTCAAACTGGGCGCGACCCCCGCCTATTCGTTGAAGCCGTTCTGTGGATTGTGCGAACAGGCGCGCAGTGGCGGGATTTGCCGGATGTGTTTGGAAAGTGGAACTCGGTCTTTAAGCGCTTCCGCAGATGGGTGAAGGCGGACACATTCTATCGCATGTTCCAGGCTTTGGCGGCCAGTCCCGACTTTGAATACGCCATGATCGACGGTTCCATTGTCAAAGTCCACCGCGCCGGACAGGGCGCAAAAGGGGGACTCAAAGCCAGGCCATCGGCAAGTCTCGTGGCGGGGTGACGACCAAGATTTTGGCGTTGACGGACGCGCTTGGAAACGTTGCCGATTTCTGCCTTTTGCCCGGACAGGCCCATGACCTGCGCGGCGTGCCAGAATTGATCGAAGGGCTTCGCGCTGACTATATGCTGGCCGACCGCGCTTTCGATGCAGATTGGTTGAGAAAATCTCTGTCGGAGCACGATATCTCGCCCGTCATCCCGCCGCGCAAGAACCGCAAACATCCCGCCGAGTACGACAAGGAGATGTACAAATGGCGGCACCTCGTCGAGAACTTCTGCCAGAAGATATAGGATTACAGGGCGATAGCGACGCGTTACTGTAAAACAGACACCAGTTTCACCGCATTCATCTCATTGGCAAGTACCGTGTTGTGGCTCAAATGAACGTCCACAGATTCTAGGTGTTCAGTCCCGGCATCTTGTGGATCGGGTTGAGTATGAATCTGTCTGGTTCTGAGGTCCAGATCTTGCAGATGTATTCGTAGGGTGTGAGGCCGCGCAGGGTCTTCAAACGCCTCGCGAAGTTGTAGGCGTCGAGAAAGTCCCGGAGGTGGGTTCGCAGCTGATCGTGGCTGTCATAGTGGTAACGTTTGACGGTGGCGTCCTTGATGGTGCGGTTCATCCGTTCGACCTGACCGTTGGTCCAAGGATGGTTCGGCTTGGTGAGGCGGTGCTCGATCCCGTTGGTGGCACAGATCAAGTCGAAGCGTATTGGCCGGGAGTACGGCTTGTTCCTGTTCCGCGGCTGCTCGGCGAATTGGATGCCGTTGTCGGTCAGGATCGTGTGGATCTTGTAGGGTACGGCTTCCAGAAGGCGCTCAAGGAACTCCCAAGCCGTCTTACGATTGGCTTTCTCGACCAACTGCGCCACCGCGAATTTGCTGGTACGGTCGATGGCCACAAAGAGATAGAGCTTGCCCTCTTCAGTCCTGACCTCGGCAATGTCGATGTGGAAAAAGCCGATCGGGTAGCGCTTAAACTTCTGCCGCTTCGGCTTGTCACCTTCGACATCCGGCAAGCGCGATATTCCATGCCGTTGCAGGCACCGATGCAAAGAAGAGCGTGTCAAATGCGGGATCGACGGCTGCAACGCATAGAGACAGTCGTCCAGCGGCAGTAACGTGTGCCGCCGGAACGCGACAATCATGGCTTCCTCTTCTTCACTAAGAACCGTCGAGCGCGGCTCTTTCGGGCCGGTCTTCCGATCCTCGACCGTCTGCCGTTTGCGCCACTTCGCGACCGTCTTGGGGTTAATGCCCAGCTCCCGGCTCAGCTCCGCGATCGAAGCTTGCGATCGCTGTATAGCTGCTCTGACCGCGTGCGTGGTCGTGGCGCTGCCGTGACGAATTTGGCCCATAATGCTTCCTTCCATTCCAACGAATGGATCGCACCATCAAACCATGGGATCAAACACCTAGGGCCCGGATGGCCAGATCGCGTTTCATCCGGTTGCTGACGGCCCAGCCAACGACACGGGGTGAATGCAGGTCGAGGATGACAGCCAGATAGAGCCAGCCTGCGCGGGTCCAGATGTAGCTTATATCACCATGTAGCTTATATCACCGGCCCATTTCTGGTTCGGGCCATCCGTAGTGAAATCCTGATCCAGCAGGTTGGGCGCGATGTTGAACCTATGGTCGCTATCTGTTGTGGCCTTGTAGTTCTGGGTCCGGATGACCTTGATGCCGTTCTCGCGCCTCAAACGGCCCACACGCCCGTGACCGACGTTCAGCCCCAGCTCCTGCAACTCTTCGCTCATCCGTGGCCGCCCATAGCTTTGCAGGCTGAGCCTATGCGGCTCACGGATGTGGGCGAGAAGGACCATATCATCACGCTGTCGCGGGCGCGTTGGGCGCACCCGCCAAGCACAAAACCCGCGTGTGTGACCTGCATAATTCGGCAGAGGACCTCCACAGACCATTCGTCTTTCCAGGCATCGATGAAAGCAAATCTCACCGGCTTTGGCCTGCAAACAAGATCGCCGCCTTTTTTAGCACGTCCCTCTCCTCGCGCAGCAGACGGACGTCTTTGCGAAGGCGCGTGTTTTCCTTTTCAACGTCTTCATGCGCTCCTGACATCAGATCGTCATGTCGATGTTGCTGAACCCATTTGTTCAGCGTCGAAAGCCCAACCCCTCAATCCGATGAAAGTTGAGGCCGCGTTAGGCCAATGGTCCTCGCCATGTGCACCCCA
>JABSRH010000273.1 GCA_013215175.1 Parvularculaceae bacterium | reverse complement strand
CCCATGAATTGGTCTTCGGGGTGGAAGCCGGCGACAATTATTGGTGTACCGCTGATGTGGGTTGGATCACCGGGCATAGCTATATCGTCTATGGGCCCCTCGCCAACGGGGTGAGCACGCTGATGTTCGAGGGTGTGCCGAATTACCCTGACGCATCGCGCATGTGGCAAGTGGTTGAAAAGCATAGCGTGACGCACCTCTACACCGCGCCCACCGCGATCCGCGCGATGATGCGCGAAGGCGATGCCTACGTCACCAAAACCGATCGGAGCTCGCTGAAGTTGCTGGGCACGGTGGGCGAGCCGATCAACCCTGAGGCCTGGCGTTGGTACCACGACGTGGTGGGCGAGGAGCGTTGCCCTATCGTGGACACCTGGTGGCAAACCGAAACAGGCGGTGTGCTGATCACCCCCCTACCCGGCGAGCCGATGACCAAACCGGGAGCGGCCACCAAACCGATGCCCGGCGTGGTGCCGGCTTTGGTCGATCAAGAAGGAGCGATCCTTGAGGGCGCCACGGAGGGCAATCTCGTGCTGCTGGAGAGCTGGCCCGGTCAGGCTCGCGGCGTTTGGGGTGACCAAGAGCGCTTCATCCAAACCTATTTCAGCACCTATCCTGGGCAGTATTTCACGGGCGATGGGGCCCGCCGTGATGCAGACGGTGACTATTGGATCACTGGCCGCGTTGATGACGTGCTGAACGTCAGTGGACACCGGATGGGTACCGCTGAGATCGAAAGCGCGCTCGTCGCTCACCCCACCGTCGCCGAGGCGGCCGTGGTGGGCTATCCTCACGATATCAAGGGTCAGGGCGTGCACTGCTATGTGTTGCTGAAACAAGGTGAGACGCCTGCGGATGAACTAGCCCAAGCCTTGCGGGCCCATGTGCGCCAAGAGATCGGTCCGGTGGCAACGCCCGACAGGGTGCAGCTGGCGTCAGGCCTGCCGAAAACACGCTCGGGCAAGATCATGCGGCGAATCCTGCGCAAGATCGCTGAGGGGCAACCCGATCAACTCGGCGACACTTCTACTCTGGCTGAGCCGCAAGTGGTCGATAGCCTTATCGACGGGGCAAAAGGCTTCAAGCCTGGTGCCTAGGGCCTGGGCTCGACCGTGACATCCGTTTTGATCTTCGCAAAGTGAGCACGGGCGATTTCCGGCCACTGGTCCGCGAACCCGCCCTCCTCTCGCAGCTGCTCACTGGTGAAACCCGTGGGCGCGAGGTCGTCAACGTACACGATCAGCATTTCTTGCCGCGGGTCGCTCTCTGGGACGTAGGCCAAGCGGCTCCATACGCGGTGCAGCGGCAACTTATACCCGCGCTTGGCCATAAAGCTTCGAAAACGATAGCCGTCCGTACCCGGCCAACCGCTGGGTGAAATGGGGTGACGGCGGACTGGGCGGGCGTCAGCGTTGAACGTCACGCCGTCGAGCTCAAGTTGGTACTCCGACCCCGAATAGTCGTACCCACCTTGGATCTCAGGCAGCAGCGTTTCATACTGAACGCAGATCAGGGTCTTGGTCGAGCCATCCGGGTGGGTGGCGACAAACATATGCTGTTCGACATCAGCCACTTCGTAGAGGACGAATTTTTGTCCGCCGACATACTCAAACTCAGGCCCGAACGTGAGATCTATCGGAGGCGCTTCAAGTGAGATGAGCGTGTTGGCTTCTACGGATCGAGCCAGCCCCGTGTACTCTGACGGCGTGGTCAGCCGACCCCGATAGTTATGATAGCTATGGAAAGCAAAACCACCTGCGCCGACCATAGCCAGCAACATTCCAACCCAGAGGATACGCTTCATTCGTCAACCTGCCCCAACACTCCGAGCGAAGTGGTGGCGCCATGGGGGTTTGTCTAGGGGCACGACCGCCGTTTTCTCACGGGGGCTCAGTTAGGCTAACCTAGTATCATCGGCGTGACCACAAATGCAATCAGTGTAATGATGATAATTGCCAAGACATTGAGCTTCGCACCAATGATCGCCATGCGGGCGATGGAGACCTCTCCACTCGCGAAGGCTATGGCATTCGGTGCTGTCGCCATTGGGAACATGAAGGCGCAACTCGCAGCCAGCGCCACAGGTACGCCCAAGGCCACTGGATCCACACCAGAACCGGCCCCGAGAGCGATCACGACCGGCATCAATGCGGCAGCCGTAGCCACGTTGGAGGTCACCTCCGTGGCCATGATGACCATGGCTGTCAGCATCAAGATGATCAGCAATGTTGGGATCGACATGAGGGCTGACAACGAGTCTCCTATCCACAGGCCCAAACCCGTGGAAGTGATGGCCGCTGCCAGGCTCAACCCCCCGCCAAAGAGCAAAACGACGTCCCACGGCAAGGTCTTAGCCGTCGACCAGTTGAGGATCATGGCACCTCGGTCATTCGGGCATCCGGCCGGTATGAGGAACATCGCAATCGCACCTGCAATGGCGATGACGTGGTCGGTGAGCCCCGCAAAGGGTTGCACGCCGAACAGAGTAAGGTCCTGAATGAACGCCCGCCGGAATATCCAGAAGAAAGCGATCACCGAGAACGCCATCAGCGTACGGACCTCAGGGCGGGTCCACGGGCCAAGCGCCTTCAGCTTCTCGCGCACCACGGTCTGAGGGTCACCGTCGGTCGCGCCCAGTGGCCCCGACAGCCTGGTCAGGACAAACCAGGCCGCTGGGATCAAGCACAACACGGTGGGGACCCCGAAAGCCATCCAGTTC
>JABSRH010000272.1 GCA_013215175.1 Parvularculaceae bacterium | reverse complement strand
GGCAATCGCGCACACGCCGGCGCATCGCTCTCACGGCAGGATCAGCGCTCATTGTTCAGCGTAACGGTTGCCGGTGGTTCAAGCAGCGCCAACCTTATGCGGACGGTGCGAGCTGGAGCCTCGAGCGGTGCGCTTGAAGGTGAACCGGACCTCGCGTGGACTTCGGTCCGGCTTTCGGCAGGGCGGGTGGTTCGCCGTGGGGGTAGCTTTGCTTCGGGGTCAGTGGGTATCGAGGGCACGCAACTTCGCCAGAAGGCTTGGTCGGAACAGGGCTCCTCAAACGTTGCATTGGACTTCGAGAACGAGCGTGAGTTCTTCGCTTGGCTTCGACCGGCTGTAACGCTTGGCCATCGCAGCAAAGCCACGGATACTCTACCGGCCATGGCGGCGAAGCTCCGGTTAGGCTTGGCCGTGGAGTTGACAGACAGCCATCCGATGAGCGTTGCACGCCTCCAAGCTGGTGACAACTTCGACGATGAGTTCTGCGCGCGCGCTGGTTTTAGCGATGTGGTCGGTGAAGTTGACGGAGCTTTGTCTCTCTATGATCAAAACGGCTTTTCGTTTGGTCTTGAAGGGAAGGGGCGGCTGGCTGATGTGGTATCCAGCTACGAAGGCCGCGTGGTGGCGCGCTACGAGTTCTGATGATTACTTTCCCAAAAGAAAGAGTCCCTGCTTGCACTTGCACAATCGCTCCAGTTCGGTTCCTCGGTCCTATCTCCATCTTCTTGACCTACATTGTTCCGATGCCTTACTAGAATTCAGACCACGCATCATCGTCTAGAGCTAAGTCTTGCTGCGTGGTGATGAGTTGCTGGACTGAATTCGCGGCAGCATGCACTGGTTCTTTATAGTCCGGAACGGCCTCCCCATCGAGACGGGTACCAATTTCAAATCGACCGACATTCTCAAGCAGCGTGGATGCCGCCTTGGCCAAATGATGGCTGGCAGCTGACGACTCTTCCACCATACCGGCGTTTTCTTGAGTGACTTCGTCCATTCGATTTAAGGCTGTGTTGACCTCACGTAGGCTGATCGATTGTTCTTGCGCCGAAGCCGCGATCTCGTTGACGTGACCACTGACGGCGGTGGTGTTGGCAAGGATCGCTTTCAGAGCGTCGCCCGCCTTGCCAACCAATTCCACGCCATCACCCACCTGGCGATCGCTTTCGCTGATGAGCGATTTGATTTCCTTTGCGGCTTCGGACGACCGTTGGGCCAGGCCTCGGACTTCATGCGCCACGACGGCAAAGCCCC
Source organism: Parvularculaceae bacterium (assembly GCA_013215175.1). Classification (GTDB taxonomy): domain Bacteria; phylum Pseudomonadota; class Alphaproteobacteria; order Caulobacterales; family Parvularculaceae; genus Parvularcula. The sequence continues at coordinate 1,475 of JABSRH010000272.1, read as the reverse complement.
GTCCAGCGGCTCCTGCCCGTGCGGCCTCAACACCAGCGTTCAGTGCCAAGAGGTTTGTCTGGAACGCGATGTCATCAATGACGCTAATAATCTGGTTGATGGCCTTTGCTGAGGTCGCGATGCGGTCCATCGCTGATACGGCTTCTTCCACGGTCGTTCCGGTGCGCTCAGCGTTAGCGGACATCTCAGCGGCTGTTTTGTTCGCCTCAACCGCTCCCTCGGCGGTGTGGTGTACGGCCTGGGTGATTTGATCGAGTGCTGCCGCCGTCTCTTCCAAGGTCGCAGCTTGACTCTCCGTACGCGTCGACAAACTGTCAGCCGCTTGAGCGATCTCCGTGGAGCCTGAGTTCACTGACATCGCAATCCGGTGGATAAGGACCATGGCCTGCGCCAGCGCTTTGCCCGCCGCGTTGAAGTCGTTACGCAGTTGCTCGTAGTCTGATGGGAAACTCGTCTCGATACGATGCTGCAGGTTTCCAGCCTTGAGTTGCTGAAGCGCCTGCGCCAGTGCACTGACGACTTCTTGCTGCTCGTTACTGATCCGTCGCTTCTGTTCATCGGCAATCGATAGTGTGAGGACGGCCTGATTGAAGTCGTCTTGGAGGCGTTTGTAGTCCTCTGGGAACTGATTTTCCAGTTGGAAATCAAACTCACCAGCTGAAAGGCGTTCGAGGCCTTTCGCCAAGCCCTCCACGACTTGGCCTTGCTCAACTTCGCGTTGCCGGCGCTCGGCGTCTTGACGCTGCTGCTCCAATGCGTGGTCTGTCACATCATTGGAGAGGCAAACGACCTTGAACACCCGACCGCTGCGATCCTGGATAGGCGTGTAGGTGGCTTGAACCCAGCGCGGGTCACCGGCCTTACTCTTCCGCTTGAATGTACCCTGTTGGGCTTCGCCAGCGCTAAGCTTGCGCCAGAGCGCTGCGTCGTCGCCCACGGTCTCATCCGGGAGAAGCGTACGATGGTGCCGTCCCACGATCTCGTCCGGTCGATAGCCGAAGGTTTCTAGGAATTGATCGTTCGTGTGCCGAATTGTTCCATCGATGTCGAACTCAGCTATACCTTGCGAGCGATCCATGGCGCTGATCATGCCGGCATGGGTTCTTGACGTGGTGACGTCCGTCCATTCCAGGGTTGCTCCGACGTATTGACCATCGCGGTCGTGCACTGCGCCCACCGCGAGATTGATCCGCCGGTCACCGATGGAGATATCGGAGATATGCGGGAGATTTATCGGATCTGCGAGCAGTCTGCGAATGTGCTCTGGGTTTTGATGGAAGTCATCGACGCAGCGGCCGACCATGTTCTCCGGATCAAAATTTCTCCAGACCTTACCAAAGGCCTCTTCGTTCTCCCGGAACAGCTCGATGGCGGAATCGTTGATATGCTGAACAACCATCTCTCGATCGACTATAAGCTTCGCAACCGATGCCGCTTCGAATGCGGAGCTTTTAAACGCAGCTTCGATGGCTTCT
>JABSRH010000271.1 GCA_013215175.1 Parvularculaceae bacterium | reverse complement strand
ACTTGAAAGGCTTGGTGACATAGTCGTTGGCCCCGGCATCGCGCCCGTTGATGACATCATCGTCTTCGTCGCTACCCGTCAGCATGACGACGGGCGACTTGAAGCCCATGGTTCTCAGCTCACGGCAGATATCACGGCCATCCATGTCGGGCAGCCCGATATCGAGGAGTACAAGGTCAATATACTGTTCCGTGCTCAGTCGCTCGATGGCTTCGGCGCCTGTGCTGACGATCTCAAGTTGAAACTCGCTATGGGCCTCGAACTGTTCAGCCAAAGCCTTTGTATGCAGCTCGTCGTCTTCAACGAGCAGGATTTTGGCAGCGCGGGACATCTCCACCCTCTTTCACGGACACTAGACCGCCAGGAACGCAGGGCCACGACCAACCTAGCATTGGTTACGTGTGAATCGAAGGCGGCCGGACTTTGTCTCTTCCGTTGGGCGTAGGCCAGTTCGGTGCCTTACCACACCCAACGGTCACGGGATCGTGATCTGGAATTCGATAAAATTCAATTGAATAGCCAGCATCGTCCTGTTGTCGCTCATCATTCTTTGATCGAGATCAAGTTTGGGCCGCTGTGCGGGCGCCGAAAATGCCGCTGCCCACCCGTACGATCGTGGAACCCAAGCTCACGGCAGCCTCGTAGTCGGCCGACATTCCCATGCTGAGTTTCGGAAGGTCGGAAGCTTCGGCGAGTTTCGCGAGCAGGGCAAAATGCGGCGCGGGCGTTTGATCCACTGGCGGGATAGCCATGAGGCCGACGACGTTCAAGCCGTGATCGTCGCGGCAGGCGCTGACAAAGGCGGTGGTATCCTGCGGGCGAATACCCGCCTTTTGCTCTTCTTCTCCAGTGTTCACCTGGACATAGACCGGCAGATGGCGGTCCTGTACAGCCATTTCTTTGGCAAGCGCCGCCGCGATCTTGGGTCGGTCAACGGTTTCGATGACGTCGAACAGCGCGACGGCGTCTTTCGCTTTGTTGGATTGCAGCGGCCCGATGAGGTGCAGCTCAACGTCGGGGAACTCGTCCTTAAGGCCAGGCCATTTCTGCTGGGATTCTTGAACACGGTTTTCGCCAAAGACACGGTGCCCGGCCTCAAGCAGCGGGCGAATTTGGTCGGCATCAAACGTCTTCGAGACGGCGTTCAGCGTGATGTCCGAGGCGTCGCGGTGCGCCTCGAGCGCGGCTTTGCCCATGCTTTCGAGCACATCGTTTCTGTTGCGGATGAGAGTTTCGCGGTCCATGGCAGGCCCGTGGCAAATTTTTCATCGCGTGTCATCGACCTAAACCGCGCGGCTTGGTCTCTAAGAGAAGCGGCAGCGGCCCCATGCTCGCTTCCGTTCGCTCTGGCACTTTTCAGCGACGCGCAGAGGCTGCCACCCATCGGTGACTTGGCAGAACAGCTTCCGCCCATGAAACAGCCCTTGGCCGTTATTTTTCGGCATGATCATTTGCCCGCTGACGAGAGGCTAGCGTTGGCCGACCGGGTGCGCCTTACGGTGCAGGGCCGTGGACACCTCTTTATAATGGCCCGGGCGGAGCTAGTGGGCGCCGATGGATTTCATGGCCGTGGTGCGAGGCCCAGCGATGTGCGCTTCCACACTGCGCCTGTGCACGATGAGGAAGAGATCGCTGAGGCCATGTTGGCAGGCGCCGATGCCTTGTTCTTATCGCCCATGAACCGCACCGCCAGCCATGTCGGCGAGCCGCCGCTGTCGCCCAGTCGAGCGATTGCTCTGGCGCAGGCTTGCCGGTCGCCCCTATTCGCTTTGGGCGGCATGAATGAGGACCGAGCGAAAAAACTGGAAGGAACGTCCTTCCAAGGGTTCGGCGCCATCGATGCGTTTATGAAAGAGCCAGAGGCTTAGAAGCGGATCGAGCTTTCGATCATCACCGCCGTGGCGTCCGTCTTGCCGCCCAGCATACCTGGTTTATCGCTATCCACGTATTGTGCAGCAGCCCCAAGAGTGATGCCGCGTCCAAGAACATAGGCAATGCCAGCTTGGGCCGTCTGCGTCCGGCGGTCGAGGGCAAAGGGCAAGTTGATGGGTACAGCTGGGCCGACGAGTAAACTGGCGTCGCGCTCAGCGTCCGCCTGGCCGTAGCCGAGCATCATGCGCCAGTCGCCAGCTTGGTAGGTCACACCAGCATCGAACGCGAGGTAATCGGCTGGGCCCGTCACGCTGCTGTCGAGACCAGCATTGGTGGATTTCACTGAGCCGCCAATCGTCAGATCGCCGTAGGCGAGGTTCAGCCCAAGGGCCACGGCTTGGTAGTCCTCGAGGAATTCTTCATCGACCAAGGAGGCTGCCTGCTCTTCTTCCGCTTGGATAAAACTAGCGCCAAGGCCGAAGACCAGCTGGTTCCTGCCGAGGGTCACGCCGTTCTGGTAATAAAGGGCCGCTTCGGAAACGTCCCGCCAGCGTTGATCCTGCGGAACAACATTGCCGTTCTGATCGAGAATGAAGGAGTCCGCACCGGCTGGGCCGCAGTCGCTTTCACCGCAGCTTGCCAATTCGGGAGCGTAAGAAACGCCCATCTGAACGTTCCCGATCAAACCGCCTAAGAAACCCGGTGGCGGCATATAGGTGATCTTCGGTGATGTGCCTGAGAAATCATTGACGGTGTTGACGTCATTGAGACCTGGCGGATCCGCACGCCAGTCGTTCACGCCCAAGCCGCGGAAAATGTTGGGCGAGGTCACAGCGAGCTGGGATGCCACACCGTCCTGCGCGCCAAC
>JABSRH010000270.1 GCA_013215175.1 Parvularculaceae bacterium | reverse complement strand
AGTGTGGCTGGATGCCGGCGACGATCAACGGACCCTGCAGTCATCGCTGCAATTTAGCCGGAATGCGATTGGCATCTTTGGCTGGCAGCGTTTTCAACAGCTTCAAGGCCTCGATCCCTTGCGACTGGGCGGCGTTGATCCCACCAATCGCAGCATCAATTCCGGACGCTATCCGCTCAGCCAGCCCGTCTATCTCTACGCCACGCCGAGTTCGATGGCCCAGCCTCAAGTGCGTCGCCTCGTGCAGCAGCTGACCGGCCCGGCAGAACAGCCAAGCGTTCGGACCTATGGCTCGCAGCGCCAAGAGACGGCTCCCGTAGCCACGGCGAAGTCTGAAAACGGGCGTCGCGTCCGCACTTACACGCTACAAGAGTAGATTTCATTTTCCCCGACCGTTGGCGCGGATGTTGCTCCTAGAGCTCTGACGCTTCACACTCGTACGCATCATCTGGTTCGGTGCGCGCGAGCAAAGACCGGCAAAGGGGTATACCGCGTGAACACTCATCATATTCAGCCCGAATCGATCTCCGCCGCCGGGCAAGGCCTTAGTCCTTTTGTGGGATCGAAAGTGTTCAACAACCTGTTCGCCGCTGGCATGGAGCTGGTGGAAGAAACGGCGCTCTATCTTGACGAAGACGGTAAGCACCAAGCGCGCTCGCTGCCGCGCGAGGCCGCTCTTGCTTATGCTGGCCTGTCTATGCGTCTCACCACGCGGCTGATGCAGATCGCCTCTTGGCTGCTTGTGCTGCGTGCCGTTCGAGACAACGAAATGAGCATTGAGGAAGCGGGCGAGGACAAGTATCGAGTCAACGAAGCCGAAGGCGGTGCCTTGGCTCGCGGGGCCACGTCGGGTTTGCCAGAACGCATGCTGAGCTTGGTGACAGAGACGGATACGTTGTTCGCGCGGATTACACGCCTCGACCAAGAACTGTTCCGGCCAGAAGAGGCCCGCGACCTCGAGAACGACGCTGCCGGCCAACTCGCTGCGCTGCGTTCAGCTTTCGGCGACTAACCCAAAAGGCGGCCATCTTGCCGCCCCAGGCCAACTGACGCTTGGCCTCGGCGCCGGGCTCGTGTTTAGTTCCTCCAAAAAGTGTGTTCTTGGAGGACTGCCCCATGTCAGATCTTGAGACCTTCCGCGCGGAGACCCGCGCGTGGCTCGAAGCCAATTGCCCCGAAAGTATGCGCGGCTCGTATTCGCCGGACAAAGCATGCTGGGGCGGTAAGAAGTGGGTATTCAAAAACCCCGACCAAAAGCTTTGGCTCGACCGCATGGCGGACAGAGGTTGGACCGTTCCGACTTGGCCGAAGGAATATGGCGGCGGTGGCCTCTCTAAAGACGAAAACGAAATCCTCAGCGAGGAGATGAAGCGCATCAAGGCGTTTCCCCCGCATGAGAACTTCGGCATCTCGATGCTTGGCCCAGCCCTTCTGAAGTTTGGTACGCACGAGCAGAAAGAGCGCTTCTTGAAGCCCATTGCTCGCGGCGAGATTCGTTGGTGCCAGGGCTATTCCGAGCCTGGATCGGGCTCTGACCTGGCATCGATCAAGACGAAGGCTGAGGATCAAGGCGACCACTGGCTCGTCAACGGTCAAAAGGTTTGGACGTCGTATGCGGATCAAGCGGACTGGATTTTCTGCCTGACGCGGACGGATTCCTCAGGTCCGAAACACCAGGGCATTACCTTCATGCTGTTCAGCATGGAGAACGAAGGTGTCTCCACCAAACCCATCAAGCTGATCTCGGGCCGCTCGCCGTTCTGTGAGACCTTCCTCGACGATGTGAAGGTGCCGAAGGGTGACGAAATCGTCGGCCAGATCGGCGAGGGCTGGCGTGTGGCCACCTATTTGCTGACGCACGAGCGTGAGATGATCTCCGGTATGTTTGGCGGCGGTGCAACGCGCTTTGTTGGCCAGATTGCTGCGCAGGAAATGGGGACCAACGAGAAGGGTGAGATCGCCGATCCGATGCTTCGTGCACGCGCGGCGCAGGCGGATCTCGATGGCTGGTCCTTTATGGCGCTCATGCGCGCAACGAAAGACCGCGCGGAAGCGGGTGCCAGCCTGGGTGCTGAATCCTCAGCCCTCAAATATTATGGCACCGAGATCAACAAGCGTCGCTACGAGCTGATGATGGATATCGGGGGCACGGACGAGCTGGAGTGGGAAACCGATCGCAACAATGACGGCGACCGGGCTCGAAGCTGGCTCCGGACGCGGGCGAACTCGATCGAGGGCGGCACGTCCGAGATCCAGCTCAACATCATCAGCAAGCGGATTCTCGAACTGCCGAGCTAATTCGTAGAGCACGGCGGCAGGCCACGATTTGACTTGGCCTGACCGCTCCTTTCGCAAGCGGCAGCTCATCGAGTTTTAGCGATGAGGGCTTTACGGCGGAAGGGGTCTTGGAACTGTGTTGTGTTGGAGGTTCCCTTGATAGCAAGACCAGCGGCGGTCCTAGCGGCCACCTCCTTTTTGGTCTCGCCAGCAGCTCAAGCGAATTGCCGCTTGGCTCCTGAAAGGCTGACCGAGGTTCGCATGGCCAACAGCTCTTCTGTCAGCGCTGATGTTTCGCTCAGCGCCCTCGATTGGTTCGTGGGTGACTGGCATGGTGAGGTCTTCGGTCTCAACGTCAATCATGTTGTGTTCAGCCAAGTAGGTGGCCAGCTGCCGGGGCTCGTTCGTCTCTACAATGACGAAGGCATCGTGCTCTATGAGCTGTCGTCCTTCTTCGTGGAGGATGGTAA
>JABSRH010000027.1 GCA_013215175.1 Parvularculaceae bacterium | reverse complement strand
TTTCGAACCGCCGATGAGAAAGTTAGCCTACGAGGCTTAGCGCTGACGGCGACGTGCAGCACCCAGGCCAGCGAGAGCCGAACCCATCAGGATGATGGCGCCTGGAACAGGAACCTGGCCGTCAGGCGTGTAGTGATAGATCACTTTGCCGGTGGCACCAGCGCGCGTAGCGAACTGTGTGATCAGGTTACCAGCGCCCGAAGCGCTCGATTGACCGGTGGCGTCGATGCTAACAGCAAAAGTGCCAAGGCCGATGTAAGGAGCGAACTCAGCGGCGTCAGTGATCATAACCGACTGCGTGTCCGAGCCAGCAAGGCCGTCGAACGTTGCACCCGAAGTGCCGTCGAAATCGATCGTACCGTCGAAGGCAGTCGCGTTGAAGTTGGCGTTCACGGCAGGGATCACGACAACGAGCTCGACTGGCGACATTGGGTCGATCGAGTTGCTGAGCGAGATCGTGGCCTGCAGGTTGGCCGTAACAACGCTTGCGGAGCTGTCGAGGCTTTCGACTTTAGCTTCGCCTTCGACGTCACCTTCGAGCATGAACTCGATCTTGGTGAGCGTGCCGAGTGATGGGTCGAACTGAGCCAGTTCATCGACAACGTTGAAGTTGGTGGTTTGGACGCCGACAGTGAACGAGTCCATGATGGTTGCAGCGTGTGCAGCCCCGAATGCAGCAACGGAGGCCGCGGTGGCTGCGAGAGCCGTGCGGAGGTTGGTCATTGGTCTTCCCTTTGGTAAAACACCCGCAACTATAAAATCACATCTGTTGTTAAGGATCAAGCGTAGTTTCGCAGTGGTTAACGCCTGAGTTTGTCTTTTCAAACTATTGAAACGGAATGAAAAAGCAGTAGATGGTGCAATGCGGCAACGCCGCTAGAAAGAAATTTAACAATGACACAATTGCTAATGGATGAGGTCGCAAGTCGGCTCGACCTCGGCGTGGCCAAGGGGTCTCGCGTCGTTGTTGCCATGTCAGGCGGCGTCGACAGTTCTGTCACCGCCGCGCTCGTGAAAATGGCGGGGTACGATGCAGTAGGTATTACGCTGCAGCTCTATGACCATGGTGTAGCTGTACAGAAAAAGGGCGCTTGCTGTGCTGGGCAAGACATCGCCGACGCGCGCGCCGTCGCGGAGAGTCTGGGCATTCCGCACTATGTGCTTGATTATGAAGACCGCTTTTCCGAAAGCGTGATGGAGGACTTTGCGGATACCTATCTCGCAGGGGCCACGCCGATCCCTTGCGTGCGCTGCAACCAAACGGTGAAGTTCAAGGATCTACTGAGCACCGCGCGCGATCTGGGCGCGGAGTGCATGGCCACGGGGCACTATATCCGGCGCGAAGTTGGACCGCTTGGCCCGGAATTGCATCGTGCGGAAGACGACGGAAAAGACCAAAGCTACTTCTTGTTCGCGACAACCCGGGCGCAGCTGGACTTTTTGCGGTTTCCGCTGGGCGGCTATTCCAAGGATCAGACGCGGCAGCTGGCCGAGGAAATGGGCCTCGAGATTGCGGATAAGCCCGACAGCCAGGACATCTGCTTTGTGCCTGAAGGCAAGTATACGGCTGTGGTCGAACGCCTCCGTCCTGGCGCGGCGGAGCCTGGCGAGATTGTGGATCAATCGGGCCAGGCCATCGGCCGTCATGCGGGGGTGATCCACTATACAGTGGGTCAGCGCCGAGGCTTGGGAATCGGTGGGCAAGAGACGCCGCTCTATGTGGTCGGCCTGAACGCCGAAAAACGCCAGGTGATCGTTGGGCCTCAGGAGGCTTTGTTGACGGCTCGGGTTCGGTTGAAGGAGCTGAATTGGATCGGTGACGGCGTTTCGGTGCCTGATGGAGCGTCGATCCGGGTGAAGCTTCGCTCGACGCGGCCACCCGCTGATGCCCAGCTTGGCCAGGATGAGCAGGGGGTGTTCGTGGATCTCGCGGTGCCTGAAGCCGGGGTGGCCCCGGGCCAGGCCTGCGTTTTCTATGCCGCAGAGACTAGCCGCGTGCTCGGTGGCGGCTGGATCAAAAGCACGGAAGCGGCTTCTGCCGAGGCGGCTTAGCGGATGAGTTTGGCCGGCGGACTGTCGTCGGCCTCACCGAAGCCAGGCATGGGGCCGATATCGTCGAGCTCACCGATATGTTTTCGGAGCAGCCGCCGAGCGTTTTCGTCTATCGCGGCAAAGTCATCGCTGCCCGATAGGTGAGCACCGGGCGGCGGCGCACCGAGATCGGAGAACCCCTCGCGGTGGCCATGCATGCCCCAGGCGAGCTTCATCATCTCCGAATTCAACCGGATCATGCGGGCCCAGCCGTCCAATGCGGCGCTAAAAAAGCTGTTGGCATTCGTCGTCTTCGACTCAGTCATGGCTCACCCCGTCCTCGCGAGTGGGAGTGCACCGAGATTTCGTTAACGGCGCAAGAGTGAAGGAGTCACTGCTACCGCTTCGTCGATGTTGAAGGTTGAGGAAACCGCTGCCATAAGCGCGCCAGTTTTCCGGGCCCGCTGCGGCGCAACATGTGAGATCCATCTGCCATGAACATTCATGAGTACCAGGCTAAAGAGCTTCTGAAGTCCTACGGTGCCCCTGTCGCGGGCGGCGCTATCGTCCTCAACGCCGATGAGGCTGAAGCCAAGGCGAAGGAGCTGCCGGGTCCTCTTTGGGTCGTGAAGGCGCAGATCCACGCTGGTGGCCGTGGCAAGGGCCACTTCAAAGAAGCTGAGGCTGGGGAAAAGGGCGGCGTACGCCTGGCCAAGTCGGCGGAAGAAGCCGCCGCTGAAGCGAAGAAGATGCTCGGTAACACGCTGGTGACCGTGCAAACGGGCGAAGCGGGCAAAGAGGTGGGCCGCGTCTATTTCGAAGACGGCGCTGACATCGAGAAAGAACTTTACCTGTCGATCGTTGTGGATCGCGGCACGGGCAAGGTGGCTTTCATCGCCTCCACCGAGGGCGGCATGGACATCGAAGCCGTTGCTGAAGAAACCCCTGAGAAGATCGCCACGGTGCCGGTTGAGCCTTCTGAAGGTATCACCGACGATGTTGCTGAGAAGATCGTCAGTGGTCTGAAACTAGAAGGAACGGCTGCTGAAGACGGTCGTGCGCTCGTCCGTACGCTGTATCAGGCGTTCACGGAAAAAGACATGGCGATGCTGGAGATCAACCCACTGATCGTCATGCCTGATAATCACCTGCGCGTGCTCGATGCCAAGGTTGGCTTCGACCCGAACGCTTCGTTCCGTCACGCTGACATCATGGAACTGCGCGATCTTTCCGAAGAAGACCCTTTCGAAGTCAAAGCGTCCGAGTACGACCTTTCTTACGTTAAGCTCGACGGCACGATTGGCTGCATGGTCAATGGAGCTGGCCTGGCCATGGCGACCATGGACATCATCAAGCATTACGGTGCCGAGCCTGCCAACTTCCTCGACGTGGGCGGCGGCGCGACGAAGGAGAAGGTGACGGAAGCCTTCAAGATCATAACCTCGGACCCGGGCGTCGAGGGCATCCTCGTCAACATTTTCGGCGGCATCATGAAATGCGACGTCATCGCGGAAGGCGTTCTCGCCGCCGTGGAAGAAGTCGGCCTGAAGGTTCCGCTGGTGGTTCGCCTCGAAGGCACAAACGTTGAGAAGGGCAAAGCCATCATCGACGGTTCTGACCTCGCGGTGATTTCGGCCGACGACCTGGAAGACGCTGCTGAGAAGATCGTGAAAGCCGTCAAAGGCTGAGGTAACTCAGCTCTAGAATAAGAGCGGGCCGCGATGCGCTTGGCGCTTCGTGGCCTCTTTGTTTCTAGCCCGTGGCACTAACCCATCAAAGCCATGAGTTATGCTCGTGTAACGCGGGTCGTTCACACTAGCGTAAGCGGGACTCCATTTGCGGACTTGGATGTGTTACTGAATTACTAACATCACGTGTTGGGAATACATCCATGTTGAATGTCAGGTCCGCTGTCGCAGCGGCGTCAATGGTTGTCGCTGCTTTTGGTGCCGCTCATGCGGTTGTTATTGCTCAATACGACTTGACCCAGTCGCTTGCTGATCAGAGCGGCAATGGTGCGCCGGATCTCGTCAACAATGGTGGCGTGCTGACTGCGTCTGGCCTCACCTTTGGCGCTAATCAAGGGCCGACTTGGACAGGCAGCTTGGGCGCCGGTGACGAATATACGATCACGATGGTGCTGAACATCAGCGATGCGGTTGGCGATGAAGACTGGCGCAAGCTGGTCGATTTCGATGACCTCGTGCTGGATGATGGTTTCTACCTGACCACAGATAACAAGTTTGGTCTGTATGAGGACGTTGTCATCGGCGATCTGGTTGCCGAGGGTCCTGATGATGTCCTTTATAACACAGACATCACCATCGTCCTTAAGCGGACGGCTGCACACATCGTGTCGGCCTCTGTCAACGGTGTGGAGCAATTCTCGTATCAAGGCGCCCCCGACTACGGCTTGGCGGAGAGCGTCCTGCACTTCTTTCAAGACGACGATGACACCAGCAATGGTGAGGTCTTCAACGGTACGTTGATCTCGTTGACGATCGAAGACGGTGCTTCGGCCGCCGTTCCCGTTCCGGCGGCGGCGCTGCTGTTTGGTCCGGCCATCGTGGCTCTGCGTCGACGTCGTCAGGGTTGAGCCTGCTTTTTTTCTGGCGGCGTCTCTGTGCGCCGCCGTTAGTTCTTGGACGCGGGCTCCAGTCACCGTAAGCGTGGGCGATGATCGTCAACCTACGGTAGAGCGCATCGCGTTTACGATAGAACTCAGGCGGGCTTTTGATTTTGCGGTCCCTAAATAATCTCGAGAATTTCGACGGAAGCACGTTGAGCGGGATCAAAGGCTACGCCTAAAAGTCTGATCTTTAATCCAAACGAGCCCTAGACGGCCAGGGCGGTGTTTTGTGTTTGCCGAGCGATTTTTACAGTGTTATCTTTAAATACCTGTTAAGGTTACTGGTGGGGCGTTAGCGTTGAAACGCCGCTGTTGAGATTGAGGTCTCGTAGTCTGGGTATGGTTGCACCTTGGGCGCGCGGCCTCAAAGAATTGGGGTTAAGCTAGAATGAAGAGACTAATTGTAGGCCTGTCGGCCGCAAGCGCTGCGCTTGTTGGTGCCGCGCAGGCTGGACCCATCATCGACTACACAGTGGAGCGTCGCATTGTCACGAAGGATGCGAACAACGGTGTGATACCGGGCACGGTCAGCATATTTGGCGACGAGATCACCAGTATCAACGGTACCGTCTACGGCGACGGCCCTAACTATGCACCAAACGAGTTTTCGGGCGTTGGTCAGTTGGTTCTAACCCAAACTGGTCAGCAGGGCGCCGGCCTGTGTACTGGTTCGCGGATCGGCGAAACGCAGATCCTCACAGCGGCCCATTGTTTGACGGACGGCAATGGTGACGTTGTCTTCGACGGCGGCCAGGTCGGGTTCATCACCGAGGATGGTTCGGTCGAAGTCTACAGTATCGTGGCGCCCACGTCGGATAATATCCACCCGGACTACAATGGTGACTTGCTCGATGGTAACGATTTTGCGGTTCTTGAACTGACGGCAGTGCCGTCAGATGCCGTTGAAATCTATGGGCTGTATACGCAGCAGAATGAACTGTTTCAAACCTACACCCGTGTTGGATTTGGTACGCTGGGTGCCGGCGATACTGGCCTCAACGATGGAGAGCTTGGTTTCAAGCTGAAGGGTGAGAACGTTTACGAATCCTCGATGGAATTCTTGAGCTTCATTTCTAGCGCCGACCCCGATTCAATCCTACTCTCGGACTTCGACAACGGCAGCGCTGCTCAGAATCTGTTCCAGCTCCTCTTCGACCTTTTCGACCCGGGCACTTTCAGTGACCTTGGAACATTGCTGGAATCCAACTCTGCACCTGGCGACTCCGGTGGCCCTAGTTTTATTGATGGTATGATTGCAGGCGTGACCTCGTTCGGCCTCCAGCTTGCCACCGAGGACGGTCCCTTTGGTGACCTTGATCTCGTCCTGAACTCGTCCTTCGGTGAGCTGATGGGTGACGCCCGCGTATCTGCAGGCTTGCCATTCATCAATAGCTTCCTCGTTGCAGAGCCGATCCCGGTCCCAGCAGCGGCTTGGTTGTTCGGCTCAGCCTTTGCTGGCGGTTTCCTTCGCTCGCGTCGGAAAAAAGCCAAAGCCTGAAGTTAGGTAGTCGATTTAGGACGCCAGCCCTTTGCGGGGCTGGCGTTTTTTTGTTGTGGCTTAGGGTCTTTCAGAGGCAGATGGCCTGATGATCGTCAATCATACCCATAAGTTCATCTTCTTGCGCACCGAAAAGACGGCGGGCAGTTCGCTGTCGCAGGCTCTCAAGGATATGGGCGGTCCGGACGATTTTGCGGCGGACATGAGCCGTCCCGCTTGGTCGAAGTTTTCGCCCATCCACCATGGCTCGCTAAAGCGGAAACTGCCGAGCAAGTTTGGCCTGCATGTTCACGCAACGGCCGCGTCGGCGCGGCATGTTCTTGGGGCTGAGGTCTTTGATAGCTATCATAAATTTGCGGTGGAGCGGAATCCTTGGGACCGCCAAGTTTCGCTGTACATGCATCGCTGTTGGAAGACCGGGCGCACGCCAAACTTTGATCGAGACATCCGTTCACTGATCTATCGGTCAACCGAGCACGTGCGGTTGCAGAACTGGAAGGTCTACTCGATCGATGACACGTTCATCGCCGACCAGATCTTGCACTATGAGACCTTCGAAGAGGACCTCGCGAAGCTTTGGGCTGCGATTGGCATTGAGCCGCTGGAGCTGCCTCGGAAGCGCTCGGAATATCGTGATGAGCGGCCTCACTACTCAACGTTCTACACCGATGCGAGCCGCGAGCTTGTGGGCCGATGGTATGCTAAGGAGATCGAAGCCTTGGGCTACTGGTTTGAGGAGCCCGCCGCCTGATCGGAGAGGATCCGCGCCATGACCAATCGCTCTCCTTGGCTGGTTGCCATCGTCACCGTCTTAGCGTTCCTCGCCATCGATCAGGCCAACGGGCCTCTCTATCGCATGCTGGCCGAGGGCAGCACCGGTACGGCACGGTTCCTCATCTTTGTCGTGGTGATTTATGGCTCTATGATCCTGGGCCCGATGCTCATAGCTGCTGCTTTGTTCGGCCCAAGGTCAGTGGGCGGCGTGTTGGGTTTGAGCCACAATCCGCTGTCGGCTTTTCTGTTCGCGCTGCTCGTGACGGGCCTGATGCCTGTCTACTTCATCACGCAGTCGAGTCCCGCTTTGCCGGATGATCCCGCGATGACTTTCCTTCGTGGGTCCGTGCTTCCGGGTTTTGGCGAGGAGTTTTTCTTTCGAGCGTTCCTGTTCGGCTTTCTCTTCCGTTTTGCTCGTTGGGGCTTTCTCCCGGCAGCATTCTTGGTGGGCGCGGTGTTCGGTGTTGCGCACCTCTATCAGGGCAACAGCATTGGCGAGGCGGCCGGTATCTTTGCGATCACGGCGTTTGGCGGGCTGTGGTTCGCGTGGCTCTACGCGGAGTGGGACTTCAATATCTGGGTACCGACCTTCTTCCACCTGCTCATGAATGCTTGGTGGGAGGTCTTCACGGTGTCCGAGACAGCGGCGGGGTCGATGGGGGCGAATCTGGTGCGCCTCGCCATTATTTTGCTCTCGGTGTTGCTTACGATCGTCATCATGAAGCGCCGCCGAGGGCACTTGAAAGTAGCTGGCTCAGCCTGGCTTTGGGGCGGTCCGCGAGAGGTTCTTCCTCATTAGGTCCGACAATCGTCGGATCAACCGTCGGTATTGGTTGCACCGCAGCGCCACCTTCCTTATCGAGCGTCCAGTTTGATTTGGAGCACGCCAAGAGATGTCCATCCTCGTCGATAAGAACACGAAAGTCCTGTGTCAGGGCCTGACTGGTAAGACCGGTACCTTCCACACTGAACAAGCCATTGCCTACGGCACCAAGATGGTGGGCGGCGTGGTCCCGGGTAAGGGCGGTCAAACCTGGACTGGCGGCGGTGCCGCTGAAGGTTCGACGCTGCCGGTGTTCGGTTCGGTGAAAGAAGCGATGGCCGAGACGGGCGCGAACGCTTCCGTGGTTTACGTTCCGCCGAAATTCGCTGCCGCGTCGATGATCGAAGCCATCGAAGCTGAGATGCCGCTCGTCATCACCATCACCGAGGGCATTCCGGTTCTCGACATGGTCAAAGTGAACGACGCCATGAAGGGCTCGAACACCCGGATGATTGGCCCGAACTGCCCAGGCGTCATCACGCCGGATGAATGCAAGATCGGCATCATGCCAGGCCACATCCACCGTCGCGGTTCGGTTGGCATTGTCAGCCGCTCGGGCACGCTGACCTACGAAGCGGTGCACCAGACAACCGCTGCTGGTCTTGGCCAGTCGACCTGTGTCGGTATCGGCGGTGACCCGGTGAAGGGCACCGACTTCATCGACGTCCTGGAAATGTTCCTCAACGACGAGGAAACCGAGTCGATCATCATGATCGGTGAGATTGGTGGTAGCGCAGAAGCCGACGCCGCTCGTTTCTTGGCTGAGCACCCGATCAAGAAGCCGACCGTGGGCTTCATTGCTGGCGTCACGGCGCCTCCAGGCCGCCGCATGGGCCACGCTGGTGCTATCGTTTCTGGCGGTGACGACACCGCTGAAAGCAAAATTGCAGCGATGAATGAAGCTGGCATCCGGGTTTCTCCAACGCCAGCAAGCCTTGGAACGACCTTGGTCGAACTTCTTAAAGACACTGGGGCTATGTAAGTCCTACCGGACGCAAGTTTGGCGATAGTCAAATCTTACAGATAAGCTCGCTTGCGTCCGATCCTTCGCCCTTTATGTAGGGTCATCGTTTGTTGCCCGTGGGCGGCAGTGTTTGCTCACAGGGCCTTTTAAGGACCTGCCATCATGGCACATGACGGAAGCTCCGGCTCCGATTTCTCAGACCGCCAAGCTCTGAACGACACTTCCTTTTTGTCTGGCGCCAACGCGCTTTATCTCGACCAGCAATTTGCCAAGTACGCCGAGAACCCGAACAGCGTGGATCCCGCGCTTCGGGCTTACTTCGATGCGTTCGGCGATGGTGCCGAGACTGCGAAGGCGAACGCCGAAGGCCCAAGCTGGGGCCGACCGGATGTTCGTGCACGCGCGGGCGACGAGCTGACCGAAGCGCTTGGCGCGAATTGGTCGGCGATCGGCGACGCCATTGGCAAAAAGATTGAGAAGAAGTCGGGACCGAAGGCGAGTGAGTCGGAGGTCCAAGCGGCGGTTCACGATTCGGTGCGCGCCCTGATGCTGATCCGGGCTTACCGTGTGCGTGGCCACATGATCGCCAACCTGGACCCGCTGGGTCTGCGTGAGATCGAGGTCCACCCCGAGCTGGATCCAGCAAGCTATGGCTTCACCGAAGAGGACTATGACCGCGAGATCTTCCTCGACATGGTCCTCGGCCTTGAGAAGGCGAAGCTGCGGACGATCCTCGAGATCCTGCGCCGGACCTATTGCGGTACGTTCGCGCTCGAGTTCACGCATATCACTGATCCCGATCAGAAGCAGTGGCTGCAGAACCGCATCGAGGGTATGGATAAAGAGATCAAGTTTACCTCCAACGGTAAGCGGGCGATCCTCTCCAAGCTGATCGAAGCCGAAGGCTTTGAGAACTACCTCCATGTCAAATATCAGGGCACGAAGCGTTTTGGTATCGACGGTGGTGAGTCGATGGTTCCAGCGCTTGAGCAGATCATCAAGCGCGGCGGTGCGCTCGGTGTTGACGAGATCAACATAGGCATGCCGCACCGCGGACGCTTGAACGTTCTCGCGGCTGTGATGGGCAAGCCCTATCATCAGATCTTTCACGAGTTCCAAGGCGGCGCGGCGATCCCTGAAGATGTCGGCGGGTCGGGTGACGTGAAGTACCACTTGGGTGCTTCTTCGGACCGTCAGTTCGATGGCAACGAGGTTCACTTGAGCCTCGCTGCAAACCCCTCGCACCTTGAGGCTGTGGACCCTGTGGTGCTCGGCAAGTGCCGCGCGAAGCAAGATATGCTGGACCCGGGTGAAGAGATCAGTGAGGCGCGTACGCACGTGCTGCCGCTGCTGCTGCACGGCGATGCGGCCTTTGCGGGTCAGGGTGTTGTGGCCGAGTGCTTCGGCTTCACGCAGCTGCGCGGCTATCGCACCGGCGGGACGATCCACTTTATTGTCAACAACCAGATCGGTTTCACGACGAGCCCGCATTTCTCACGGAGTTCTCCGTACCCGTCGGATGTAGCGAAGGGTGTTGAGGCGCCGATCTTCCACGTCAACGGCGATGATCCAGAGGCGGTCGTTTTTGCCGCGAAAGTGGCCACGGAATTCCGTCAGGAATTTGGCCACGACGTGGTCATCGATATGTGGTGCTACCGCCGTTACGGCCACAACGAGGGTGACGAACCCGCGTTCACGCAGCCGCTCATGTATCAAAAGATCCGTGGTCGCCGGACCACACGGGAGCTTTACGCGGACCGCCTGGTGCAAGAGGGCATCGTCACCGAGGCCGGTGTCGAGAAGGACATGTCCGACTTCAAGGCGTTCCTTGAGAACGAGTTCGAAGACGGCAAAGCCTACGCTCCGCATAAAGCGGACTGGCTCGATGCGCGGTGGAAGGGCTTCCGTCCGCCTGAGGACGATGATCGCAAAGGCGACACGGCTGTCGATATCGACCGGCTGAAGTCGCTCGGGGAGAAGCTGACCCACGTTCCGGAGGGCTTCACGATCCACAAGACGCTGAAGCGCATCTTGTCGGCGAAAGAAAAGACTCTGACCGCGGGTGAGGGCATCGATTGGGCCACAGCCGAGGCTTTGGCCTATGGCTCGCTGCTTACCGAAGGCTATCGCGTTCGCCTGTCAGGCCAAGACTCCGTGCGCGGAACGTTCTCGCAGCGTCACTCGAGCTTTGTTGATCAGAACACCGAGAAGCGT
The DNA here is from genome assembly GCA_013215175.1 of Parvularculaceae bacterium. Lineage (GTDB taxonomy): Bacteria > Pseudomonadota > Alphaproteobacteria > Caulobacterales > Parvularculaceae > Parvularcula. The sequence goes on along the minus strand of JABSRH010000027.1, from coordinate 10,946 downwards.
TGGACGCCGCTGCGGCACCTGTCGGACGAGCAGGCGGAGTTCGAGGTCATCGACTCGAACCTGTCCGAGTACGCTGTGATGGGTTTCGAGTATGGCTACTCGCTGGCTGATCCGACCTGCTTGACCCTTTGGGAAGCGCAGTTTGGTGATTTCGCCAACGGTGCCCAGATCATCTTTGATCAGTTTATCTCGTCCGCCGAACGCAAGTGGCTACGGATGTCGGGCTTGGTGCTACTCTTGCCTCACGGTTATGAAGGACAAGGGCCTGAGCACTCTTCGGCTCGCCTCGAGCGTTATCTACAAGGTTGTGCGCAGGACAACATTCAGGTTGCCAACTGTACGACGCCTGCGAACTATTTCCATATCCTCCGCCGTCAGATGAAGCGCGACTTCCGTAAGCCGTTGATCCTGATGACGCCTAAATCGTTGCTGCGCCACAAGAAGGCGGTTTCGACGTTTGAGGAAATGGGGCCGGGCTCGACGTTCCACCGTCTGCTTTGGGATGATGCTGAGTACCAGCCAGGTTCGACGGTCACCTTGAAGCCGGACAATGAGATCAAGCGCGTCGTGATGTGTTCGGGCAAAGTCTATTACGACCTGCTCGAGGAACGCGAGAAGCGCGGCGTCGACGACATCTATTTGCTCCGTGTTGAGCAGTACTATCCGCTGCCCGCTGGGTCGCTCATGAAGGAGCTTCGTCGCTTCGCTGGCGCCGAGATGGTCTGGTGCCAAGAGGAGCCCAAAAATATGGGCGCTTGGTTCTTCATGGAGCCGAACCTGGAATGGGTTCTTCAACAAATCGAAGCTAAACATCAGCGCCCGCGTTATGCGGGCCGTCCCGCCGCAGCGTCCACGGCCACGGGCCACGCGGCACAGCACAGAGCTGAACTCGAGGCGTTCCTCGAAGAAGCCTTGGGAGAATAAAGGTCCATCATGGTAGAAATTCGCGTACCCACCCTCGGCGAAAGTGTGACCGAGGCCACCATTGGGCAATGGCTGAAACAAGAAGGTGACACGGTCGCCGCTGACGAGCCTGTGGTTGAGCTGGAGACGGACAAAGTCTCCGTCGAAGTGCCAGCACCTGCTGCGGGCGTCTTGAGCAAGATCGCGGCGCAAGAAGGTGACACGGTTCAGCTCGATGCGCTCCTCGGCGAGATTGGCGGCGAGGGCGCTGCGGCTGCTGCTCCTGCTACGAACGGCGCTGCAGCCCCCGCACCGGCGGCTGAGGCTGGATCAGGCGGTCAAGACATTGAAGTCCTTGCGCCTTCGTCCGGCGAGAGCGTCACGGAAGCCGATATCGGCGAGTGGCTGGTGAAGGTCGGTGACCACGTCAATGTCGACGATCCGATCGTGAGTCTTGAGACGGATAAAGCTGCCGTCGACGTTCCGTCTCCAGTGAGCGGTACGCTGAAGGCTATCGTGGCTGAAGAAGGTCAAACGGTGTCTGTGGGCGCCGTGCTCGGTATCATCACCAGCGGCGATGCGGCGCCAGTTCAGGCCGCGGCACCAGCCGCTGCTGCTCCGGCACCGCAAGCGGCAGCGACCGGCGCGCCGCTGAGCCCAGCGCCTCGCCGTGTCATCGAACAGAACGGCATGGACGCCAGCGCTATTCCGGGTACGGGCAAAGACGGCCGTATCACTAAAGGCGATGCACTTGCCGCTCTTGAGCGCACGACCGCCGCGCCTGCACCAACTCAAGCCAAAGCGCCTTCGGCGCCGCGGCCACTGGGTGAGCGCGAAGAGCGGGTGAAGATGTCTCGTCTTCGCCAGACCATTGCGCGTCGTCTCAAGGAGAGCCAAGAGACAGCAGCTCAGCTGACGACGTTCAACGATGTTGACATGTCGGGTGTCATGAGCGCGCGCTCTCAGTACAAGGATCTGTTCCTGGAGCGTCACGGCACGAAGCTCGGCTTTATGGGCTTCTTCGTGAAGGCTTCGGTTGCTGCCCTCAAAGAGGTGCCCGAGGTCAACGCCGAGATCGATGGCCAGGACATCATCTACAAGAACCACTACGATATCGGTATTGCGGTGGGTACTGAGAAAGGTCTCGTCGTTCCTGTTCTTCGCGACGCTGATCAAAAGTCGGTGGCAGAGATCGAAGCGGAGATCGCTGATTTCGGACGTCGCGCTCGCACGGGCGATCTGAAGCTCGAAGAGATGCAAGGCGGCACGTTCACCATCACCAATGGTGGCGTCTACGGCTCGCTGATGTCGACCCCGATCCTCAACATGCCGCAGTCAGGCATTTTGGGCATGCACCGGATTGAGAAACGTCCAATCGTTGTCGGTGACGACATCAAAGTGCGTCCGATGATGTACCTCGCGCTCAGCTACGACCACCGGATCGTTGACGGCAAAGGCGCGGTGACGTTCCTGGTTCGCATCAAAGAGAACCTGGAAGATCCACAACGGATGCTGCTCGACCTCTAAAAAGCAGTTCATTTGTTGAATTGGTAAACCGCGCAGTTGAATTGCTGCGCGGTTTTTCTTTGCCCGCTCGCCGCGTTGCTGCATGCGCTAAGACAACTCCCGGTGGCTCTCATTCGATGTTTGCTAGCCACAGTGAACCGCAACTTGGCCTGTAAAGGTGTAATTGTGCGATTTCTTTGCAAATCTGTTGTGACTCCGTAGGAGTCCAGTGTTACCTTATCGACATGGGATGGTGGCGCTTCATCGCGTTGGTGATCGCTGGTGCAAGCCTAACGGCTTGCCACACGCGGCCACACGACTCCGCCGAGGGGGTATCCGGCGGGCTTCGGGAAGGTGTGTTGGCACCGCTCGAAGACTTTAACGTGCGCCGGGAGGCTATTCCCCCGATCCTTGCCAATCTCAGCGTGTATGAAAAGCCTGTACCAACGAGTTGTGCCGGAATTGCCATCGAAATTCATGACCTTGAGTCTTATGTCGGCTCGGATATCGATGTCCTGGATATGGGCGGCACGACCTCTCTGCGCGGTCAGGTGATGGGTATGGCCGATGACCAGGCCTATAGCCTGGTCGCTGACCTCACGACGGACGTGATCCCGTTCCGAAACCTTGTTCGCCGCGCTACAGGCGCGACAGCGCATGACCGGTCGATCCGCAAAGCCTATAAGAATGGCCGCCTGCGTCGCTCTTATCTGAAGGGCGTCGGTTTCGCGATGGGCTGCGATAGCCCCGCGGCACCGCATTTCCCAGCGGTGGCGGCTGAGAAGAAGCGCCTGGAGCGCGAAGCGGAAGAGACCACCTTTAGCGTGCTCGAGGTGCCGCCAGCCTGGTAAGTTCACGGCTGAGTTATCGACCAAAGAGAGTGTCTCCTGATCTTGCGCAGAGCCCCAAGCTCGGCGAGACGGTACCGACGATAAGACCGGAGATCACTCATGAGTAAGAAGGTTTTCGCCAACGCTGCGGCAGCGCTTGAGGGCCAAGTGCAAGACGGCATGGTCGTTATGGCGGGCGGTTTTGGCCTGTGCGGGATTCCGGAAAACCTCATCATGGCTTTGCGAGATACGGGCGCGCAGAACCTGACGGCGATTTCCAACAATGCTGGCGTGGATGATTGGGGCCTCGGCCTGCTGCTGCAAACCAAGCAGATCAAGAAGATGATCAGCTCCTATGTGGGTGAGAACAAGACCTTCGAGGAGCAATATCTGTCTGGTGAGCTCGAGCTCGAGTTTAATCCTCAGGGTACGTTGGCTGAACGTATTCGAGCCGGTGGCGCCGGTATCCCGGCCTTCTTCACCAAGACCGGCGTCGGCACGAAGATCGCCGACGGCAAGGAAGAGCGCACCTTTGATGGTGAGCGCTATATCATGGAGACGGGCCTTGTTGCCGACATCTCTATCGTGCGCGCCTGGAAGGGCGACAAAGAGGGCAACCTCGTGTTCCGAAAGACGGCGCGCAACTTCAACCCGATGATGGCGACAGCAGGCAAGTTCTGCGTCGCTGAAGTGGAAGAGCTGGTCGAGGTCGGTGATCTCGATGCGGATCATATCCACACGCCAGGGATCTATGTGGATCGCATCATTCAAGCTGACCAAGAAAAGCGAATTGAGCAGCGCACGGTACGGGCTGCCTAGCTGAACAGAACGCGGGGGGCGTTATGAGCGGGATTTGGACGGGAGTTGAGAGCGTTTTGAGCAGCGGCGTTGGCCAGTTGATCGGCGGCGTGACGGCATCGGCCTTTGTCGGTGCCATTGCTGCGCGCACGCAGTTCAAGCGCAACATGGGGCTTAGCGCCAAGGCGGCTCAGCTCGATTTTACCTACGAATATACTGGGTACAGATTTTCCATCCCTCACGCGATCCGTGATGACCTCGCCGCGATGGCGGACGGATGGGATAACCTGTTCTATTCGTCGTTCGACCCCACCCGGCGCAGCATGTTCGCCGCGCAGTTCATGGTAGAGCGTTTCAATGAGACTTACCTGCCGTACCTCTCTGATGACTTTTGCGAGTTCCTCGAGTCATTTCGCGGGCTGGCAGGATCGGTGATGCGCACCATGACGGCTCTCCCCGGCGAGCTGGAAGCCATGAACCCCCATGTGCGCCGAGATTATCTCGAAGAAACGGTGGCGAACATCGTGGATGCCTTTTATCGGCTCGAGAACGAATTCTTCCCTCGGCTGAATATCCCGGGGCCGATGAATGAATCAGCTCGCAATTCGATCGTCCGTGCGAGCCATCGCTGCATCGCCGATACGCCTGTTCTGGGCCGCACAGCCCAACTCAGAAAAGCGGCCGACGCCGCTCAACACTTTATGATGATGAAGGGAACACCCCATGCCCTGGACACGTGATGAAATGGCCGCGAAGGCCGCGACTGAGCTGCAAGACGGATTTTATGTGAACCTGGGGATCGGCATTCCGACCCTCGTGGCGAACTATATTCCGGACGGCATGGAAGTCACCTTGCAGTCTGAGAACGGTATGCTCGGTATGGGTCCTTTTCCGACGGAAGATGCCGTCGACGCGGACCTCATCAATGCTGGTAAGCAGACCATCACCGAGCTCGACAAAACCAGTTTCTTTAGCTCGGCCGATAGTTTTGCGATGATCCGTGGGGGGCACATCAACCTATCGATCCTCGGTGCGATGGAAGTGAGCGAAGGCGGCGATCTCGCCAACTGGATGATCCCCGGCAAGATGGTCAAAGGCATGGGCGGTGCCATGGACCTGGTGGCAGGCGTCAAGCGCGTGGTGGTCCTGATGGATCACGTCTCGAAGAAAGGTGATCCCAAGCTGCTGCCTGAGTGCACGCTGCCCCTGACGGGTGTGGCTTGTGTTGACCGCGTCATTTCTAGCCACGCGGTTTTCGACGTTGATAAGGCTGCCAAGCGTCTCAAGCTCGTGGAGATGGCGCCGGAGATCACGCTCGATCAATTGCGAGAGAGCACGAAGGCTGCATTCGACGCCTAAACAAAAAGGCCGCTCAAGTGAGCGGCCTTTTTTCATCGAAGACGGATGAAACTAGAGGCGTGAACCTGTCGAACGGCTGCGATCGCGCCGAGTTGACGCACTGTTTACTCGATTGAAAGCCGCCACTTCCTCTGCGGTGATCTGGCCATTGCCGTTTTTGTCAATCGCAGCAAAAGACACCTCTTGCTCACCAAATTCCGTTGCGGTGATGATGCCGTTCGCATCGAGATCGAGCGTGGCGAAGTTCGTGCCAGCGATGCGGGGCCCAAGATCACTGCTCGCGCAAGCGGCGAGCGTAGCAAGGCCGAGACCTACGATAAGTGCACGCATTATTTCTTCTCTCATGGTTGGTTTGAGTGTTTTGTAGACGCGACAGAGGTCTTCTCGCACCATCTATGCGGGTGCCAACACCTTACAACTAAGCCGAAAACCCCAACGACGCTGACCGAAAACTGTCCCAGACAACGCATGGTGTCCAGGGATAAAAGGAAGCACCTCACACGATTGTGTGAAGTGCTTCATCGCGAGCTTTTGGGCTCAGTGAATGCCTACCAACGCGTAATCCGCGGCAGGATGAGTGCCGCGGCTGCTGTGATGATGGCGATCGAACCGCCGTACCAGGTGGCGAGGTAGGGGAGGGACGTGAACGGACATTGTAGGCCGTAGACGAAGACACCCCAGCTACCTGACGCAATCCCGATGAACAAAGCTGTCATCATCGGTTTGGTCGGTGCGGCGCCCCGCATGAAGATCGTCAGGGCGATGAACATCGGCAGGGCGAGGCTGATCGAGGCGGTCAGGCAGCGTGCGCCGTTCCGCGGCATCAGCGTATCTGTGACGGTTCGGCCGAAGGTCATGTCCAGCGTCAGGATACCAAAGCCGACCAACAGTCCGCCTACGACCAGAGCGATGTTCTTCTGCTTCGGCGTCGTCGGCTCGAGGCTACGGAAGGCCAAGGCGGCGAAGGAGACCGCGAGGCCACCAAGCATCAGTGCTTTCGAGGTGATCTTGAACGTGTTCGCCGTGAACACGTCCGCAGACGTACCACCCACGATGGCCAAGGTGCCCAGGAGTTGCAGAACCAGGATCGCCAGCAGAATCTGGATCTCACGGCGAGGCTTGCGGCGGCGAACGGGGGTGAGGCTAGAGCTCAGCCCATCGATCAGCGAGGCGGTGCTTTGAACATCACGCATTGGCTTGTTCCAACTTTGACATCATACGTTTCATGCCGCGGTGTATGCGGACTTTGACAGACGACAGGCTCTGGCCTGTCATGGTTGCGATTTCATCGAGGGCGTAGCCTTCGATTTTGGCCAGCCGGATGGCTTCGGCCTGATTCTCAGGAATGTGCGAAAGCAGGCGTTCGAGCACCAGTTTCGACACAACGGCACTTTCGTGGCCGCCAACGGAAGCTTGGTCTTCGAGCTCCACCTCATCCTGGCGGTAGTGCTTGCGCAGGCGGTCGAGCCATTTGTAGCGCGCGATGGCCACGAACCACGGCGCGAAGGGCTTCTCCGGGTCGTATGTGTGCCGCTTGCGATGCAGCGCCATGAGGGCCTCTTGCGCGATGTCTTCCACGCTCTCCGGTGCCACGCGGCGGGCGAGAAAGATGCGCAGCCATGCGTCGCAGGCCTTCAGCACCTCGTTGTACGCCTTCTGGTCACCGTCTTGGGCCTTTGCCATCAAGGGGCCGAGCCCCGATAGGTCAGTGGCGGGCCGAGACGATGCTTGCGTCCCCCCAACAACCCTTAGATGTGCCGTGCCGGTCATGCCTTGCTCCCGATGTGTTCAATCGCCTATTCTGGCGCCCTGCCCATCAAGTTACGCCTTCACATCAAAAAGGCACGCGGGGCCAAGACTGTTGCTCTGCAGCAACTATCCCCGCCAGTCGTTGACCGTGCTGAGCACCGTGCCGCGCACTTGATCGAGGCCTTTGCCTTTCTCGGAGCTGCTCGCCAGCACTTCGGGGAAGGCGGCGGGGCGCTTGGAGAGCTGCTCGCTGACTTCGTTCAAGCGATAGGCGAGGGCTGTCTCTTTGATTTTGTCGATCTTGGTGAGGATCACCTGGTAGCTCACGGCGGCCTCATCGAGCAGCGCCATGCCCTCTTCGTCTACGGGCTTGAGGCCGTGCCGGCTATCGATGAGGACGAAGACGCGCAGCAGATTGGGCCGACCGCGTAGATAGTCGAAGATCAGCTCCGTCCAAGCATCGACTTTCGTGCGGGAAGCGCGCGCGTATCCGTAGCCGGGCAGGTCGACGAAACGGAACTGACCGCCAATGTCGAAGAAGTTCACTTCTTGCGTGCGGCCCGGTGTGTTCGAGGTGCGGGCGAGGCCTTTGCGCTTCATCAGCGCATTGAGCAGCGACGACTTGCCGACGTTCGAACGCCCCGCGAAGGCGAACTCGCCAAGGGATGTGTCCGGAAGACCATCCATGGCCACCACGCCCTTCATGAAAGTCGCGTCGCCGGAAAAGAGTTTCTTGCTTGCCTGTGCCATCGCGCGGGTTTGACAGCTTCGCTGGGAGCGGGGAAGGGGGCGCCATGGACTTTACCACGCTGCTCGCCTCCGCTGCGCCCGCTGAGAATGGTTCCCGCATTACTGTGCCAGAGAACTGGCTGCAAGGGCGCACGGCCTATGGCGGCTTGACGTCGGCTCTTTTGGCGCGAGAGGCGTCTCGCAGCTTCGGTGATTTACCGCCTCTGCGCAGCGTACAGATTGCTTTTATCGGTCCGGCTAGCGGTGAGCTTGTGGCCTCGGCTCAGTTGCTTCGGCAAGGCAAGTCGACGACGTTCATCGAGGGTAACTTATCGGGCGAAAAGGGTGTCGCGACGCGCGGCACGCTGGTCTTTGGTACCGCCCGCGAGAGTAGCCTTCAGTTTACCGATCTTACTGGCCCCCAGGTCCCTTGGGTGGAGGACATGGAAGGCTCTCGCGATGGCCCGGCGTTTTTGAATTTTCTATCACAGTTTGAGCTGATGCCGGTGGGCTCGGGGTTGCCGTTTGCGGGAGCAGATACGCATGAGGTGTTGTGGTGGGCGCGCCATCGTGATCCGGCGGCACGAGCAACGGCGGAAGGCCTGTTGGCCCTGGGCGACATTGCTCCGCCTGCTGCGGCCATGCGCTTGAAAGGGTTCTCGCCGGTCAGCTCGGTGAATTGGCACGTTGATTTCTTGTCGGACGATTTCTCGACGCAAGACGGCTGGTACTTGCTGCGGAGTTCCGCGCAAAGCGGCGGCGGTGGCTGGTCGGCGCAGGATATGGCTGTGTGGACGAGCGATGGTCGCCCTGTCTTAGCGGGGCGGCAGAGCGTGGTGCTCTTCGGTTAGTCTTCGTACCGAACGCTTTCGCCTAGCGACGGGCGAGCCACCTCGACGGCCGCCAGCAGGGGCTGGCTGTCTTTCACCTTGAGAAAGATGTAGCGCGCCACGTGTTCCAGCGTGGGCACTTCCAGCCCCTCAATGTGGTTTAGGAAACGGTGATCGAGGCCTGCGCGAACCTCTTCACCGGCTTGGCGCAGGTGAGCGAAGTCCGTGAGCCAACCCTTCGGCCCGAGCTCATGCCCGCGAACGAAGAGGGTCACCTGAAAGCTATGCCCGTGGATGTGGGCATACGGATGGTCCGTGCTGTCAACGTTCTCACCAAGTTCGTGGGCGGCTTCGAAGTGGAAGGTGTAGCGCTGTTCAAATGTCATGCCCGCACCTCGGCAGGGATAGCCGCCATGCGACAGCCGACGGCCTGGGCATCGTCATAGACGGTCAGCTTACGCGTCTCGATGATCACGCCATGAACGTTGGGGTGGCGCTGCAAGTTCTCGATGATGGCCTCGCACAACGTTTCTTGCAGGCCATAATGTTGATCCGTGGTCAGATCGATGATGGTGTCGCGAAGGTGGTTGTAGTCCACCACGTCTTCCAAACCGTCGCCGGGGCCGATGCGACTGACGATGGCCGCTACTGAGAAGCTGACCGCCTGCGGACGGGTTTCGTGGGGCAAGACGCCGAGCTTCACGTGACTGCGCATTTCCTCGAGGAAGACGGTGTAGAAGCCAGGTTGCAGCAAAGGGAGATCCATGGCCAGCCATCACTCCGAGAAGATAACGTCGCGAGCGGACGCTTTGAGGTGCTCGCCATTGTCGGCCATCAGCACTTGGCCCGTGATGGCTTTGTTGTTCAGGGCAAAGAGGACCGTGTCGGCCACGTCCTCGGTCTCGAGCCGACGCTCCAGCACGTTCACCGTGGGTGCGAGGCGGTCGAAGACTTCCTGCGGTTGGCCCGGGGAGGGTAGGTTGTATCCCGGCGCGACGCCGACCACCCGCACCTTGGGCGCGAGGGCATGGGCCAAGGTCATGGTCGCGCCGTGAAGCGCTTGCTTGCTGATGGTGTAGGCAAAATGATCCGGGTTCAGATTGAACAGTTTCTGATCCAGGATGTTGACCACCACGGATCGGTCGGGCGCTTGCGCGGCGAAGGCTTGCGCCATCATCACCGGCGCTACGGTGTGGATCTGGAAATTGCGGAGAAGCGCGTCCTCCGTCGTGTTCTGCGCCACATCATGTTCGAAGATCGACGCTGAATTGACGAGGCCCGCGATTGGCGTGCTGACCAGCTCTGTCGCCTTGGCCATCAGCCTTGTTCCCGCGCCAGGCTGGGAAAGGTCTTCTTGGACAGCCACGCCGCCATTGGCCTCGGCGACTGCCTCAGCAGCACCGCCGCTGCTGTTGTAGTGCACGATGGGTAACCAGCCTGAAGCAGCAGCGGCTTCCACGATGGCTTTGCCGACGCGCTTACCGCCGCCGGTGACGAGTACTGCTCTTTGGGTCATGCCAGGCCTGCTGCGCCGAGGAAGATGATGTAGCCGACATAGACAGCGGTCATCGCGATGCCGGTGATGCGGCCAATGTTGGTCTTGGTCATGATCAGCACGGTGATGAGCGCGGTCGCCGCGATCATCATGGGCACGTCCACCTGCAGCGCGGCCTCAGTGAACTGGCTTTTGCCCACAAAGCCTGCCGCCGACCCGACGAAGAGCATGTTGAAGATGTTCGAGCCGATGATGCTGCCTGCTACCACGCCCATCTCCTTGCGCGCGGCAGCTGCCAAGACGGTGGCGAGTTCCGGAAGGGACGTGCCGAAAGCGACCACGGTGAGGCCAATGATTTCGTCACGCACACCGAGGCTCGCGGCTAGGGCGCCGCCATTGTCCACCAGTAGGGTCGCGCCCACCGGCAGGCCGATGAGGCCGGCGATCAACATGAGCATCGTGGGCGGGAACCGTGGTTTGGTGGGCGCAAGTTCAGCGGCTTCAGCGGTGAGGTCGCTTTCGCCGTTGCGCGCCTCACGCAGCATTAGGGCGAAATAACCCAACATTCCGACGGTGAAGAGGCAGGCCTCAAAAAGACCAACGCCGCCGCTGCGATAGATCAACGCGCAGAATAAGAGAGTGGCGCCGGCGAGGGCGAGGCCGTGGCGCTTAAGCCGCTCAACGTTGAGAGCGATGGGCGCCAGGACAGCGGGGAGACCTAGGACCAGCAGAATGTTGGCGATGTTC
>JABSRH010000269.1 GCA_013215175.1 Parvularculaceae bacterium | reverse complement strand
CAGGTCTTCGCCGAACTTGGCCCGCAGATGCGCCTCCGCCAGGGCGAAACCGACGGCGTTGCCAATGCCTTGGCCTAGCGGACCGGTGGTAGTCTCGATGCCTTTGGCGTGACCGAACTCTGGGTGACCTGCGGTTTTGGCGCCGAGCTGGCGGAAGTTCTTGAGCTCTTCCAGCGTCATGTCCTCGTAGCCGAGAAGATGCAGCAGCGCGTATTGCAGCATTGAGCCGTGACCAGCGGAAAGCACAAAGCGGTCGCGGTCGGCCCAATCCGGCGCGGAGGCGTCAAATTTCATATGGTTAGCAAAAAGAACGGTGGCCGCGTCGGCCATGCCGAGGGGCATGCCGGGGTGACCCGACTTGGCCTTCTCCACAGCATCCATCGCAAGCGCGGCAATCGCCGCGGACATTTGTTGATGGGCGGGGGTCGTGGACATGGGCAAACTCCGTTTCGTCGCGCTCCCGATGCTCCCAAGAACCCCTGCGGTCAAGCGGCTTTGAAGGCTTGCGCCACAACCCAAGAGTGTTCATTTCTTGGGTATGGATCGTTTGGAAGCATCTGAGCGTCGGCTGGAGCAAGTCGTCGGCAAAGTCGAGCGGGCTCTGCAGGAAACTGCCAAGGCCAAGCAGCGGCTCGCGGACGCGCACGATCGGGCTGATGCGATCGAGCGACGCGCCGAGAAGGCACTGAAACATTTGCGTGATTTGGCTCGACAGCAGGAAGGAGACTAGCCGTGGCTGAACTTGATGTCAGCATCGCTGACCGCTCCTTCCGCCTCGCCTGCGATGATGGGCAGGAGCCGAGACTGAAATCCCTCGCCGATGACCTCGCGCAGCGGGTTGCTGCGGTTCGCAACCAAAATTCAGGTGTCGGCGACACCCACGCCATCGTTTTGGCCGCCCTCGCGGTGCTCGATGAGTATGACGAGGCGAAAAATCGCTGGGCCAACAACACGCCGGAGGGTGAAGCCGCCGAATGGGCCGCCGACCGCCTCGACGCCATGAGCGAGCGGTTGGAGAAGGCCCTCGCGGCTGTGGTTGGCGGTTGATTTCGCTCTGACTTTTGCCAATCTCCCTCTAGCAAGCTGAAACAAAGAGCTTTTCGGAGGTGCCCGTTGGGCGAGATCAGCAGACTGGTGGCGACGGCGGTGCTTTCTTGCGCGGTGGGCATCGGGGGCACGTTGGCGTTTGTCAGGCCAGTAGCAAAGATAGATGCTTCGCCGAACGCTAAAGATGCCGAACCCGCAGGGCGAGCCGACGAAACACCGTTGAAACGGAAGCCGCAACCCGCCGCACAGCCTTCCGTCACTGCCGAACCTCAGTTGGTCTCTCAACCGTCAGTCACCAGCGAACCAACGAAGGTCCGCCGGAACGTCTCGCCGCGCATGCAGCAACGAAATGAGTTCGACAAACGGATCCAAGAGCTCATCCGTTCGGGCGACGGGAATGAAGCCTATCGTCTGATGACAACGCGTTGGGCATCGCTCGATCTGTCAGCGAGTGACAGAGAAGATCGAAATGATCGGCGGATCATGATCATGACTTTTCGGGACCTTGCCGAAATCGATGACCGAGCTGGCGTGTTTCTCAACTCGATCACGCAGGATGCAGTGGGCCGTTACGTCGCCTTGGGCCGAAATGTTGACTTCCAGCTCGCTATGGATGTGGCTGGCCAAGTTCATGACAGCGACGCCCTACTCGAGTTGTTTCAGCAGGCTCATGTCAACGGGAACAAGCAACACCAAAACAAGGGCTGGTTCTTTTTTGCCACGATGGCGAGAGCACCCAACGCTGACATCATGATCGATCTAGTCCCGGACCTACCGGCTAGAGCGGAGAGTTGGGCGCAAGCGGCCAACCGTCAGCTTGAGATCCAGAGAACCTCCCCAAACTACAGAGCGGTCGAGAGCGTGACGCGCTCGCAAAGGCAAACTGCGCTTTGGAGAGCGCGGGGGTTGGATGATATGGCTGACGCCTACGATCGGCGTGGCGACTTTGACACGGCGGCCACACTCCGCCGAAACGCTCGGACAATGCGCGAGGCGTTCGAACAGCTTTAAGCGCCAGCAACCCTACCCGGCTGTGTTCTTGAAATCCCTGGCACCACGCCCTAGCTTCTCTCTTCGCTGCCCGGCCCGTTAGGACATCATTCCCCGGGGCCTTACAGACATTCTCGGGAGCTGCCTCTGGCTCGGATCGTGGTCCTTTTCACGCGGCGCCCACCTGAACCTTCGGGTCCAGGGAGAATCATATGACCGACGGCCGGCGCGGCTCTTTATTCGGAGGATCGACTTTATGATCCCAGCTATCCCCCTCGGCATTGTTCAGTGGAAAGAAGCCTTCCGAGCGCGCGCCAAGAAAGCGCGTGCCGATGCCGCGGGGCGGCAGCCCTCGGCCGGGCACCACGCGGCGAGCCAGTTCATGATGCATTTTGGCGATGAGCTGGAGAACGAGGCAAAGAATGTTGCGCTCTACCATCCCAAGGGCGATGAGCTCGACACCGAGCCGCTCGCCAAGGCGCTGGCGGATCGCGGCGTCGCGGTTCTGTTGCCGGTGGTGGTGAAGAAGAACGCGGCGCTCGTGTTCAGGCTGTTCGAGAGCGACCGTGGCCTGGAGAAAGGCCCTTACGGGATCATGCAGCCGCCGGAGGGCGCAGAGGAACGGCGGCCGGATGTGGTGGTGACGCCGCTACTGGGCGTCCGGCGAGACGGCGCTCGCCTTGGCATGGGGGGCGGTTATTACGACCGCACCATCGAGGCCC
>JABSRH010000268.1 GCA_013215175.1 Parvularculaceae bacterium | reverse complement strand
GCCCTATGATCGACTAACCATCGGCCGGATGAAGAAGCGCAAGCTGATGCTGCGCGACCAGATCCAAGAACTGCGCGACCGGCTTCTCCCCGACATCATCGCCTGAGCCTCAGCAGCTGAACTTTTTGAAACGGGCTTTCCCTGCGGTCGCGACGCAGAGTAGCGTTTGATGATGGCGAATGCATTGCTCCGAACCTCCCTGACCAGCCTTCCCTTTGCGCTGCTGATGGCCTGCTCAACAGTCCCAGCGGCTGGCGACCTAGTTTTGGCGGCACCCGAGGACGCTGAACAAGCTAACTCCAGCGACGGCTCCCTCACCGTTGATGGCAAGGAAGCCATCTCACTGCTGGTTGAATCCGAATACGTCGCAAATCCATTGCCTGAGGAAATCCCCGCGAACTTCACGGGGTGCTATGAAGACGCTTTAGCCTGTTTCGTGAGCGGTGATCAGGTGGACGTGGCCGTGCGGTATGAACCCCAGTCCGGTCGCTTTTGGTTCTTGGACCCCAGCAGCGGTGACACGTTCTATGCTGACGGGTCGGTGCGCACGACCAATAGCTTCAAGCCCCAAGTCGCAGCACTCGAACCTGAAGCAGAACCTGTCGAGGCTGTACTCGTGGCAGATGGCGATAGCAGCGAGCCAACCGACGACGCTCCCGTCACGATGGACGACAGCGCGTCTGACGAGATCTGATAACTTTTCTCGCCCTGACCCAGAAATCGCGTTAGCCTCTCACCATTGTTGGGAAGGTGACCTCGTTTGATGGTCGAAGAGAATGATATTCCTGAGTTTTCCGGTTCTGAGCTGGGCGCGATGGCCCACCTTTACCGGGGCGAGGTCTATCGTTCGACGATCTGGCGAACCCGACTCGATGCCACAACCAATTGGTCCGTGGTCAGCCTAGGCCTTGCGCTGACCATCTCTTATCAGTCTCCTGACAGTTCGGCCCTACCTCTATTTCTCGTGGCGATGCTGATCGGTGTCTTCTTGTACCTCGAGTCACGACGCTACCGGTATTTCAACGTCTGGCGCGCCCGCGCGCGCTGGCTTGAGATCCATTTCTATGCCCCGATGCTGCGCCGCGAAAAGGTCGAGCAACACGGCTGGATGGAACGCCTAGCTGAGGACTATCAACGGCCAGAGCACCATATCAGTTTTCCAAGGGCGCTCGGGCGGCGTTTGCGCCGGAACTATATGTGGATCTTCAGCGTCCAAACCGCTGCGCTCTACGGCAAATGCCTGGGCGCCGCCGGTAGCGAAGCAGGCTTCCAGAGCTTGCATATCGGGGCGTTCCCGGGCTGGGTTCTCGCCACAATCAACGGTATCGGCTACGTCGCTCTTGCTCTCTATACGCTTAATTCATGGCGAATGGATAAGAAGAGATTCGCGGAGCGCATGAACCCAATATCAATGGGCTAGTAAGCCTTCGGAGGAAGCGACATGATCAACAGAGTTCTAGTACTGAGCGTAGGCTTTCTCTCGCTAGCGGCATGCGGTGGCAGCGACGGTGGTGACGATTTTGCTCTACCAGCACTGATGCCGCCAGGCGGTGTGCTGATGACCTATACGCCAGGCGGTAGCGAAGGGGCTTGCCGACCGGAGCGCACCGACTTGGCCGATGTGGCATCGACCGATTTAGTTCTCATCCGTGGTCGCACGACCTATCAGACGCCCACGGGGCAAACGCGCTTGCCTTTTGTTTCTGAACATGGCGAAGGGGATGAGAATGGCCTGTCGAGTGCGGGCATGACCGAAACGCTGCGCCAAAGCCATCCTTGTGGTAGCATCAGCATCACGCTCTATATCGAAAGCTGTCAGTACACTTCGTCTGAAGGTATGCGCGAGGGCGCTTGTCCAGCGATCACGACCTCAGGCCTGTCGAAATTCGCCGATATTGATATCGTCCGCGAGGACGGCTGATCGCCATAAAAAACGCGGCCACGGGGGCCGCGTTTCTGCATAAGTAATTTCTATCCTTATGCGGATTTTTTCTTGCGCTTTGCAACACCAAGAGCGCCGAGGCCAGCAAGCATCAGCGGCAGGGCACCAGGAACCGGGACAGGTGCCACCGAACCGTTACCCCAAGAGACATTGTCAACAACTTCGAAAAGCGAGCGGTTGGAGATATTGATCATGTCGAAAGCCAGCATGTTGATGGCGCCAAAGAAGCTACCACCATTCGAAGCAACTGTGGCCGTCCACTGACCAACTTGGGCACCATCGTCGAAAACAGTGATGATGTAGTCTTGGTCCGTCCCAGTTTGACCACCGCCGCCGTTGTTCTGGAAAATGTCCAGACCAAAGGAGAAGAAGTCGCCGCCTAGGTCGAGCGTCATCGAGTCCGTAGGTGGGTTGTTCGAACCAATACCTTGGGTGGGGTTGGTGCTTTGGCCAGGGCCAACGCTGAACATGTTATTCGTCTCGGTGGAGACGATCAAGCCTGATGGACCGACCCATGGACCCGTGAAGGTCGTTGTGCCTGACAGCGTTTCGAAGTCTTCGACCGTCTGAGCATCGGCAGCGGCCTCGTAGGTCGCGCGATCGGTGTAGGTCGTCGTCGCCGCGAAACTGGTGCCAACAAGCAAAGCGCCGGCGATCGTTGAGGCGAGAATGTTTTTCATGGTTTTGTTAACCCCCAATTTAATTTCATTGCCAAAATATTACCGCATTGGACGCCAGACCGCCGCCCCATCACGCTTCGGTGCATTGTCAGGCTGCCTATACAAATAATTTCAATGATTTGGCCGTTGGCGCGACTGACTCCCTAACCTG
>JABSRH010000267.1 GCA_013215175.1 Parvularculaceae bacterium | reverse complement strand
CGTGCGCTAGTTCAGGTCGGTGATGTAGGCGTCAGGAACATTCCCGAGGCTCATGAAACCATTGGGATGCTGATGAAATTCCAGCGGTAGAGTTCCGAGGTGGGAGGTTTCTTGGGCCAACGAGATCGAACTGCGTAGAGAAGCACTCTTCCGAATATCAGACGAGCCGCTATTCATGAAGGTGATGTACTGGCTCATCGAGCGCTCAAAGAGCCGCACGTACACGTCAAAATTACCGCGAGCCATACCATACTCGTTGACCAGCAATTCGTACATCACAGGCCGCTCACCTTGCAGAACGACTTTAGCTGGCGTGCCCGCCTGATTGAAGCGATTGACGGATACGGCGTTTGAACCACCCTCTCGGAATAGCGCACGCACACTCAGACCCGTGCAGATATTGGTCGCCGTATCACAGGCAATAGGCACCATAAGGAGCTTGGCGCCACTCGGCATGGTCACGCCGATCGTGGGATCACTACCCAAATTGAGACGCTCAACCGTCGCGCCGAGATCAACGAGCGTCGCTTCCACCGTCGTCAGGTTGAAATTCGGCATCAGGGTGGCCGGGTTTTGCAAGCGCTGGGCATGCGCCGTGGTCACGAGGCTCGAAGCCAACGCCAACAAGCCCACGCAAAAAATCTGCTTCAACACCAAAACACCCTCCCATCAGACAGATGGAAGGGTGCTCGAAAATCACGTCGTGCGCAACCCGAGCCCCTTTTTGGCGCTCCGCCAGGTCGTGCTGGACGTTACTCTGCCTTAGCGAATTCAGCTTCAATGGTGATGGTCACCTCTTTGCCGATGCCGAACTGTGTCCAAGCATCCGAACCCCAAACCGTGCGATCGATCGTGGTGGAACCAGAGAAGCCCATCTTCGGCGTGCCGCGCATGGTGGCCGCTTTGGTGAGTTCCACGTCCAACGTCACGGGATGAGTCTGGCCGTTAAAGCTCAGCTCGCCTTTCACGGTACCCTCGCCATCGCCGGTTTTCTTCAGCTTGGTGGTGGTGAAGGTGATGGTCGGCTGGGCTTCCGCGCCCAGGGCATTCTTGGCAATGTCCTCTTGGAAGTTGCCATTTCCAGCGTGGCTGACGGCAGCCGGGCTGTCGACGGAATTGGCATCGATGGACACGGTCATGCTGCTCTTTTGCGGGCGCTTCGCGTCCCATTCGAGCGTGCCTTCCACCGTGTCGAAGGTGCCGCGGTACAGCGAGAAGCCGCCGTGGCTAACCGACCAAAACACCGTGGTGTGGGTCGCATCAAGGTCGTAGGTGCCGCTCGGCACGTCTTCCGCGTGAGCTGCAGCGAACACGAAAGCAGCGCTCAGCGCCGTACTGGTGAGAAACTTCATAGGGGCAGTCCTCTTCAAGTCATTTGCCGCGGGGATATGTTCGGCCCATCGGCGACAAAGACAAGGACATACAGGCGCGCAGTTCAGCAAAGCTCCGTTGCGCTAGGAGCAGGCGTCCGCTTCGGCGAGCTGATCGATCTTGAGCGAAAAGGCCCCTTTCAAGACCTCACGCACATTCTCATCAACATCGAACATGCTCTCAAGACGCAAGTATCGCATGGGGCCGTGCGACGGCGCAGCTAAGCGATCCGGGAACAGTGCCTCGAGAGCCTCGCCATCCCAGAAGTGCAGCTGGCAACGGTTCGGCAGCGGCAAGAGCGACACCACACGGTCATGCAGGTGCCACGTGGGCACACCCATGGCCAAGCCTAACTCAGCATAAGGAGCAATATCCTTGATCTCACGCTCCACCGTCCGGGCGATATCACCCGTGCGGCCCTCGAGCTTGTTCAGAAGCGTGCGGATCGTTTCCATAGGTCAGATGATGCAAGGCTAATGCCAAGGTAACCATGCACGAAAAGCAGCGATTAACCAATCAGGCTGAACGGCGAGTGGTGATTAATCCGCCGGCGTTCCTGCAACGTGACCCGCACCAAAATATGAGGACCGCCAATAAACTCGCTCGGCGTTCGTCCGTTGAATTCCTTGAACTCGCGGATGAAATGCGCCTGATCGTAGTAAGCGGTCGTAGCGACGTCGCGCCAGTCGTCCAGCTCCTGCCAAGTCAGCCGATTGGCCGAATGGAGCGCCCGAAACTTGCGGTGAAGCTTCTTCGGCGAGGCACCAAAGTAGCCCTTGCAAAGCCGCTCGACCTGCCGGTGCGACAACTCCACGTTATCGAGCAGGTCCCCAATCTCCGTTGGCTCCGGGTCAACCAACCACTCCGTAGCGCGATCCAAAAACGCGCGGTTCATCGGCGCAGCTTCGTCACTCATCGAAGAGAACAGCTTGTTGGCCGCAGCCAGCAAGGCGTCATCCGTTTCCGCGTCAAAGACCTGCTCGATGAGCTGGCTCGTCTCAGCGGGAACATGATCAGCCAGGCGCTCAACCGCGTTGGCGAAATTGCTGGCGGTGGGCCCAAACATCCGAACCCAACCGACCGGCGTCACCGCGGCACCAAAAACCCGCGTGTTGGCGTCAAAACCAATCCGGCTCGACCGAAAAGAGGGCCCACAAAGAATTGCACTTCCCGCTGGGTAGGCCGTCATCTCGCCGGTTAGGTCCGAATGTATACAGCCCGACAGAACGAACCGAATATTCGCAATTTCAGCCCGCATCAGATCTTCGACATCGTAGGACAATTCGAGGTCGTAGTAGCTACTCACCTCTTCTTGGACGTCAGGATCAGGCTGAAAGTATCGGAATTGCATGGGCTTGGGAGTAATTTCTCCGGTTTTTTCGCGGTTTCGGCCCACCCGTGGCGAATTTATACAATGAACAAAGAAGTCCGTCGGGCACATTACCACCCTCAGAAGGGC
>JABSRH010000266.1 GCA_013215175.1 Parvularculaceae bacterium | reverse complement strand
TTCAGCTCGCGCTTGACATCTGCATGGAGACGCTCCGCATGCGTAAGGAAAGCCTGCACGCAGCGGAGAAGTTGCACAACAAAGCACAGCGCATGATCGATAAAGGCATCCGCCGCTTGTCGGTAACCAGCACCAAGACGGCGCGCCAACCTTTGCCTGCCCGTAACTTCACCGCCGCTCTCCAACACAGCAGTCAACAACGCATAGGGTCCATGCCGCGCTCCCGCATCAAGGGCAGGCTGCAATAGCGCTTGAGCTTCCGCACACCGCGCGGCACGGCCATCGGCTCCCGCGGCGACGTGCTTCAATTCAAGCCAAAGGACAGAACGCTCTCGTTCAGCGGCCAAATCAAACAATTCGTCTTCTGACCAACCCACGAAGGGCGACCGCAAAAGCTCAGCGAGACTTAAATTGTCGTCCGTGTTCGCAGCAAAACGCAAAAGAGAGATCAGATCGCGAACGGCTTGCTCATCCTTGAGGCCTACTCGGTCCGATCCCTCACACGGCACGCCCGCATCCGATAACGCCCGCAAGAAGGACTTAAACCGCGCACCTCGGCGCTGGAACAGCACCAGCACGTCCTGCGGTCGCAAGCGCTGCCCATCCTTACAAGCAAGCCGTTCGCCTTCATTCAAACGTCGCTGAATATCACGGGCAACGGCCTGCGCGACCCGTTGGTCAATACTCTCGTCCGGCGCCTCATCGAGCGGCTTATCGAACGCTGATCGCTCGACCTTCTCCGCTGGCGGAAGATCGGGCCAAAGCGTAACGGATCCCGGACGGTCCGAGTGAGCACTCGCGTGATGCCGAAAATCGCCCGTGATCTGCTTAAAGTCGTCCCGATCGAAAACCGCGTCCACCACATCCAGCACAGGCTGCGCCGTGCGAAACGAAACAAATAGCTCCTCATCCGCAAGCTGAGAACCCATGGCTTCGTTGTAGGTTGCGCGCGTGCGTTGAAAAAGCCGCGCCTCTGCTCCTTGGAAAGCATAGATCGACTGCTTCGGATCGCCGACGACAAAGATCGAACGAGGCCGATCTGCAAGCTCCGCCTCCAGCGAGACAATTTCCTCAGCAAGCTGCTGAAAAATGTCCCACTGGGCCCCTGAATTGTCTTGCGCTTCATCGATGAGAATATGGTCGATGCCCGAGTCGAGCTTGAACCGCACCCAAGAGGCATCAACATTCCGCAAAAGAGTCAAGGTTCGGCGAATGAGGTCTTCATAGTCCAGTGCCGCTTCGCGGTCTTTGGTGGCGCCATAATTTCGCATGACCGCTTGTGAAGTAATCATGAGGCTGATGTTTTCATCAAAGGCCTGAACCGCCAACCAACGCTCTCGATAGTGGACCAGGTGCTCCGCCAATGCTGCCCAACGCTCTTCGAAGTCATCGATCGTCTTTCGAACAGAACTGGTCAGTTTACGTACTGTTCCCGTAGTCGTGAAGATGGGAGGGTTGGCGAGAACATTCTCGACCGTGGGCTCCTCCACCAAAGCCTGCATCGCCTCGGCGAGCTGCTGGTCCTTCGGCTTACCCGTTCGAAAGACTGTGACGAACTGGCGAAGGAACTGCTGATCGAGGCCCTCGACACACGCCTCTAAAATCGTCTCGGCACGGTCGGAAGGTTCAGCACCGACAGCCTTCGACAGAAGCTGCACGATGTCGCCGGTATCCATGTTCTCCAGGTCGCGTGCTTGCGAGGCATGGTCGTAGAGGATTTGCTCGAGCGACAAAGAACCCAGTTGAGCGTTGCCGTCTTGACCCTGGAAGCGGGTAGATACACGCAGAAAATGCTCTGCAAGCTGCGGATCGCTCGTGAAGGTCTCCGCTACCCCGGCCACACATCGCTGCAGCATCGCAGCGGCCTGGTCATCTTCCAAAGGGCGAAAGCCGAGGGGTAACCCTGCCTCCGCCGGAAACCGCGAGAGGATGGACGAGCAAAAACTGTGAATCGTCTGGATCTTCAGACCGCCTGGGCTCTCCAAGGCTAGCGCAAAGAGACGACGCGCCCGGTCTTGTTCGCCAGGACTGGGCCGCTGGCCAATGACCTCGTCGATCTGTTGGCTGAGGGCTTCGTCGGGCAACAAGGACCACTTGCTCAACATGCCCAACAACCGACTCGACATCTCAGCGGCAGCAGCCTTCGTATAAGTAATACAAAGGATAGACTGCGGCGCCGCCCCGGCCAGCAGCTGCCTGATCACCCGCCGTACAAGGACGTACGTCTTACCTGTACCAGCGTTCGCTGACACCCATGCGGACAAAAGAGGGTTCGCTACCCGGTGTTGGGTCGCCGTAGTTTGCTGAAGAGCGTCAGTCATCGGCACCCTCCCCCCGGCTCCATTCTAAGCGACGCGAAAGGCTGTCGTAGTCTCCAATGTCCGTGGTCAACTGCGGTGCAATTTGCGGCAAGAACGGGGTATCAGGATAGTATTGCTCGGCCAGCCAATTAAAGAACGTCTCCTCAAAACGAGCCAACTCGTCGGTCAAGGCAACACCGCGTGCAAACCGTTTGTCGATGTCCTTCTTGCCTGTAAAAATGTTGGGCGGGTTCTTCAGTGAAACGAATGAAACTTGCCAAGGCTCTTTAGGCTGAAAACCCGGAAAGGAACCAGCCTTCATCATCAGGGCCAAGAGATAGAGCTGGGGCGAAAAATTCTTCATCTCATCGATCGAGCCCGAGTCTCCCGATTTGTAGTCGATGATATGGGCGCCTTGTGGAGTCTCGTCGATACGGTCAGCACGCCCTCTAATCTTCACATCAAGGTCCGCAACCCGACGCTGCAGTTCACCGGAAACCTCCAGCAATCGCGGCTCACCATGGTCCAACGTCTGCTGATGGAAGGCCGGAAAAGTAGCCATGGCTTTCTCTAGGAAGCGC
>JABSRH010000265.1 GCA_013215175.1 Parvularculaceae bacterium | reverse complement strand
TTCTAGACGCTCGACCCGGCGCGACCCTTGCTGGTATCGAAGCCATGGAAGGCGATCACTTTGCCTACCGCGCGACGGTTTATGATGCCTACGGTCGGCGAACCTTTGTCCACGTGAATCAGTGGACCGGCGAAGTGACCGGTGCAACCCATCCGCTCACCGTTCAGCGGGTTTTCCGAGATCTCCACCGCTATCTCTTTATGCCGAACTATATCGGCTTGCCCCTGGTCACATCCCTGGCCTTCGTTCTCGCCTTCTCTCTTTACACAGGCCTGAAGACCGCTCGAAACTGGAAGACCCTAATGTTCCGCTTGCGAACAGGAAGCGGAATGCGCGTGATGATTGGTGACGGGCATAAGGCCGCTGGCCTTTGGGCAAGCTGGTTCTTTGTCGTGATCATCGTGACTGGGATTTGGTACCTGCTCGAATTCGGCGTCGGTATCGGGATGAAGATGACCGACGCTGATCTCTCGGATATGCGGCCACGTCTAAGCCAAGAGCGCGTCGCTAGCTTTGAAACGGTCATCAAAGATCGTTCGTTTGATGAGGTGGTCGAGGCCGCCCACACGGCTTATCCTGGCTTGAGCATCACACAGATCCGAGCGCCTATTTCGGCATCTGCACCTTTCGTGGTGCAAGGCATGGTCGGGAACCCGTTCATCCGTGAACGTGCAAACGCTGTCTACCTTGATCCTGAGACCCTCGACGTGATCCAAATTCATCGAGCCAAGGAATTTCCTCTCTTCTTCTACATCAATGAGTGGGCGGACCCGCTGCATTTTGGCTTCTTTGGCGGCCTGCCGACCAAGTTAATCTGGTTCGCTTTCGGCACGGCGATGACAGGCCTCTCTCTCACTGGGGTCTGGCTCACTGGGAAACGTCTGCGGGTCGTCGGACCTTCAAAGATCCAGTTCGCGACGATGCCTGTACTGGTCGTCTCGATGGTGTTTGCGACATCTTGGTATGATCGCCTCCAAGGACCATTTGTGCCCGAGGTCGAACAAATGCTCCCCTTACAAGTCTTACCTGATGGAACGGTAGCAGCACTGCATATCGCATCGGATAAGGCGGGCGAAGCCTCAGGCTTGGTGCGCCTGACGCTCACTTCCGACCATGGTCGTCCTGCTGTGAAGAGCATCACGACCCAAATAGGTGATATCGAGGCGGATCAGCGGGTTCGCCTTGTCGGTCGAACGGTCGAAGCGCGCCTACTTTATGACCCTGCATGGGTTGAGAAGAATGCTCTGATATCGTTCGAACTGACCTATCTGAATGGCGACACGAACACACTGACCTGGCGTTGAAGTCCTTAAACGGCCAGCGGGTTCTGTCGCATACGATGGGTTCGGGCTGCCACGAAGCAAACACTGGCCTGATATCAGTCTGGTCATTCGGCTTCGATCCCTTGCGCAAAAAGGCTTAGGGCTGCGCGCCCTCGGCGCACTTCAGCAAAAATAGACGCTGGCCGTGGCTCAGGATCCTGGCTCCCTGCGCCCGCACCACCCAGCATCGATTTTTCCTTCCGTTTGCACACCCCGCTTTCGCCAAGGGGCAGGGTTGCATGCGCAACCCCTATCCAAAGGAAGGAACAGATATGAGACACAGACTTTCCAACACCATCATTCACGGCGAGGCCTCTGAGAGCCTCAAAGCTCTGCCCTCGGAATGTGTGGATTTGGTCGTGACCGACCCACCTTATCTGGTGAACTATCGTGATCGCGATGGTCGCACGCTGGCCAATGACGACAACCCGCAAGCCATCGCCGATGTCTTCAGCGAAGTTGGCCGTGTCATGAAACCAAACTCCTATTGTGTGAGCTTCTACGGTTGGACGGGACTTTATGACTTTGCCCGCATATGGAGGGCATGCGGCCTTCGTCCCGTGGGGCACTTCGTGTGGTGTAAGAACTACACGTCTAAAGCGACATTTGCTCAGTATCGCCATGAGTCGGCGTTTCTATTGGCCAAGGGGCGGCCAGCTTTGCCAGAGCGCCCAATCCCCGATGTGCAGCCGTGGACCTATTCAGGCAACAAAGCGCATCCGACCGAGAAAGCTGTAAGCGTGATTGAGCCGTTGATCGCCTCTTACTCAGCCCCCGGTGCACTCATCCTCGATCCCTTCTTAGGCTCAGGAACAACGGCCGTCGCTGCCGCCAAGCTTGGCCGCCGCTATATCGGGATGGAGCTGGAACGGCGCTATTGTGAGCATGCCATGCAGCGTCTTTATGCGCTTGATACGGAGCAGGGTAAAGCCGCCTAGCGGCTCTTGCTTGGCTTGATGTTCAGCGGGTGATGCGGATTGCGGCACAGGAACGCTTTAAACTCAGGCCAATAGCTATCACTTGGTGGGCTGCTGCCCACCTTGGTAAAGTAGGAGAGCGGCATCCGCACGGTTGGGCGGTCCGCCTCTTTGACGAGCGGTGTGGTATCAATCCAGCGTTTGTGGGTGGTCATCGCTCTAAGCCTCGCATCATCGTCGAAAGACTGCGCTCAAGTCGCGTGCGCTCCCGAACATGGTCCCGATTGACGGTGAGCTGATGAACACGAAGCCTCCGTCGTTCATTGAGCTGGCGGTCGATCATGGTTTGCCATGCCAGCGTTTGGCATTTCTTTGTTGCTAAGGCTTCCGCTTCATTCTGCTTACTGATTTTTCGGTGATGGCCGCGCAAACGATCCCAAATCTCGGCCAGTCCTTTGCGGAAGGCAGCTTGGTGAATCTTGGCTTGTTCTAAGCGCTCTTGGGTTTGATGCTCCTTCAAGCTTTGACGCTCGCGGCGTTGGCTCTGCACCAGCTCTGCCTTGCGGTGGCGGTAATCACTTAAATGCCGCTCGCGCTCTTCTAACAGCTGATGACGCAAACGTTCCGCTGTGTGGCCCAACTCGCGCTCGAACTCGTCTCTCGCATCATCAAGGCTGGGCGCTTGTTT
>JABSRH010000264.1 GCA_013215175.1 Parvularculaceae bacterium | reverse complement strand
GAGCTCATCCACCAAGCGTTCTTGGCGCGGCTTCAGAGGCTTGTCCTGACGGCGCCCATAAAGGCGACCGGCGGCGCGTTCGCTGCGGGAGCTGTCGGTAGGGGAAGGCGGCTGAGTCATAGCGCGCCTCGCTACCGGCAAAAGCTAGCGCGGGCAACGCTGTCCGGACGCGGTTCGGGGCGCTTTGCGCCTGGACCCCATGGCGGGGTTGGCGGAGGGTTGACGTTGAGGAGGATCGATCATGGAGAGAACGAAGATGCGGCAGTGGGGTGCGATAGCGCTTGTGGGCCTGGTGGTTCTGGGCGGCACCGCGAAGACAGCACCCTTCTGGCACGCTCTTGCGTCGGTGGCTGTTTCGTCTGAGGCCTGCGATCCAGTGCTTATGGTGGAGGCGGAGGCTCGGGTGACCGACTTCTTCAAGGGGTACCGAAGCAAGCCTCTCGTTCGGTGCACACAGAAGTCAGCGTTGGGTCTGAATGTCGAAACGGCTTCGGCACGGTTCGCGCCCCTGTTGCCGACCGTCATTGTGATTGGCCCCAAGGGACAGAATGTCGACGTGATCGCCCACGAGATAGCTCATGCTGAAATTCGTACGCGGGTCGGCCTGTTAGCGCGCGACTTTCGGCTGCCCACTTGGTTCGATGAGGGCCTCGCTATGCAGCTCGACCATCGCGAGCCCTTCGCCAGCATGGCCGACTTCGACCTCACCCAGGGTGTGACCGTCCCACGATTGGCCGAGATTGGGACGCCAAAGCGCTTCTTCGTTCCAGGCTATCAGGGCACGGTGCATTACACCCTCGCGCGCTGCGTCGTCGGCGATGTCCTTGGCACGAAAAAGGCCGACGCAGCTCTTCGCTACGTCGGCCTCTGGAAATCGATCCCAGACGAACCCTTCGCTGAGGCCGAAGCGCGCTGCCGCGCCATGGCCTTGGAGGGTTAGAGCGCGCCTTTGAGGGCATCGGCGAGATCCGTCTTCTCCCATGAGAAGCCGCCATCGCTTTCGGGCGCATGGCCAAAGTGGCCATAGGCCGCGGTGCGCTCGTAGATCGGTTTGTTGAGGCCCAGATGCGTGCGGATGCCGCGCGGGCTGAGGTCCATCACTTCCATCAGCGCACGCTCAAGCTTGCTCTCTTCCACTTCGCCCGTGCCGGACAGGTCGACGTAAAGCGACAGCGGCTTGGTCACGCCGATAGCATAGCTCACTTGGATGAGACACTTACGGGCGAGCCCCGCGGCCACGACGTTCTTCGCCAGGTAGCGGCAGGCATAGGCTGCTGAACGGTCCACCTTCGTTGGGTCCTTGCCCGAGAAAGCGCCGCCACCATGGGGCGCGGCACCGCCATAAGTATCGACGATGATCTTACGGCCTGTCAGGCCAGCATCGCCATCAGGGCCGCCGATCACGAATTGACCTGTTGGGTTCACGTAAAACTCTTCTTCGGACGGCATCCAACCTTCTGGCAAAACTTGCGCCACATACGGACGAACCAGTTCTTTGACGTCAGCTTGGCTAAGCCCAGCAATATGCTGAGTGGAGACGACCACGGATGATGTGCCCACAGGACGGCCATCTTCGTAACGCACGGTCACTTGGCTTTTCGCGTCGGGCAGGAACTCCTTACGGTCACCGCTGTGACGCGCCTTTGCCAGCGCTTCCACGATGCCGTGGGAATAGGCGATCGGCGCGGGCATCAGGTGCTCGGTTTCGTTGGTGGCAAAGCCGAACATGATGCCCTGGTCGCCAGCGCCCTCATCTTTGTCGTCGGATGCGTCAACGCCCATGGCGATTTCATTCGACTGGCCGTGAACGTGGCAAGCGATGTCCGCGGTACGCCAGCTGAACCCTTCTTGGTCATAACCAATCGCTTTAATGGCGCCGCGGGCGGTCTCGATCATCTCCTCGGAGGAAACCTGAGGCTCGCAGCGGGTCTCGCCCGCAAGGACCACCCGGTTGGTCGTGGTGAGGGTTTCCACCGCCACTCGAGCTTCGGGTTGGCGGCTGATGTGAAGATCAACAATCGCGTCAGAAATGCGGTCAGCCACCTTATCGGGATGGCCTTCAGAGACGCTTTCGGATGTGAAATGATAATCTTGGCGGGACACAAGCGACCCTTTCTTCGCGATATAAAGAAATCCTTATGTCCCTAGCCTTGGCCCAGGGCAAGGGGTGAATCGCATGGTGAAGGATCAGCAACCCATGCGCCGAAACCGCGCGTCTCACATCGTGATAACTTAACGAAGCTTGCAGGTTTTTGAGCGAATTTGCCGACCGGGATGGGCGCTTGGGAGGGGGCCATGGTGGGATTTGTCAGTAAGGCTTCGGCATTCACAGCCCTGCAAACCCTGCGAGGGGTGCAGGCCGCTGGTGACCAAGTACGCTTAGAGGTCTCGACGGGGTTGAAGGTGCGCAGCGCGAGCAACAACCCCGCCTTCTTCGTCGTCTCGCAAAAGACACGAGGGGATGCTGCAATTCTCAGCGGCCTTCGTGACAACCTCAGCTTTGTCAAAGGCGCGGTGGGAGCTGGCGAGGCGGCTTTTCGCCAGCTCGATACCCTGCTGCTGCAGATGTACGACCTCGTTCCCACCGCCCAAACTGGCGTAGCGATCGAATCCCAAGACGCTGTGTTCTACGATCTGCTCGATCAGTTTCGCGACACCATCGACGCCGCCAGTTTTCAGGGTACAAATCTTCTCACCCAGTCAGACGCAACCAGCGTCACCATCGGTCTGGATCGCACAGGGCAGTCTTTCAACTTTCAAACGCTGCAAGTAGAAGGAGGCGATTTCCTCCGAGACTCGTTCTTCGACGGTTTGGAAGAGTCCGATGGTGAGTTCGTCATCAACGCTGAGAACTTCTCAAGCCGCGAATCCGCCGTGGGGCGCGCTGATGGCCTTGTGAACGAGTGGGTGCTGGGGACAGGAGCCTTTGCTGGCATGATGG
>JABSRH010000263.1 GCA_013215175.1 Parvularculaceae bacterium | reverse complement strand
ATGGAGACCCCGGTCCTAGCGGCCGGGGTTTTTCTATTGGGGAAGAGCCAAAAGCTGATGCGCCAACCGCGCGAAGCTGGCGCTTAGTCAGAGCCTTGCATTACGCCATAGCGCCCGGTTTCGGGATCGAGCTCGAATCGGAAGCCCGCCTGCGTGACCTGCCGCGGTCGCGGAATGGCCCCACCCTCTCGCACCAGCCGCTCGACGGCCTCAGCTAAAGCCGGTGAGCCAGCTTCAGCAATCCAGGCGAACACATCAGCAGCGCGAGGTTGGTCTTCACCATCAAGGGCACGATTAGCCAATTCGATCATCAGATCATCAAGCGTGATGACCCCATTAGTCTCAGCCCGCAGCGTTTCATTGATGTAGAGAGCAATTAAGTCGCCGCGCCGATACGAGATGTTCGATCGCTCATCATTCTCCAGCCACAACGCACGAACAGCCTCTTGGTCCAGGTTGCGATCCGGCGACTCCTCATATCCTTGTACATACTCGTTCAGGCTTTGCGCAAACGCCTCGGCATCAATCAGACCACTGCGCAAACTCATCACGCGTGCGTAATAATCCGTAAAGCCCTCAACGAACCAACGCGTCGAGTGCGGCACACCCTCCTCATCGAGGTAGAAGAGAATACCGTTCCAGTTGTGAAAGTACTCGTGGGCGATAATTTCCGTCAGCACACGATCAATGTCAGACAAAGCCAATCCAGGTGACAGATAGAGTGCAAACGCACTACGGACCGCCGTTCCGCCAATCGAAAACCCGTTCTCGATCTCGGGCCCAGCCTCGGATGCCATGATGAAGTACCAGTTCTCCTCCATAGGTGGAAAAAACGACCGCGTCGTCTCGATCACCGGCATGACAGACCGCATCGCCTGACCCGGATCAAGTACGCCGCCCGTCAGCGCGATCGCGCCCAGCTCAGCACCATCACCAAGTTCCTGTACCGCCGACAAACCGCCTGCAGCAAACAACAACTCCCTCACGGCGGAGCCGCGCACGGACCCACGCTGCAACGCTTGCCCCGATCCCAATGGCCCAAAGTAGCGCCACGTTTCTGGTCCGCCCTGCCAACGGTGGCTCAGCGCCAGCTTCTCTTGTTCATCAACAGCTGTCGGCATCCACAAGGTGATACCAGAATAAAATGCAACGCCCTCAGACGATCCCGAGGGACGGTAGTCATCGACATCAGACAAGGGCGGCGCCGGGCTCGTCACCGTGTACGACAAGGTCACCCGCTCGCCGGGCTCATGAGCAACGCCGAGAGTCAAAGCCGATGAGCTATCCAAAAGACGGCAACTATCCGAAGGGCAAGACAGCTCGTAGTCAGAGAACCAAGCAGGATCGGGCTTCGTGAAACCAAAATCATCGGACAGCTGGAGCGCCGTGATACCAAGCTCTTCACCAACAAAGGTAATATCTATACGGATGGCTTGGGGATCCGTGACATCAACCGCCACATCCAAACGATAAACATCATCGCCAGGCACAGCCGTCGCGCAGGCCGCCACGGACAAAGCAATTGCCACCACCCCGTGATCACGCAGTCTCAGCATAAAAACAATCTCACTGGGGTTTCCTCAACGCGCCGTTGTGCACTGACGAGCATGCGGCAAAGCGGGGTCCGCAACCGGTAGCCGCCGCGCACCCAATGGCGCGCCGTAAAGCAGCTGCGTTGGTAGGTCCAAAAACGTTCGGCGCTGCGCCGGCGTACGACCGAGACCACCGAGGTAGCGCAGGTGACCCTCAGCATCGACGATAGCCGCGCTAGGCACGCCGTCGATCTGGTAGCGCTCAGCCAAGGTGCCGTCATCAAACCGCACGGGCAGCAGCAAGCCCTGCTCCTGCCAAAACTGGTCGGCGTCGTGGCGCTCCGTCTTGCAATCCACATCAACGACCAGGCTGGGCAGCCCGTTGATGGCGAAGGGCCGAAGCGACTGCTGAATAGCCAGCACCTCCGCAGCCGAAGCCTCCGTAGCAAAGATCACCAAGACCTGCGGCGACTTGTAGAGGCTATCGAGCGTCCGCGGCACGCCGAACTTATCGGTGAAGGTGATCCGAGGCGCCGGTTCATCGATGGCCACACGCTCGGCAGAAGGCTCCTGAATCTGAGCAAAAGCCAAGCAATTCAGTGCGAAAGCCGTCGAACAGGCAATGAGCCGGGTGCATGATCTCATATAGCAATCGTACCGGATAACGGCGGCTCGCGTAACCGTGACGGAGTGCCTTGAGAAAAACTAATGTAGCGCCTCGCGATGGGTAGAAACTATCCCTTCATCCCTCCCCAAACCGGCACTAAGTCATCGCGTATGAACGTTTCTCATTCGGTGCTCGACACCATCGGCAACACCCCGCTCATCAAACTGCGCCGCGCCTCGGAAGAGACCGGCTGCACGATCCTCGGCAAGGCCGAGTTCCTGAACCCGGGCCAGTCGGTGAAGGACCGCGCCGCGCTGAACATTGTTGAGACCGCAGAGGCCAATGGCTCGCTCCAGCCTGGCGGCATCATCGTCGAGGGCACGGCGGGCAACACCGGCATCGGCCTTTGCATGGTGGGTAAGGCCAAGGGTTATCGCGTGAAGATCGTCATGCCTCGGACCCAGAGCCAAGAGAAGAAGGACGCGATCCATTTGCTCGGCGGCGAGCTGATCGAAGTCGATGCCGTGCCCTACGCGGACCCCAACAACTACATCCACTTCTCACAGCGCCTTGCCGAGGATACCGAAGGCGCGATCTGGGCCAATCAATTCGACAACGTAGCCAACCGCGAGGCCCACATCAAAACGACGGGTCCGGAGATTTGGCGCGATACGGATGGAAAGGTCGATGCCTTCACCTGCGCTGTCGGCTCAGGCGGCACCCTCGCCGGCGTGTCCATGGCGTTGAAAGAGCGCAATCCCGACATCAAGGTCGCCCTCACCGATCCGCATGGCGCGAAAATGTTCTCGTGGGTCAAGACGG
>JABSRH010000262.1 GCA_013215175.1 Parvularculaceae bacterium | reverse complement strand
GTAGTAGCTCTTTGACCCGTGATTCCAATCCGATTGGAGAATTTGCAAGGTGGCGGAGTCGAAAAAGCCAACGCAGCGGGACGTCGCTTTGGAGGCGGGCGTGTCCGGAAAAACTGTTTCTCGTGTCCTCAACAATGAAAAGTACGTCAAGCCGGAGCTTAAGGAGCGGGTGCTCACTGCAGTTAAGCGCCTAAACTACGCGCCAAGCCTTGAGGCAAGCCGACTGAAGCGAAATCGTCAGCAATCGTACCAAATTGGCCTCCTGTACGATAATCCCACCGCTCATTACATCAGTAAACTGATTGTGGGAACGCTTGATCGCTTGGAGGATGAGGGATATCGGCTTGCAATTGAGTGCTTGCCGTCGCGGCGAGCCTTTCCGGATGCAAGGCTCGAACCGAAGCTCATTGAACGGACAGACCTAGACGGCGTGATCGTGACACCGCCGATCAGCGACGACATCGATCTCATTGAAAGGCTGTTGGAGTCGGGAAAGCTGGTAGTTCGTCTTGCGCCTCATCGTGAGAAGCAACTGACACCTTACGTTTCGATGGACGACGAACAAGCATCGTATGAAATCACCAAGCATCTGATGGCGCAGGGTCGAACGAAGATCGCACATATTACCGGTAGTGGCGACCACGGCTCATCTTCACAGCGTGCCCATGGCTTTATCCGGGCTCTAGCCGAAAGTGGGCATTCCGCACCTGATGATTGGATCGTACAGGGTAATTATACCTTTGCCTCAGGCATTCGGTGTGCAGATCATTTATTGGGTGAGCGAGCGCAAGCTGACCGTCCCGACGCGATCTTCGCGGCAAACGACGAGATGGCGTCCGCAGTTTTGTACCGTGCACAGCATTATGGTGTTGAAGTGCCAAGCGATTTGGCGGTGGCGGGCTTTGATGACATACCGCTTGCTACAATCATTGAGCCGAACATTACAACGGTTCGGCAGCCGCTCGAACGGATGGCTGAGGTTGCTGCTGGTTTGCTGGTAGATCTTAGAGAGGGGCGTGTTTTAAATTCTACGGGAGTGCAGGCTAGAGAGGTGCCGTTCTCTCTCATCGTCCGCGGATCTTCGGCTCTAGACTAGGCGCCACACGGCTGTGGCCAGCGGTTGACAGCTCAGAAATATCCTGACACGAGCTTATGACTACGTAGACATATTGCTGCGTCATAATTTTTGCCGCGATATGACTACGTAGTCATAAAAAGAACAATTGCGGACGCGTCAGTCCAAGAGGTGCCGGCTAGGGCGCTTTGTGTAAGAAAGAGTGGAGGAACACCATGGGACGACCTGAAACGAATAGTGGCGATGTTCGCCGATTGCTTATGGCCTCGGCGTCAGCGGTCGCTGCGGCACTGATGCTCGCGCCATCAACTGCTTATGCTCAAGATGACGATGCCAGCGATGACTCGATCGGCGATCAGATCGTGGTTGTAGGCAACAAGCCTAGCCGTCTGCTTGAAACGTCGACGCCAGTGACTGTGATTGACGCTGAGCGTCTCCAGGAGCAGGCACCTAGGAACATTGCTGATGCACTGATCAACATTCCTTCGCTGCAAATTGAAAACACTTCGGGTAACACCAATAATGAATACCGATCCCGCGGCGTTGGTGCCGGCGGCACCCAGTTCTTGGAGCTGGAAGAGGACGGTATTCCCATCATGCGCGATGCACCGGATTTCCTCTACCGTGTTCATAACGGTATTTCGTCGATCGAAGCCGTGCGGGGTGGTAACGCACCAATCCTCCGTACAGCGGCTATTGGCGCCGTGATTGATTTCCGGTACCGTGAGGGCTCGCGGGACGAGCATGAGGGTGATCTTTACATTCAAGGATCAGATTTTGGGATGCGCCGGGTTGAAGGATTCATCGGTGGTCCACTTACAGATCAGCTTACATATTCCCTGTCTGGCTATTACACGACCGACGACGGCGTTCGGGAAGTCGATTTCGCGGCTAACGAAGGATATAACCTACACGGTAGCCTGAAGTATCATTTCGACGACGACAGCGGCTATTTCAAAGTTTCCGCGCGCCGGTTTGACGAGAGTAATATCGTCTACCTCGCCGTGCCGCTTCTTGGTGATCCTAGCGACCCTGACCCGTTCCCGGGTGGCCCTGACATCACTACGGGCTCGCTGCTGAGCAATGAAATCGCCCTAGCTAACTCTTTTAGCGCGCCTGGTGAGCCAAGCCGTCTCGACCTTCGTGATGGCAACGCTTCCAAGATGACCTATGTCGGCTCCGAGTTTGTCAAAGAGTGGGAACTGGACAGCGGCGTCACACTTGAGTTCGTTTCACGTAATCGGTACACAGATGTTACCTCACGTTTCTCTGGCTACTATGCGGCAGGCTTTGCTCTTGGCGGTGATTTCCAGACGGGTGAGTCGTTGGTCCCGAACATGTTGAACTCCAACACGATGGGCGCTGGCCTCGTCAACTACTCCTACGCCATTCCTGATGGCTTCACGCCAGCAGGCTTCACTGTGACCAACC
Source organism: Parvularculaceae bacterium (assembly GCA_013215175.1). Taxonomy (GTDB): domain Bacteria; phylum Pseudomonadota; class Alphaproteobacteria; order Caulobacterales; family Parvularculaceae; genus Parvularcula. The sequence continues at coordinate 481 of JABSRH010000262.1, read as the reverse complement.
AGCAGGGCGATGTCCTCGACCAAGGCACGATCACCGACGCCAACATGAACGGTATTGTTGAAGCCGGCGAAGCTGCCTCAACGTCTACAACCTTGGCGAACGGCAACGGGATTTTTATGCCCGTGGCGGCATTCGATCAGGACAACCCGTTCCAGAGCTTTCAGCAGGATCTTGAGCTGAATGCACAGTGGGAGACGGGTAGCATCAGTCACTATGCGTCGATCGGTTATTATTACCTCAAAATGGACCGTGAGCAGACGAACCGTCAGCAACTCTTTCTCATCGACCTTCGTCCGCAAGCGGGCCGCGTGGATGTGAACCTGCAGGATGGAATGGGCAACCAGGTGACGCTCACGGATGATGGCTTCCTGACTCACAACCACTGGCTCAACGGCGATGCGATCAATACCGAGGTTAACTCGTTCTATGCTACCTACGAGCTCGATTGGGATCGCCTTAACGTCGATGTTGGTCTGCGTCA
>JABSRH010000261.1 GCA_013215175.1 Parvularculaceae bacterium | reverse complement strand
GCTTCGCTGAAGCCACCACTGTGTTGCGGAGCAGACAAGCGATGGTCATGGGACCAACGCCACCTGGCACAGGCGTGATGTGGCTTGCCACCTCGGCAGCGCTTTCAAAGTGGACATCGCCCACAAGCTTCTTCGCGCCATCGAGCTCGATACGGTTGATGCCCACATCGATGACCACAGCGCCGGGCTTGATCATCTCGCCCGTGATCATCTCAGGGCGGCCCACGGCGACGCAGAGAATATCGGCCTGCTGACAAACCGCGGCCAAGTCGGCGGTCCGGGAATGCGCCATGGTCACCGTCGCATCAGCCTCAAGCAGCATGAGGCCCAACGGTTTGCCCACGAGGATCGAGCGGCCCACGACGACGGCGGACTTGCCCGAGAGGTCCGGCATGACGTCGCGCAAGAGGCGCATGGAGCCCTGCGGCGTGCAGGGCGTCAGGCCATCGCGGCTGAGCACCAGCTGCCCCGCGCTCAGGGCAGTAAGGCCGTCTACGTCCTTTTCTGGTGGGATCGTGGCGATGACTTCATCCGCATCAAGACCCTCCGGCAGCGGCAGCTGAACGAGAATGCCGTCAACGCCGTCGTCATCCGCTAAGCGCTGCACAATGCTGAGCACATCGGCTTGGCTGGCGCTGGCGGGCAGACGATGGACCTGACCCGCGATGTTGACCTTGGCAGCGGCCTTCTCTTTCGAGCCCACATAGACTTGGCTGGCGGGATCATCCCCCACCAGAACAACGGCCAAGCCCGGTTGTCTTGGCAACAGCTTAGCAGCGTCGCCCACATCAGCGCGAAGGGCGGCAGCGACGGCTTTGCCGTCGATCAGCTCAGCGGTCATCGGAGGAGGATGGGAGCCAGGTCCTTACGAACGAAGGACTCAAGGAACAGGATGCCGAAGAAAACGACTAGCGGCGACAGATCCAAGCCGCCCATGTTGGGCAGCACGTTGCGGATCGGCCTCAACACCGGTTCTGTCAGCGCCGTGCAGACTTTCCAAATCGTATCGACGATCTGGTTGTAGCGATTGATCACCCCGAAGGTGAACAGCCAGCTCATGATGATGGTGACGATGAGAACGAGGCGATAGAGGCCCAGAACGGCCAAAATCAGGTCGAGAATTGCGTTCAAGGCGAGGTCGCTCCGGCTTGGGTTTCGCTCGCCATATAAGCACTTTGGCCACCGGACAAGGACACCCCGGCTTCCTCTTTGATCTGGGCCGTGGTTTTGCGGCTGCCATCGTGGCTGTAGCCCGGGGGCGAGAAGATGTAGCGCAAGCGTTGCAAGGGCTTAAGGCCAGGCTGGCTCGCATCCCTCGCGATGGCGACATATTCGTGGGTGGCTACGTAAAACGGGTTCTGGCTGGGGATGTTGGACACGAGGCCGAAATCGCACGGCTCCGAATCGTCCTCCGGGACGAAGGTGCCGAATAGCTTATCCCAGATGATCAAGATCCCCGCATAATTGGTGTCGAGATGTTGCGGGTTGGTGGCGTGGTGCACCCGGTGATGGCTTGGCGTGTTGAACACGGCCTCAATCGGTGCCGGCAAGCGCTTCACAGCCTGGGTGTGGATGAAGAACTGGTAGAACAGATTGATCGCCCCAGCGAAGGCGAACAGCGCCGGGTGGATGCCCAGCAAGATCACGGGGATGCTCAGCACATAAGTGCCCGCCGTCGCACTGAACCAAGGCTGGCGCAGGGCCGTGGACAGGTTATAGCCTTGGCTCGAATGGTGGATCACGTGGTTGGCCCAGCACCAGCGGATGCGGTGCTGAAAGCGGTGGACCCAGTAATAGACAAAGTCTTTCACCACCATGGCGATGGCGAAGCTCCACCAATTGATCCCGAGATCCACGAACCGGAAGTTCCAAGTGAAGAGGAGCAGCGCCGCGACGCCTGTCCACAAGGTGAGGCTGGAGACCACGTTGCCGGTGCCCATGGCCAGGTTCGTCCACAGATCGCGGCGAACGCCCTCCTTGGCGTCCTCACCACGGCGGCTCATGATCGCAATCTCTGCTGCGATGAGAATGAGATAGACCGGCGCCGCAATGATTGAGACGTCCGGCAATGAAGGCGTTTCCATGAAGTGACCTTATCGCTCGTTCGTCACCAAAACAATTCTGGACGGATGCCGCACGCTCAAAGCGACCAGTGCCAGCGGCGCGGCCCCTCCTAGCCCTCGCGTTAGGCGACGGTGGTTCTGCATCGGACCAAAATTGGCGTGCCGAATGACATAGACAGTGGCCGTTGAAAAAACGACGCCGGGAGTTTTCTCTTGCCGTGTTTTTTGGCAGGAGCGCGCCTGAGGAGACAGGCTAATGACCGAGACATTTTACGCCCGCGTTCGCGAAACCCTGACGGAGATCGATGACGAAGGCCTGACGAAGCCCGAGCGACTGATCACCTCCAAACAGGCTCCGGAAGTGACAATCCAGCACGAGGGCAAAGAAATCCGGGCGCTGAACTTCTGCGCTAACAATTATCTCGGTCTGGCCGACCACCCGGAGCTCATTCGCGCCTCGCAAGCGGGCGCAGAAGAGCATGGCTATGGCATGGCGTCGGTGCGCTTCATTTGCGGCACGCAAGAGATCCATCGCAAGCTTGAACGCGAGCTGGCCGAGTGGCTTGGCTTCGAAGACTCGATCAGCTTCGCTGCCTGTTTCGATGCGAACGGCGCTGTGTTTGAGCCGCTCCTCGGCAAAGAAGACGCCATCATCTCCGACGCGCTCAACCATGCATCGATCATCGACGGCGTTCGTCTGTGTAAAGCACAACGCTTCCGCTACGAGACCAACGATATGGCTTCGCTGGAGCAACAGCTGAAAGATGCTGACACGGCGGGTGCACGGACGAAATTGATTGTCACCGATGGCGTGTTCTCCATGGATGGGACGATTGCTCAGCTTGGGGCGATTTGCGACCTAGCGGAGAAGTACGGTGCGTTGGTCATGATCGATGACTGTCATTCCACCGGTTTCATGGGCAAAGGTG
>JABSRH010000260.1 GCA_013215175.1 Parvularculaceae bacterium | reverse complement strand
TAGCGTCCATCGATGTTCAGGAGGCAGATGTCGACTCAGTGACCGTATTGCCTGTTCCTGCATTCCACCAACAGAACTGCACAAATCCGACCCGGCAAGGAGAGACTCATGACTGATGCCGATGACCTAATGAAGCCGCTGGACATGGAGGGTGACGGTATCCACGAAGCCCACGTTGCTGGGATCGACCTCAATTACCGTGCTCCACGGCTACCCGATGACGTCAGGTTAGCTCTGCCGCAGCCAATCTTGGACGGCGACCAACATCTGATCGAGCTCTATTGGCGTGCTTGGGACATTTGCTTTGACCGAGTACGTGACCCCGAGCCGTCAACGGGGCTGGTGCGTTTTTGCGATGCGGCGTTCTCTGAGAATATATTTCAGTGGGACACCTGCTTCATGATTGGGTTCCTCCGGTATGCAACGCATCTTCTACCGGTCACGGCGTCGCTGGACAACTTTTACGCTAAGCAGCATTCTGACGGATTTATCTGTAGAGAGATTAGCTCGGTGAGCGGCGACGATTTTTGGAAGCCTACTCATCCAAGCAGTGTCAACCCTCCGCTTTTCGCGGATGCAGAGTGGCGTCTGTTCGAAGTTACTGGCAATCGTGAACGCCTAACGTCAGTTGTCGGACCGTTATCCAATTATTTTGCATGGTTAAAGAGAAACCGAATTCATTCAGACGGGAAGGGATACTGGACCACTGCCTTGGCCTCTGGAATGGACAATTCTCCACGTGCGTATCGTCGCGGAGGTCCTGACGCGGATGAGCACTACGGACATATGTGGATGTGTCTAACAGCGCAGCAAGCACTGACGGCAAGCCGCTTGGTATCCATCGGCGAAGTCCTAGACGATCACCACTTAGTCGCGACTTATGGCAACGAGGCACGAGAGCTCAAGGCATACATTGATGAGCAATGCTGGAACGAATCTGTCGAGGCGTACACGGATAAAGATCAGCACGGTGAACCGACTGATGTCCTGACGCCGGCGTCGCTTTGGCCTGCCCTTGCCGGATGCGGATCGACGGAGCAGATCGATGCGCTTGAGCGCATGATCCTCGACCCAGAAAAGTTCTGGCGGCCCCATGCTATTCCAAGTGTGGCGCACGATCATCCGACATACCATCCGTCAGGAAATTATTGGCAAGGTGGCGTTTGGCCGCCAATGACGAACCTGGTTATCCGTGGTTTGGCGAGCCGTAACCGCGTTGAAACGGCCTATCGTGTCGCAATGAATCACCTTGAAAATCTGTGGAGTGTTTACAAAGCTACCGGGACACTCTGGGAGAATTACGCTCCAGAAGAAGCAAGGCGCGGCAACATTTCCCGCCCCGAGTTTGTCGGTTGGACAGGATGCGGCCCAATAGAGGCCCTGTTAGAGACGATTATCGGGGTTCAAGTTGATGCCAACGCACAGTCAATTCGATGGACTTCGATACGGAGCGACCGGCACGGTGTTAGCCATCTTCGTTTCGGATCGAATGTCGTCAGCCTTTGTTTTGTTCCGGATGATGTCGCTATCGAGGTAGAGGCGAAGTCTCCCTTCAAGCTGGAATTCGTCCGAGACGGGAAAACAAAGTCAGTCAATGTTGATGCCGGTCGCTCCAAGCTTAGGCTTTCGTCATGATCCGAACAGTATTGATGACCTGTGCTCTGCTCGTTACGATTGGCTGTCAGCAGACGGAGGAAAATTCCGTCAGTCTGTCCGGCTGGGTGACCAGTCCACAGGAGGATGAGCTTGTTCGAACCATTGTCGAAAGATACGAGCAAACTGACGATGCCTTCAGTGTTCAGTACAACCCTATACAAGCAAACTATATCGAAAAGATTCAGCTCATGCTCGGTACGGGTACGGCTCCCGATGTCTTCATGCTTGAAGCGTTTTGGGCCCCTTCGCTGATTGGCTATGACACGCTGCTTCCACTGAACTCTTTTATCGATTCCAGCGACGACTTTGGAATCGAGGATTTTGAACCTGCTTTGCTAGAGGCATTCACAGAAGACGGAATGATCTACGGCATTCCCAAGGATTATTCTACGCTCGTCTTATTCTACGATCCGGATATGCTGGCTGAAGTCGGCATCTCCGAGCCCCCCCCGTACGTGGACCCAGCTGGCGGACGCAGCCCGACTGCTGACTCGTGACACCGACGGTGACGGACGAATTGATCAGTTTGGCTTCGGGTTAGTCGATGGCCTGGAGTATGTGTTGCCCTTTATCTGGCAAAATGGAGCTGAGTTTATTGGTCCTGACGGTCGGCCGAACCTCAGTGATCCGAGCGTTATTGAAGCAGTTGAATTCCTGCAGGGCCTTCGGCGCAGCGGCTCCGCGAAACTACCCTCAGAAGTTGGTGCTGCGTGGAACATGGACGGGTATGGCCGTGAGCGCATCGCAATGACGATGTCGGGCTTATGGGCGGTGAACTTCCTTGAGGAGACATTCCCTGAGCGACGGTATGCCATGGCACCTCTTCCACAGGGTAAGGTTGAACAATCAATCGCATATGTCGTGGGATACGTCATTCCCAAGGATACACCGAACCCAGAGCGGGCGTGGTCGTTGCTTCGCTATTTGACGAGTGAACAGGGGCAACGTGCTTGGGCCGAGACCGGTGTAGGTCTGCCTCCGCGAAGGTCGATCGCTGTTGATGTCCGGAGTGATGAGACCGCGGTCTTTATGGATGCCGCTGGCATTTCTAGAACGTGGCAGATTGGGAGGCGCCAAAGAATTCTCGATGAAACCCAATCAGCGATGCAAGCGATCTTTATTCAGGATCGCGACGTGAAAGAGGTATTCGCTGAGCTAGAGGCTCGCCTTGATCGTCTGTTTCCTGAAGATGTCAGTGACGGAGGCGCCCGGTGAGTGCTCAACGTACGGCCGCTCGAACAGAGGCGTTGATTGCGTATGCATTCTTAGCCCCACCGCTTGCGATCCTAACTCTGTTTGTATTCGGACCCATCCTCTTTTCGCTGCCTCTGGCGTTCTTCG
>JABSRH010000026.1 GCA_013215175.1 Parvularculaceae bacterium | reverse complement strand
CGCGCCACGACATCTTCGCAGGTGCAAAGTCATTCGCGATCCATGTGCTGAGTGCTGAGCAACAATGGATTTGCGATCGCTTTGTCCGCTCCATGACGGATTTCTCTGAGATGGCCTATGAGCTGAACGATGACGGCGTACCGGTCATTCAGCACTGTCTGGCGGTCTTTGAATGTTCGCAAGCGGGCACCTACGATGCCGGTGATCACACCATCGTTCTCGGTCAAGTGCGCCGCGCTTGGCATCGCACAGGTGATGCGCTTGTGTTTGCCAATGGCTCGTTCGCTGTGGTGGAGCAGCCTCAGGCCTCTTAATCCGAGAGGCCGGATGACCACGGGTCATCCGCGTGCGTTTGACCCTCCATGACAACAGTGACTAGCATCCGCAACGGTATGACAGACCGTTGGTCCTCTTTGAAAGACTACGCGCCAGGATTGATGCTGGCCGTCACGCTAGCCTTAGCGGCGATGTTCGTGTCGCAGCATTACGGCGCGCCGGTCATGTTGATGGCGCTGCTCTTTGGCATGGCTTTCAACTTCCTCTCAGAGGACGGTCAGTGCACGGCGGGCATTCAATTTACCTCGACCCGGTTGCTCAAGATCGCTGTCGCCCTTCTCGGGTTTCGCGTTTCCCTGTCTGACCTCTTCAGCATCGGCGTCGGTCCTCTGATCGCGATCCCGATCTTCGTCGTCGCCACCATCGGGGCAGGGGTCGTCCTGTCGAGATTGCTGGGTCGCGATACGGTGTTCGGCATGCTGACAGGCGGTGCCGTGGCGATTTGCGGGGCATCCGCAGCGTTGGCGCTATCGGCTGTGCTGCCGGCCGCAAAGTGCCACGAAAAGAACACGCTCTTCACGGTGATCGCCGTGACCACGCTCTCCACCATCGCCATGGTGGTCTATCCAGTCCTCTTTGGCGCGCTCGGCTTTTCGGATGTGCAGGCGGGTATCCTGATCGGGGCCACGATCCACGACGTAGCTCAAGTGGTAGGCGCGGGGTACGCCATCTCGGATGAAGCGGGCAACGTCGCCACCTTCGTCAAAATGCTCCGCGTAGCCTTGCTGCCCGTCGCCGTTCTCGCGTTCGCGTTGATCAGCCGCCGAGCCGAGGGCGCCGAAGGTGCCAAGGCGCCCGTGCCCTGGTTCGCGCTCGGCTTCGCTGCGTTCCTCCTCATCAACAGTTTAGGCATCGTCCCGGAAATGGCCGTCGCCGCCATCAATGACACCTCGCGCTGGCTGTTGATCGCTGCGATCGCGGCTCTTGGCGTGAAGACATCCATCAAATCGATGGCCTCGCTGGGGGGCGCCCACATCAGTCTGGTGGTGCTGGAAACCGTCTTTTTGCTCGTCCTGGCGATGGTGACGGTGCGGTTGTTCATCGCGGCGTAGCCCGAAGGGTTAACAACCGCCATTAGCCCTCCATTCTGGCTAGATCAATTGTGTCAATGTTGCAGAGCAACATCACGTTCGACCCCTTGTCTTTTGTGAATCCCAAAACTACAGCGCATCAATCTGTTGCGTGATTGCGTCTATCAATTCTTTCCGGCCCGAGGGGTGTCCGCTGGAATTGACAAATAGGGTGGGGAAGCGGCCATTGGGGTTAACGGGTAATGACCCGACGGCCCGATTTTGTTGGCGAACTCGCCGTCATCACGGGACCAAAAATTTCGGCGTCGCAGAGGCGGCGTCATTGGGCAGGAGGAACTCGATGCACAAGACATTACTGAACTCGACCGTGGGCGTTCTCGCCGTTGCCGTAGCCGCGAGTGGCATGGCTGCAGCGCAAGACGACGTCATCACCGTCACCGCGCAAAAGCGCGAGCAAAACATCCAAGAGGTGCCAGTCGCCGTCAGCGTCGTCGATGCTGAGACGATCCTGCGCCAAGATGCTCTCAACATTGAGAGCCTGCAGCAGCTCGTTCCTTCAGTCAGCTTCCGGAAGGGCTCAACGAACAAGAACTCGGCCATCACCATCCGCGGTATCGGCACGATTTCGTTCTCGGGCGCCATCGAGCCGTCCGTGTCGACGGTTGTCGACGGCGTTGTGCTCGGCCGTTCCGGCCAGGCCTTCTCGGAACTCTACGACATCGAGCAGCTCGAAGTCCTGCGCGGCCCACAAGGCACGCTCTTCGGCAAGAACGCCTCGGCTGGTGTGATCAACATCACCACCAAGCGTCCAAGCGAGGTCTTCGAAGCTTCTGTCCAAGCATCGCTCTACGAAGACAACGAGTACCGCACCCGCGGCCGGATCTCGGGTCCACTTTCGGAAAACGTCGCTGGTAGCCTGACGGTCGCCAAGTCGTACTTCGATGGCAACATCTTCAACGTCTACAACAACGAGCACGTCAACGGTTACGACAAGTTCGGCATGCGCGGCATGTTGGAATTCAAGCCAACCGACACGCTGACGATCCTCGCGATCGCTGAGCACAATGAGTCCGACGATGATTGCTGTGCGGACATTGAGGCGCGCCCAAGCGGTCGGAACCCTGCTTCGCCAGCGGCGCCCGACGGTGACTTTGACCTCGACAACCGCCAGATCGACCACGACTTCGCTACGGTCACGCGCGACGAGACCGATGCATTCTCGGTTCAGGTTGATAAAGAGCTCGCCGGTGGCCTGACCTTCACGTCGATCACCGCCTATCGCGTCTGGTCAAACGAAGAGGATCGCGAAGGCGACTTCACGTCGATTGGCGGCACGTCTGACCTTCCTGTCTTCGGTGTTCCGTTCCAGCTGCACGACAACGGTGCCCTGGAAACCAAAACCACCACGCAGGAATTCCGTCTGACTTCACCGGATGGTGAGCGCCTCGATTACATCCTCGGCGTTTTCTACATGAACCTCGACCGCACGGCGACGTTTACGCGGAATGCTAGCTGTCAGAACAATGGCGGCCAGAACCAGCCGATCCTCGACGCGAATCCAGGTCTGACCTGTAACTCGAATGACATTGTTTCGGCGACGTCCTTTACGGACTCGCGCGTCACCAACTACGCTTTGTTCGGCCAGGTTGGTTATGACTTCACCGATGCCATCAATGGCTTCGTCGGATTCCGGTATACGGACGATCAAACCGATTTCGTTCACACGCGCCGCAACAACGACCAATTCGGTCGCCAAGGCGTGGGTGTGCGTCCGGAGATGCCCAACAGCCAATTCTCGCAAGCGAGCGGTGGCTTCAACAACACCTTCTCCGGTGATGTGAGCGACAACGACTTTGCAATCCGTGTTGGTGCGACTTTGGACGTCGGTACACTGATGGGTGACGGCGGCAACCTCGGTACGGTCTACGCTAGCTACAACGAAGGCTACAAAGGCCCAGGCTTCAACGTGTTCTACAACATGGGCACCAATGACCAGCTGCCGATCGATGCTGAGACGTCGACCTCTTACGAAATCGGCTACAAGTACGTGACGGGTGACCTCGCGTTCTCGATCACGGCGTACTCCGCTGACGTTGAAAACTTCCAAGCCAACAACTTCGACAACTCGACTGGCGTCACCATCACGCGTTTGACCAACGCAGGTGATGTGACCACAGAAGGTGTTGAAGTCGACGCTTCGTGGAGCCCGACGGACAGCCTGACCTTCACGGCGGCTCTGGCTTGGAACGATGCAGTTATCGACGAGTTCAACTGCCCCGTCGACCCAGGCACCGGCATGGCCCCGGCCAACTGTTCGGATCGTTCAGGTCTCGACCTGCTGTTCTCGCCTGACTTCAACTATACGTACACGGCAAACTATGAGCAGCCGATCAACAGCAACACGACGTTCTTCACGAACGTTGTCTGGTCGCGCATCGATGACCAGGTCTCGCTGCTGCCAAACAATGACGGCACCGAGAACCCAGTCGGCTTCTTGCCAGGCTACGACCTCTTGGACCTGAACATCGGTCTGTCGTTCAACGACAATCAGTACCGTGTCGCGCTCCTCGGCCGGAACCTGTTGGATGAGACCTTCGCCACCACCTATTCGGGTGACGGCTTCCGGTATCAGATCCCGCGCGATGCTGACCGTCGCTGGGGTGTTCAGTTCACGGGCAACTTCTAATGATCCGTGGACGCTAAGCGTTCCTATTGAGGAAGGAGGGCCGCTGTGCCCTCCTTTTTCGTTTTCAGCGTTTGTTGGGCTCTGGCCTCACGCCAAAAAGAGCCCCCGTATCCAAAGCGTGAGCCTCACCGATGTCCGCCTCTGATCTCGTCTTTACCCTGTCCACTTGCGCCGCCTTCATGGCTCTGGTGGCGATCATTTCCTATTTTCAGACCCGAGGTGAGGTCGATACGAAAGACGGCTACTTCCTGGCGGGACGCGGCCTTGGCGGCACATTCATCGCCGGCACGCTGCTCTTGACCAATCTGTCAGCGGAGCAATTGATCGGCCTCAACGGGTCGGCTTACGGGTTCAATTTGTCGAGCATGGCGTGGGAGGTGACCGCCGCGGTAGCCACCATCGCCATGGCGCTCATCTTCTTGCCCAAGTACCTGGCAGGGGCCTTCACCACGCTGCCAGAATTTCTGAATTCTCGCTACGACGATGATGTCCGTCGGTACACGGTCATACTCTTCATGCTGGGCTATGGCCTGATCACCATTCCGTCGGTCCTTTATTCTGGTACCGTGGCCGTTCTGCAGCTGTTCGATGTGCCGTCAATCATCAACATGGGCTACTTCCCGTCATTGGTAATTACCATGGTCGTGATCGGCATGGTGGGCTCGATCTACGCGATCTTCGGTGGACTGAAGGCTGTGGCTGTCTCCGACACCATGAACGGCGTAGGCCTCCTCATCATCGGCGTGCTGGTCCCCGTCCTAGGTCTGATGGCACTCGGCGAGGGCAACTTCGCCGCGGGTATTGGCAAGATCACGTCCGAGAACACCGAGAAGCTCAACGCGATCGGCGGGCCGAACGATCCCACGCCGTTCGCGACTCTCTTCACTGGCATGCTGTTCGCCAACCTTTTTTATTGGTGTACCAACCAATATGTTATCCAGCGGACCCTGGCGGCCAAGAACCTCGCGGAGGGCCAGAAGGGCGTCCTGCTGTCGGGTTTTTTCAAGGTGCTGGTGCCGTTCCTGATGATGATCCCCGGCGTCATCGCCTTCCATCTCTACGGACCTGGGCTGGCCACCATCGACCAAGCCTATCCGAAGTTGATCGAGGATGTTCTGCCCACCTACATGTTCGGCTTCTTCTTAGCGGTCTTGCTGGGCGCGGTGTTCAGCTCGTTCAACTCGCTGCTCAACAGCGCCGCGACGTTATTCTGCCTCGACCTCTGGGCGCCATTGAAGGGTAGGGAGCTCAGCGACGAGGAGCTCGTCCGTACAGCGAAAATCGCCAGTGTGGGCATCGCGCTCTTCTCGTTCGTGGTGGCGCCGATGCTCTACTTCGCGCCGGAAGGCCTTTGGCAGATCGTTCGCAAGTTCACGGGCTTCTACAATATTCCTATCGTTGCGATCGTCATTGTCGGTCTCTTCAACCGCCGGGCGCCCGCGATTGGCGCGAAGATCGTCATCGTCTTCCATGTCATCGCATACGGCCTGTTGCGCTTCGTCTTCGATGACACGATCACGCTCCACTTCCTTCATCAGTATGCGATCCTATTCGGTATCGAGATCGCGATCATGCTCGTGGCCGGCGTCCTAGCGCCGCGCTCGGAGCCGTGGTCGTTCAAGCCCACCGGCGAGGTTGAACTATCACCGTGGCGTTTCTCGATGCCCGTGTCGGTAACGCTCTTCTCCTGTGTGGTGGGCCTCTATCTCCTGTTCTCGCCCATCGGCGTGGTGGAGCAGCAATTTACGATCCTGTTCTGGGGTGGCCTCGCGGGTCTCGCCCTCGTCAACGCGATGGTCTGGAGCCGCGCTCTGGCCAAGTCGCGTGCCAGTGCATAAAAAAGCCCGCTCACAGACTATCCGTGAGCGGGCCTTAACACTCGCGGTGAGCGGCCGTTAGCCGACGATCATCTGCTTCAGCTGAACCGTCTCATGCTCCAGCTCGTTGAGGCGGAAGTGCACCACGTCACCGATGGTCACCATGCCGAGGAGCTTGCCGCCGTCCATGACAGGCATGTGGCGGAAGCGGCCTTCAGTCATCGTTCGCAGCACCGAGAACAGCGGCTCGTTCGGCGCACAGCTTTTCACCTTGCGGGTCATCAGCTCTTCAACCGGCTGGTTGATGTCGAAGTTCGGTTCCGTGGAGAGCTTACGAACGATGTCGCGCTCGGAGAGGATGCCTTGCAGCTGGCCTGATGCCGATAAGACCAGCACCGCACCAATGCGTTTTTCACGCAGCAGGTCCACCGTGTCCTTGATGGTGTCGTGCGGGCTCACGGAGATGATGCTGCCGCCCTTTTTCTCGATCAGCTTCTCGACGGTGCCGAAATCGGCTGAGGTATTGCTCGCGGCGGATTGGCTCATCGTATGGACCCGCTCATTGTCACTCGCGCGCGGTCCGGCATAACTCGTCGGTGCTCTCATGGTTCCACTCCCTGCATATGTCGTTTCTGTGACGTATCGTATCACTGATCCTATGCTTGGAATAGCTTGACTCGAAAGGCTCTTTGTTGACCGAAACTGCTCATCTGACCCCGGCCCTGGCCACGTCCATCTTTGTTTTGGGTGTCGTGGCGGGCTATCAGTACCGCCGGAACTGGAAGGCTGAGGGCCCAGCTTGGAAGGCATGGGTTTACGGCCTAGTCGCCGCTAGTTCGTTGATAACCGTGGCGTTTGTGCCGGTTCGGGGAGGCTAGAGCCTACCGACTAGGAACTGGCCTCGATGCCCATCCGGTCGGTCATCTGCTTGGCCCGTGGGCAGTTCAGACGCTCGTGAAGAGGGCTGTCAGGATCCACCGGTTTTTTGCAGACAAGGCACTTATCGGCGCCGGCAACGGCGTTCAGACCGCCACAGCTACCCTTGATGGTCTTGCCCATGACCATCGCGCCGATGGCCATGCCAAGCATGATCAGCGCCAAGAGACCAAAGGCAAAAACAAAAGTGGCCACGGTTTAGTCCTTCTTGCGGGCGAGCAGCCCCTCGAACGTCGAAGTCGCGAGATGCTCGAACTCGGCGCCCGCACTATCCTGCCTGCGATTGATGAACAAGGCCGCTAAGCCTTGCTCTTCAGCAATGAAGAGACCGCGCTCGCTACCTAGCGCCAGCAAGGCCGTGGCCCAAGCGTCAGCTTCCGCCGCGGTTTCCGCTAGCACCGTGACGGAGGCGGTCGCATGGGTGATCGGCCTGCCGGTGCTGGCGTCGAGGATATGCGAGTAACGCACGCCGTCTTCCTCGAAGTAGTTCCGATAGTCGCCCGATGTTGCCATGCCGAGGCCTGACAGCTTCACGATCTCTTCGAGGGCGCGGGTCAGCGAATCGGGTCGTTCAATGCCAATCCGCCAGCCGTCGCCACTGGGTCCATCACCATAGGCCACCAGGTCACCACCGACCTCTACCATCAGGTTGTCAAAACCCATGTTGCGCACGGTTTGGGCGATGGCATCGATGCCTGTCCCTTTCGCGATGGCCGCCAGGTAGATGGCGGTTTCGGGATAGGCCTTGGCCAGCGTTCCGGCCTCTGGATCCAGCGTAAGGACCTTCATCTGGCCGACTTTTTGGAGGGTCTCGGCGATGGCCTCATCGCTGGGCGGGTCGTTGCGTCCGCCCTTGGAGCCGAAGCCCCACAGCTCCACCAGCGGGCCTAGAGTGATATCCAATAGCCCGTCGCTGGTTAAATGTATCGCATTCGCCTGTTCAATAACGGCTTGGAACTCTTTTGAGATTTTGATGGGTTCGTTGGTCGTCGCTTGATTGAAGAGCGAGACCTCCGAATCGGCATGCCAGTTGGAGAAACGGCTATTGACTTGTACTACAGTTTCTTCGATCGCGAGCTCGATTGTCCTTTTGTCGGCTTCGCCGCTGGGATCGACGACCACGACGCGAAGGTTGGAGCCCATGGCTTCTCCCTCAATCGTCAGGGTTTGGGGTGCCGGTTGGCACGCCGTGCAGAGCAGGGCGAAGACGAGGATGAAAACGCGGCGCATCATGGTTTTGTTCCCTGCGGGCTTTTTCGATCTGAGAAAAGGACGTGCGACAAAATCGCCTACCCCAACTTTACTGCACTGCAAAAAAAGAGTCGCAGAGCATGCCGAATTCGATTGTTGAGCGGCGTCGAATTGGCTATCGGCCCCCGGGCCGTTCTGACGCACGGCTAGAGTTAGATTGGCGAGTTAGGAGCCAAGTCGGTTGAAAACGTTCAAACTTCGCAAGGGTCTTGACCTTCCGGTCCATGGAAAGCCTGAGCAGGTGATCGAGGATGGCCCCACCATCCGTACGGTGGCGGTTCTAGGTTCTGACTACATCGGCCTGAAGCCGCGCCTCTCCGTCCAGGAAGGTGATGTGGTTGGTGCCGGTGCACCGATCTTCGCCCACAAAGATACGCCTGATGTCTTCGTCGCCGCGCCGGTTTCCGGTCGGGTCTCCGCGGTCAATCGTGGCTATCGCCGCGCCTTGGTGAGTGTTGAGATCGAGGTGGATGCGGCTGCGGCAGAACCCGTTGATTTCGCATCCGTTGGCGATGCTGAGACTGCGAATGGTCTTAAGACCAAGCTCGCGGCCTCGGGCCTTTGGACATCGTTCCGCACGCGCCCTTATTCGAAGGTGCCTGACACAGCTGCCACGCCGCAGGCTATTTTCGTCAACGCCATGGACACAGAGCCTTTGGCGCCGAGCCCCGCTGTGGTGCTGGCCGAGGCTGCTGCCGACTTTGAGCGTGGCCTGGCGGCGGTCCAGAAACTGAGCGGCGGCAAGACCTACCTCTGTGTAGAGACTGGCCACGACGCCCCTGGCCAAAACGTTGAAGGCGTTGAGCTAGCTGGCTTCACGGGTCCGCACCCGGCGGGCTTGTCAGGTACGCACATCCACTTCCTCGAGCCGCCAGCCGCTGAGCAAAGCGTCTGGACCATTGGCTACCAAGACGTCATCGCGATCGGCCGTCTTCTGGCGACGGGTCATCTTGATGCTGAGCGTGTAATCTCGCTGGCCGGTCCGTTGATCGACAAACCGCGCCTCATCCGCACCGTGATGGGTGCCTCGCTGGGCGATTTGACCGTCAACGAATTCCAAGCGGACACCCCTGTGCGGATCATCTCGGGTTCGATCCTTAGTGGTAAATCGGCGCCCGAACAGGCCGCCGCTTACCTCAGCCGATACGCTCGCCAGGTCACCGTGATCGAAGAAGATCGCCAGCAGAACGCCTTCGGTTGGATCCGTCCGATGATCCACAAGTTCGCCTTCCAGCCGGTGCTGGGCTCGGCCTTTGCCAAGAAGAGCTATCCGCTGACGTCGAACCTCAACGGTGGTCGTCGTGCCATGGTGCCGCTGGGCACGTTCGAAGAGCTGATGCCGCAGGATTATCTGCCTACGCAGCTTCTTCGCGCGCTGCTCGTCATGGACACCGATGTGGCCCAGTCGCTCGGCGTGATGGAACTCGATGAAGAGGACCTGAGCCTCGTCGGCTTCGCTTGCCCCGCAAAGTATGAGTACGGCATCGCCCTGCGCGATTGCCTCACCAAGATTGAGAAGGAAGGCTAGTCATGGGCATCCGTGCATTCTTTGACCAGCTCGAGCCGCAATTCACGAAGGGCGGCAAGTGGGAGCGTTACTTCCCCGTCTACGAAATGGTCGAGTCGATCTTCTACACACCGAAGACCGTGACCACCGTAGCGCCGCACGCGCGTTCTCACATCGATATGAAGCGGATCATGACCTATGTCGTGATCGCGACCATCCCGGCCATCCTCGTCGGCATGCATAATGTCGGTTGGCAGACCAACACCGCGATTGGGACCTACGGCGCTGAAGGTTGGCGCGTGGCGATCCTTAACGCCTTCGGCATCGGTCTGAACCCAGACAATGCGTTTGCCAACATCGTCCACGGCTTCCTGTACTTCCTGCCGATCTACATCACTACCTTGGTGGCAGGCGGTATCTGCGAGGTCCTCTTCGCCGTGGTACGCAAGCACGAAGTGAACGAGGGCTTCCTCGTTTCTTCGATGCTCTACACACTGATCATGCCTCCGGATGTGCCGCTTTGGCAGGTGGCGCTCGGCATCATCTTCGGTGTCGTGATCGGCAAAGAGGTTTTCGGCGGTACCGGGAAGAACTTCCTCAACCCAGCCCTGACGGGTCGAGCGTTCCTCTACTTCGCCTATCCGGCGTACATGTCAGGCGACTCCATCTGGACACCAGTCGATGGTTTCTCAGGCGCCACCGCGCTGGCTGTGTCAGCCTCGGAAGGCTATGAGGCGTTGCCCGAATACGGCGTGACCTGGATGGATGCCTTTGTTGGCCTGGTCCAAGGCTGCATCGGTGAGACCTCCGCGCTCGCCTGCTTCATCGGCCTTGCCTTCTTGTTGATCACAAAGATCGCCAACTACCGCATGGTGGCGGGCTGTTTGCTCGGCATGATCGGCTTCTCGACGATGCTCAACCTGATCGGCTCTGACACCAACCCAATGTTCGCGATGCCCTGGCATTGGCATCTTGTGATTGGTGGTTACGCCTTCGGTCTCGCCTTCATGGTCACCGAGCCGGTTTCTGCTTCGCACACGAACCTTGGCCGTTGGATCTATGGCGGCCTCATCGGTGTGATGGTGGTCCTGATCCGCGTCATCAACCCGGCCTTCCCCGAAGGCATGATGCTCGCGATCCTCTTCGGTAACGTCTTTGCACCGCTGATCGACCACTTCGTCGTTCAAGCGAACATCCAGCGGAGGGCCCGTCGTTATGCCTGAAGCCAATAACGAACCTAAAGGCTTCCTCGGCAAGTTCCTGGCGATGCCAGCGGACTCGCCGGTGAAGACCGTCATCGTCGCGGTGACGCTCTGCTTGGTCGCCTCCATGGCTGTGTCGTCCGTCGCCGTCTCGCTTCGCGATTTGCAGGAAGTGAACAAGCTGCGCGATCGTCAGATCAACATCCTCCAGGTGGCCGGCGTCTATGAGGCCGGCACCGACGTGACCGAAGCCTTCCAAGCTTTTGAGCCGCGTATTCTGAATGTCGACACCGGTGAGTTCAGCGAAGACTTCGACCTCGCCACCTTCGATGATCGTGCAGTCGCGGATGATCCGGCGACGTCTACGTCGCTCGACGACGACCCTGCGGGGATCGGTCGTCGCGGCAACTTTGTCACCGTGTACCTGCTGCGCAACGAAGACGGCTCTGTCGACAAGGTGGTGCTGCCGATCCACGGCTATGGTCTATGGTCCACGCTCTACGGCTTCATCGCCCTCGAAGAGAACGGCAACGACATCTTCGGCCTGCAATTCTACGAGCACGGCGAAACGCCAGGCCTCGGTGCTGAGGTCGACAACCCTCGCTGGAAAGCTCTGTGGAGCGGCAAGCGTCTGCGCACGGATGAGGGCGAGCTCGCCATTACGGTGGCGAAGAACGCACCGCCTGCTGGTGCTGATTACTACGTGGACGGTCTGTCCGGCGCCACGCTGACGTCGAACGGCGTCGACAACTTGGTGCGCTTTTGGATGGGTGACACCGGGTACGAACCTTTCCTCGAACGCTTGAAAGCGGGAGACGTCTAATGGCTCAGACCAAAAGAGATCTGCTCGTCGATCCGATGGTCGACAACAACCCGATCACTCTTCAGGTGCTGGGCATCTGCTCGGCCCTCGCCGTGACCTCATCGCTGCAAGTGGCTTTCGTGATGTCGCTCGCTGTGACGGTTGTGACCGGTTTCTCCTCGATGTTCATTTCGATGATCCGTAGCCAGATCCCTGGCTCGATCCGGATTATCGTGCAGATGGTCGTGATCGCCTCGCTGGTGATCATGGTGGACCAGCTGCTCAAGGCGTACGCGTTTGAGATCTCCAAGACCCTCTCGGTCTTCGTGGGCCTGATCATCACCAACTGCATCGTGATGGGCCGCGCCGAAGCGTTCGCCATGAAGAACCCGCCGATCGCGTCGTTCATCGACGGTGTAGGCAACGGCCTCGGCTATGGCCTCATCCTGATGACCGTCGGTTTCATCCGTGAGCTGTTCGGTTCCGGCACCCTGTTCGGCATCACTGTCCTACCCACCGTGACCAATGGTGGTTGGTATGTGCCGAACGGCCTCCTTCTTCTTCCGCCTTCGTCCTTCTTCGTCATCGGACTGCTCATCTGGGCCATCCGTGCTTGGAAGCCTGCGCAGGTGGAACAACGTGAATATGTCATTCAAGCGGTAGAGCAACACTGATGGAAAACCTCCTCTCCATCGCGGTGAAGGCCATTTTCGTCGAGAACTTGGCCCTCTCGTTTTTCCTCGGCATGTGTACTTTCATTGCCGTCTCGAAAAAGATCGCCACGGCCATTGGCCTGGGGATCTCGGTGATGATCGTGCAGGCCCTCACGGTGCCCACGAACAATCTGATCCTCACGTACCTGCTCAAACCCGGCGCCTTGGCCTGGGCCGGCTTCCCGGATGTTGACCTGTCGTTCCTTGGGCTGATTTCCTATATCGGCGTCATCGCGGCCCTCGTGCAGATCCTTGAGATGGTCCTCGATAAGTATTTCCCGCCGCTCTACAACGCCCTCGGCGTGTTCCTCCCACTGATCACCGTGAACTGCGCCATCCTGGGTGGTTCGCTCTTCATGGTTGAGCGTGACTACGACCTGGCTGAATCGATGACCTACGGTCTGTCCTCAGGCTTCGGTTGGGCCCTTGCTATCACGGCGATGGCGGGCGTGCGCGAGAAGCTCAAATATTCCGATATTCCCGATGGTCTCCAAGGCCTCGGCATCACCTTCATCTCCGCTGGTCTGATGGCGCTCGCCTTCATGTCCTTCGGCGGTATCAAGCTTTAAGGGAGATAGACCATGGAAACCTTTGGTCTTGGCGTTCTTCTCTTTACGCTGATCGTTGTGGCCCTCGTGGGCATCATCATGGCAGCGCGCTCGAAGCTGGTCTCCACCGGTGACGTCAACATCACCATCAATGGTGAGAAGACGATCTCTGTGCCAGCTGGCGGCAAGCTGCTCCAGACCTTGGCTGAGCAAAAGCTCTTTGTGCCCTCCGCTTGCGGTGGCGGCGGCACCTGCGCCCAGTGCCGGGTGAAGATCCACGAAGGTGGCGGCTCTATTCTCCCGACGGAGGAAAGCCACATCACCAAGCGTGAGGCCGCAGGCGGTGACCGCCTGTCGTGCCAAGTCGCGGTGAAGCAAGACATGCAAGTCGAGGTGCCTGAAGAGGTCTTCGGCGTGAAGAAGTGGGAATGCGAGGTCGTTTCCAACGGCAACGTCGCCACCTTCATCAAGCAGCTGGTGCTGAAACTGCCAGAAGGCGAAGACGTGAACTTCCGCGCGGGTGGCTACATCCAGATCGCCGCACCAGCGCACCACGTGAAGTACAGCGACTTTGACGTTGAAGAAGAATATCGTCCGGACTGGGACAAATTCAATCTTTGGCAGTACGAGTCGGTGGTCAACGAACCCATCGAGCGCGCTTATTCCATGGCTAACTACCCGGATGAGAAGGGCATCATCATGCTCAACGTCCGGATCGCGTCGCCGCCTCCAGGCAGCGAGGGCATCGCGCCGGGCCAAATGTCATCCTACATCTTCAACCTGAAGCCAGGCGACAAGGTGACGATCTCCGGCCCGTTCGGTGAGTTCTTCGCTCGTGAGACCAAGAAAGAAATGGTCTTCGTCGGCGGTGGTGCTGGCATGGCACCCATGCGGAGCCACATTTTCGACCAGCTCGGTCGTCTGGAGTCGAATCGTAAGATCAGCTTCTGGTACGGTGCCCGCTCCAAGCGCGAGATGTTCTACGTCGAGGACTTCGACAAGCTCGATGCTGAGAACGAGAACTTCGAGTGGCACGTCGCCCTGTCCGATGCTCTGCCTGAGGATGATTGGAGTGGCTATACCGGCTTCATCCACAACGTCCTGCTGCACGAATATCTGCAGAACCACCCAGCACCTGAGGACTGCGAGTTCTACATGTGTGGTCCACCGATCATGAACCAGTCTGTGATCAACATGCTCCTCGACCTGGGCGTTGATCGCGAAGACATCATGCTCGACGATTTCGGCGGCTAAGCCCCACAAGCGACTGGTACGGACAACGTGTCAGTCGTCGTGTTCTTCCCTAGAGCATTCAAGATCAAGCATCGCCGTGAGGGTCTCCTCGCGGCGAAGTCGTATACGGATGGCATGGCGGTCTGAATGATCGGCTTTGTCGTCATCCAAATCGATGCCCTCGCGCATCACATCGCTGATCATGCGTTCAAAAAGATCGCTGGACCGAGCAGGATCAGAGGCGCGTTCGATGTGCCCCGTGGTCAGGTTCACCCTGTCGCCGGGCGCAAACATCCGAACACGAACATCCTTGGCCACGAAGCCGTCTTGGCCCTGGCGCATGTCAGAGCTCGACGTGTCGACAAGCACAAAGCCGTGGCGACCCGCAGCGGTCAGCTCGCGGCTGGACTTCGTCGCGATCACCGCGCTCTCATCACAAACGCCAACGCCAAACGCCTCATTCTCTTCAGCACACGCACTGATCAAGCGACCGAGACGCCGACCGGAGATGAGGTTCTGATCGGCAACACCGGCTTTCAGCAGACCCAAGCCTTCCTGGATAACCAGGCCTTGGTGGCCAAGATCAGACGCCACGCCGTAGCGCATCGCTTCGTAGGACGACCCTCCAGCGATCATCAGCCTCGAGAGGGCCGATACGGCACCGCTGGAGGCGACGATGGTGGCACCATGGCTGTAGGCGCTCGCAATAGCGCGTAGCACGGCGCTTTCCTCGCCGCGATGCAGCAGCGTCTCCACCAGCCGGATCTGGTTGCCGCCGCATAGAAAGATCGTCCGCATATCCTCGATCCGATCCAGGAGGTCCGTATCTTTCGCAGCGTAGTCAACATTATCGATGGTGATCCCCAGGTCGATGGCGTCGATGCCATGGTCCTTGAAGAACTGCACATGCTCCCCCGCCGTCCGCTTGGCTTCAGCAGAAGCAGCCGCCAGTACACCAACGGGGCCATCGCCTAGGGTACGGAGGAAGTCCTTCTGGTCCTGCGGCTCGGTGTAGAGGGGCGAAGAGCCCAACAGAATAATCCGTGAGCGCTCGTTCAGGTCCATGCCAAGCGACCGGGCACTGCGATCGTCCCCGCTTTCCACACCCGTGCTGAGCTGCTCGTCCACCTCGAGCGAGAGACGCATGCGAAGCGCGGTCATCCGCAGGCCATCGGCAGGCGTTGACACCAAGCAGCGGCTGACGCCCTTCTTGCGGGTCACCGTCGCGCGCGCCACGCGGCTGGTCTTAGGATCCGTCGCGAGCAAGCTATCGCTGGAATAGGAAGCCTGATCACCCAGCACCAGACGGGCAATCAGGTCGTAAAGCGCATAGGCGCCAAACGCGTTGCGGTGCGACCGCGCCGGGGCACGATAAGCGATCTCAGTCTTCCGTACCCGGCGTTTGCTCTCCGCGGGCTGCACGGTGAACCCTGGCAGTGTAAACTCGTCGCCATCGTCAACATAGGACAGCCGCACATTATCGAAGGTATTGTCGGCAGGGTTGAGCTTCGCTTCGCGCGCATCGATGAAGAACACACCGTACTCGCCCACCACCTGGCCGTGCTTGCCATCGATGATCATGGCGGTGTTCTCATCAACGCCGAACGCTCGCTTCGTCCGTGTATGGCTCAACGCCACCACCATACGGGCCAACCGGCCGCGCTTGATGACGTGCTGATCAACAAGGCCATAAGGGAAGAAGCCAAGCCCTTTGCCCAGCAACAGGCCGGGCTCATCAGCATCTTCGGTATAGCCGTGGAACATCGCCTCATAAGAGGTGCCGCCCACGATCATCGGCACGGACATCATTGCCGCGCCAGCACTCGAGCCTGCAAGTAAGCCGCCATTTTTGTGGGCAGTGCGGATGGCTTTCAAAAGTGGTGTCTCTTTGCCGCCAGGCTTGAGCGCGGCCAGCAGCTTCGATTGATCACCGCCGGTGAAGTAGACACTGCCATACTCCTCCACCTTCTTGATCATGGCGGGGTCAAAGGCGGTGTCGCGATAGTTCTCGTCGGTCACCATCATCAGCTCGGTTTCGAAACCGTGCATACGGAAGACATCGACCTGTTCTTCACCCACCTCGTCGGGGACAGACGAGGCCGTGGGGAAGACCAAGATCTTCCCCCCGCTCAAGCGCCGCATCTCGCGGTAGACCTGACGGTTGTCATCCTCCAGCCGCCCGCCAATGATGGCGAACTTCAGGTTCGGGTTCGACCGCCCTCGGGAAGAGGGGCTCAGTGGCAACATGCTCGATGACCTCGGCTCAGGTGAGCGGCGAAAGCCTCACGCCGCGTTCGTCCGAGACTATGGTGTAACCGTCAGGCACATCAATTTCCGCTTCGAGATTTTTTTGCGCAATCTCTTCGGCAGAGCGCTCCTCGGCTCGGTGCTCCGGCTTGAAGTGGATGATCGTTTTCCATGCGCGGGTGATGGTGCCGCAGAACATCAGCACGAGGTCGTCGGGCTTCGCACGAGCCAGGCCTTGCTCAACGGACTCGAGCTCGCTGGCCATGATCTCGATCTGCGACGGGTCCACGCCTTGGCGCTTCAGCTCATCCGCCATGATCTGCTGTATCGCGCCTTCTTCACGACCGCGCCGGTCATCATCGGTGTGCAGAAGGTATTGATCAAAGTTACCGGCAATCACGCGACCGATGGCTTCGATATCCTCGTCCCGACGGTCACCGGGGCAGGTCACGCACACCGTACGCTTGCCCTTGGTCTCCAATTGATTGACCACATCCACCATCGATCCGATGGCAGCTTCGTTGTGGCCGTAGTCGAGGATGACGCGGAAGCCGTGCTCATCGAACACGTTCATCCGGCCTGGCGACTGGTAGAACGAGTTGTTGAACGTCCGTAGACCCGAGCGAATTTGATCGAGGCTCAGGCCGAGCGAATAGGCCATGGCCGCCGCGAACATCGCGTTCTCGACATTGTGCCGGGCTTTGCCCTCAAGGGTTGCCGGGATGAGGTGCGTCCAGATCAACGGTGTTTGGCTCTCGTGATCATAGAGCATGATCTGATCGCCGTTCACGCCCTTCTCAAGGACGAAGGCACGCTTGCCGAGCTTGATATGCTCACGGACGATCCGATTGTTCGGGTTCATCGACACGTAGCAAATGTTCTTCGCCGGCGTGTGCGCAGCCATCTTGAGCGTGTAGATATTGTCCGCGTTCAACACAGCCGTGTCTTGCGCAACCTCGACCACGAGGCGCTTCACTTCAGCGAGTTGGTCGAGGGTATCGACGCCGCCAAGCCCCAGGTGATCCGAGCTCACGTTCAGGACGGCGCCAACATCGCAAGTCTTATAACCAAGACCTGCACGGACGATCCCGCCTCGCGCGGTCTCCATCACGGCCATATCCACATCGGGGTCACGCAGCACGATACCGGCAGAGAATGGCCCGGTCATGTCGCCTTTGATCGAGACGTTGCCGTCGATCATCACAGCGTCCGTGCTCGTCTGGCCGACCACGTGGCCCGCCATCTTGAGGACGTGCGCCAGCATGCGCGCGGTCGTGGTCTTGCCGTTTGTGCCGGTGAGGGCCGCCACGGGAATGCGGCTCGGTGCATCGCCGGGAAACAGCATGTCCATCACGGCCCCGCCCACGTCGCGCGCTTCGCCTTCGGATGGCGCGATGTGCATGCGGATGCCTGGGCCAGCGTTGATCTCACAGATCGCCCCGCCTGTGTCGCGGTAGCTGCGCGTAATATCCGTGGTCAGAAAGTCGACGCCGCCAATATCGAGGCCGATGGCTTTGATGGCCTTCTCCGCCATGATCTTGTTATCCGGGTGGATCACGTCAGTGACATCGATTGCTGTGCCACCGGTGGAGAGGTTCGCCGTCTTGCGCAAGAACACCATCTCGTCCGCAGGGGGAACGCTGTCGAAGGTATAGCCCTTCTCCGACAGAAGTTCTTCTTCCCGCGGGCCTGTGCCCAGTCGGGTGAGCATGTTCTCGTGGCCGACACCGCGTCGGGGATCTTGGTTGACCACGTCGATCAGCTCACGAATGGTCGATGTACCATCGCCCACCACGTGGGCCGGCAACCGTCGGGCCGCAGCGCAAAGCTTGCCGTCGATAACCAGGATACGGTGGTCGTCGCCGTCGATCATCTGCTCGACGAGCACACCGGAACCGTGTGTTGCGGCGAGGTCGAAGGCGTCTTCGACTTCTTCAGGCGTCTGAAGGTTCACGGAGACACCGCGGCCATGGTTGCCGTCGGAAGGCTTCACCACCACGGGGTAACCGATCTTCTCGGCGGCCCGCACAGCGGCATCAATGTTCCGTGCGTAGTACTGATCAGGCACCGGTAGGCCCAGGTCGCGCAGAAGCTCCAGCGACGTCTCTTTGTCCTTGGCTAGATCTACCGCGATGCAGCCAGTTTCGCTGGTCAGCGCGGCCTCGATACGCTTCTGATACTTGCCTTGGCCCAGCTGGATCAGGCTCGCATCGTTGAGGCGCAGCCAAGGAATGCCGCGCTCCTCCGCTGCATCGACCAGGGCCTGACCCGAGGGGCCGAGAACCCGGCGGCTTGCGAAATCAACATAGTCGGCGATCTCTTCGCGGATCGAGAACGGCTTGTCTTCCAGCGGATCGATCAGCTCAAGGAGGATCAGTCGAGCCAGATCGCCCGCCTCGAGGCCCGTTGAGCGGGACAGATAGCTAAACAAGACGTGGCCGTGATGGTCATCGTCACCTGCCACATACCGCGCCAGGTCCACGCGCGCGCCAGCTTGGGCCTGCAAGCCCACAGCGATCCAGGCAAATGCCTCACCGAGGTGGCAGTCGCCTTTGCGCAAAATATCACCAGCGGTGGCGTCGTCACTGACACGGCGCTGCTCCAGTCCGGGCAGAGCGGTCAGCAAGCGTTCCGCGACGGCGCCGCCATAATCACCAAACCGTGTTGATTTATGGGCACTAAAGTCCACCTCTAGACGGACGAGTGGTTCTTTCTCGTAGACGTTAGGTCCGACATACACACGCGTGAGCAGGATTTTCATGCGTGACGCTCCTCAAACTGTTCCTCGGGTTCACCCTTTGACAAGGCCCGATATTGCACTGCAAGACAGGGGTTCACGCGACGAATGTAAAGCTGAAATGACTGTCGCGCTCGCGTCGGGCACTCAGGAACCCAATCGCTTGAGCCGCAACAAATGGGAATAGGGAAAGAGGATTGCACCATGCTTGATCTCAACACCGTGACGCCAACTTCCTACACCGTCCGCCGCGAGGTGCATGAGCTGCCGCGCGATGGCGCGAAGGCCTATCCTCCGGTGGAGTTCCTGCGCTTCGGGCCCCAAGGCGAGGGGCCCAAGGCTTATCTGCAGGCTGGCCTCCACGCTGATGAGCTGCCCGGTATGCTCGTGCTCACCAAGCTGGCTGCGATTTTAGAGCAGTATGCGGAGCAGGGGCGTCTTCTGGGCGAGATTGTCCTCGTGCCGACATGCAATCCGATTGGTCTCTCGCAAACTGAGGGTGGCTACTTGATGGGCCGGGTGGAGCGAGGCTCAGACCGGAACTTCAATCGCGGCTATCCCGAACTGGCCGAACTGATCAAAGACAAGATCGCCAGCAAGCTCGGTGATGACCCGGCCGAGAACGTTGCGATCATCCGCAAGGCGATGCGAAAGGCCACGTCAAAGCTCGATGCTCCTGACGCGTTCAAGGCGATGCAGCGTCTACTGATCCACGAGGCCTGTGACGCCGACATCGTGCTTGATATCCATGCGGACAATGAAGCCCACATGCATCTCTATGTGGACGTCGAGAATTGGCCCAATGCGCAAGATCTCGCAGCCGACATCGATGCGCGGGCCATTCTGCTCGGCGACGAGTCGGGCGGAAATCCCTTTGACGAAGCATGCGGCCATGCATGGTCAGCGCTCAGAGCGACTTTCCCTGATCACGACATTCCGCATGCTTGCTTGTCGGCGACAGTAGAGCTGCGCTCCAATAACGACGTGAGCCATAACGCCGCCGATCACGATGCGCGCGCCTTGGCTCGTTTTTTGATGCGCCGTGGGCTGATCGATGATGAGCCCGGTTCGCGCCCTCGACTTCTTTGTGATGCTTATCCCATCCGCGCCATGCAGCAGGTGCGCTCACCTGCTGAGGGTCTGGTGGTTTACAAAGCGCGGCTCGGCGACACGGTTCGTGAAGGCGATGTGCTGGCGCAGATCATTTCTCCTCGCAACGGTGAAGTGGCTGACGTCCTAGCGACCACGGATGGTGTGATGTTCGCCCGGCACGACCAGCGCTGGGCTTGGCCGGACAAGGTCATCGGTAAAGTCGCCGGCCGTGAGATACTGCCAGAGCGCACCGGCAACCTGCTGACAGACTAAATCAGCGAGCCTCGCGCAGCAGGCTTAGTTGCTGAACCACATTGTCGCGATCGTCGTGGTCGGGATTGGCAGTCGGATAGTCGCCGGTAAAGCAATGATCCGTGAACGCTGGTTGCGTCTGGTCACGCTTGCCCTTGCCCAGGGCCTGATAGAGCCCATCGAGTGACAAGAACGACAAGGTGTCAGCGCCGATGAGCTGGCGCATATCCTCGACATCGCGGTCATGGGCCAAGAGTTCTTCTTTGCTCGGCGTGTCGATGCCGTAAAAGTCTGGGAAACGAATAGGCGGGCACGCGACGCGGATGTGCACTTCCTTCGCGCCCGCATCCCTCAGCATAGAGATGATTTTGCGCGACGTGGTGCCGCGAACCAAGCTGTCATCCACGAGGACAACGCGCTTGCCTTTGACCACCCCAATGTTGGCGGAGTGCTTTCGCTGCACTTTCATCTCGCGCATCTGTTGGCTCGGTTCGATGAAGGTCCGACCGACGAAGTGCGAGCGGATCAGCGCCATCTCATAGGGCACGCCGCTCGCCTGCGCGTAGCCAATCGCCGACGGTACGCCGGAGTCGGGGATCGGCGAGATTAGATCCGCTTCCACATGGCTCTCTTCCGCCATGGTGCGGCCCAGGCGCTTGCGGATCTCGTAGACACTTTCTCCGTCCACGAAGCTATTGGGCCGAGCAAAATAGATCAGTTCAAAGATGCAAGGCCGCGCCAGGCGCTCGGCCGCCCAACGGCGCGAGACGAGCGAGCCATCACGGCCGCAAATCACCATCTCACCTGGTTCGACATCGCGCACGACTTCTGCGCCGATCAGATCAAACGCACAACTTTCCGACGCTAGCACATACGAGTCGCCCAGCTTGCCCAAGACGAGCGGGCGAATGCCCACAGCATCGCGCACGCCGTACATCGCATCGCGAGTCAGCACGACAAGGGCGAACGCGCCTTCAACCTCGCGAGCCGCGTCGATGATTTTCTCACTCATGTTGAGGCCACGCGACAGCGCGGTCAGCTGAATGAACAGCTCTGAATCGCTCGTCGTGTGGAAGATGGCGCCGCGATTGATTAGGCGCCGCCGCAGCACGCGGTTATTCGTGAGGTTGCCATTATGCGCCAGCGCGATCCCGCCGGTTTCCAGGTCCGCGTAAAGCGGCTGCAAATTCTTCGCACCGCCGCCGCCGGCCGTTGAGTAGCGGGTGTGCCCGATCCCAGCTGTGCCCGGCAGGTTGTCGAACACGCTTTGCTCGGTGAAATTGTCAGCGACGAGACCGAGCTCTTTGGCCTGATGGAACTCACCCTCGTAATAGGTGGTGATCCCGGCGCCTTCTTGTCCCCGGTGCTGCAAGGCATGCAGGCCCATCGCGACTTTCTGGCTTGCCGGGCCATCGTGATTGATAATCCCGAAGACACCACATTCTTCGTTGAGGGCACGCGGCAAAGGGGGCGTTTCCCGCTGCAAGCGTTGCTGGCGGCGGAGAAAAGACGACACATGGCTCATGGATTTAGGCCTCATTGATTTCGGATGCGGGGGGAATGGCACGAGACGGCGGATTTGACAATTT